>NZ_CP128399.1:1974107-2303125 GCF_030389965.1 Candidatus Chlorohelix allophototropha
TATCTGGTTACCAATGAACGAGTCATCAAAGTCTGGGGGATAATCAACAAAAACCTCAGTGATAGCAGCCTTGATAAAGTAAATGATGTGGAAATGTACCAGTCAATGTTTGGCAGGTTATGGGGTTATGGCACTATCAAAATCCTGACCGGCAATGAAACAGGCGCAAATGAGTACGACTACATCAGCAATCCAAACGAATTCAAAAAAGCAATGCTGGATTCTAAGAACGGCTTTTTTGGAGATGCTTCGGATTTAGCGCGCCAAGAAAGAGCTATGCATGAACAGCCCCAACCCGCGCCCATTCCACAGCAACAACGTTATTATGATGAGCGTGGCGCAGGCGTTCCGCGCCAACAAGCGCAACCGCCAAACTACGGCTACCAAAATCAGCCCCAACCCGCGCCTAAAACTGCCCCTACCAATCCGTCTCAAGCGGATATACCTGCATTAATTGCGCAACTCGCCCTCTTGCGAGATCAAGGGGTTCTTAGTGAAGCCGAATTTCAAGAGAAAAAGAATGATTTATTAAGAAGAATGTAGGCATGGATAAAATATACGAAAAGGCGGAAGCCGCTACAGATTTTCTACGCAAGGTGCTTGAAGACAGGCTATCAAAAGTTGCTATTGTGCTGGGTAGCGGTCTCGGCGCTTTAGCCGATGAGTTGACCGATCAGGTAGCGATTCCCTACCGACAAATACCTTTCTTTTCCCAATCAACCGTAGAGGGGCATGCCGGGCAACTGGTAGCAGGTAAACTAGAGGGTATCCCTATAATCGCCATGCAAGGACGTTTGCATACCTATGAAGGTTACGACATGGCGACTGTAACCTTCCCGGTGCGCGTGTTGAAAGCGTTGGGAGTTGATATTCTCATCTTAACCAATGCTGCCGGTGGGTTGAATCCCTCGTATCAAGCCGGAGACCTGATGGGCTTAAACGATCATATCTTTCTACCCGGTATGGTTGGCAATAACCCCTTGCGCGGCTTTAACGATGAGAGATTAGGGACACGTTTCCCGGCAATCAATCGCGTTTACCCTCCCGAATTTCTTGATATAGCGGTGGAAGAAGCCGAAAAACTGGAGATAAATTTCCATAGGGGCGTTTACATTATGCTGACCGGACCAAACTTTGAAACGCCCGCAGAATTGCGCTTCCTGCGTGGAATCGGTGCCGATGCAGTGGGAATGTCCACCGTCCCAGAAGTTATTGTAGCTGCCCATAGTGGAATGAGAGTTTTGGGAATAAGCACCATCACCAATATGGCAACCGGTGCGCCGGGAGTTGAACCCAATCATCTTGAAGTGCTAGAGGTAGGCAAGCAGGCAGGGCCACGACTTGCCAAACTAATCAAAAATATCATTCCTCGACTTCTGGAGAGTTCAAATCAAGGATAGATTGGCTTAAATGAACCTGCTTGCTAACGTTATGCGCGGCAATATTATGGAAAGCCGTCATTATGGTTTTATTGCACTGGCTGACTCAAGCGGACGAGTGCTTTTGAGTAGCGGTGCGCCGACGGACGATTTTATCAGTTTCTTGCGCTCTAGCGCGAAACCGTTGCAAGCAATCCCGCTAATCGAGAGTGGCGCAGCTGATAGATACGGATTAACCGATAAGGAGTTAGCGTTGGCATGCGCTTCTCATAACGGTGAGCCTGAGCATGTGGAAACCGCGCTAGGCATATTGCGAAAGGCAGGTTTAGAGCCTGAATATCTGCGCTGTGGTAGCGATTACCCGCTTTATGAGGCTGCTAGAGATGCACTGTTAATACAGGGTATTGCGCCCGCTCCGCTCTTTAACAATTGCAGCGGAAAGCATGCCGGAATGTTGCTGGTATGCAAACACATGGGCTGGGAACTAGAAACCTACACCGAACCAGATCATCCGTTACAGCGCGAAATTATGGGTGTGGTGACAGAGTTTAGCGGACTTGACGCGGCGAACATTGCTACCGGAATTGACGGTTGCTCGGTAGTTTGTTTCGGAATGAGCACCGCTCGGATGGCTACCGCTTTCGCGCGACTTGCCGATGCCGCCTACTGGGAGAAACAAAATAAACCCCAACGCGCTATAGCAGTTAGGCGCATCGCAGCGGCAATGCAAGCGCATAGCTTTATGGTGGGTGGCACTGCTCGTAGCGATACCGATTTGATGAACTCGGCTGGCAGTAGTAAAATTTTCAGCAAGATAGGGGCAGAAGCAGTGTGGTGTGCCGGGTTTCCGGAACACGGAATCGGTCTTGCTTTCAAGATAGCGGATGGGGCAAGCCGGGTGCATCCGGCAATAATGGCGCGAATATTGCGACAGGCTCATTTGTTACCGGAAGCGGACATCCAGAAGTTTGAAGAAGTACAGCTAAAACCGATAACCAACAAACGGGGAACAGTAGTTGGCGAGTATCTCCCCATGTTCAACCTTCAGGAGTGGGCTTGAAACTATGCAAGACCTTAAAGACTGGCAAGATTTGGTTATTTTCTTCTTACTCGGCTTGGTAATGGGCTTATTGGCAGAATTGGCAGCGCGTCGCAAAATCTGGATTCCCACCCTCCAGCGTTTGATGGCAGCAGTGCTGGGAATTGTAGGCGGGTTCTTAGGTTCACTTGTCTTTAATGATTTATTTGGCTTACTAAATGAGCCGATTCTGGATCATGTCTCAATTGTACCTGTTTTAATTGGAACACTACTTCTTTTAGTGCCGTGGTGGTTGATTCGCTCAGGACGCACCAAGCTTTCCGCCAATCAGAAATGGCGTAAAAATTACTGGCGAAAGTGAGCTTTTCTTGAATTTTAACAAGCTCTACGATGTAAGTGTACCGATCCATCCCGGCTTGAAAGTGTGGCCCGGAGACCCTTTGCTTGAGATTGAGCAAGCCGATAAAATCTCGGAAGGGGCAACTGCCAACGTTTCGCGGATAAAAATGAGCGTGCATACCGGAACGCATCTGGATGCGCCTGTTCATTTTATTGAAGGGGCTACCGGAATTGATACTCTCCCGCTTGAGGCGTTGGTCGGTACTGTGCTGGTGGTTGAAATTAACCCTAGCGGGGCACACATCGAAGCAACTGACCTTGAGAAATTAGACTTGCCCGATACGTTTGAGCGTATCATCTTCAAAACCCGCAACTCTGAGTTCTGGAATGATAACACTTATTTCAGGCGCGATTTCGTAGCGATTAACCCTAGTGGCGCAGAATGGTTGCTGCAACACGGGGTAAAGCTTATCGGGATTGATTATCTCAGTATTGAACGGTTTGATTGTGAAGATTATCGCACCCATCACCTGCTACTCTCAAACAGGGTAGTTATTGTGGAGGGGTTAGACTTACGCGCTATCGAACCGGGCGAATATACCCTAATGGCGCTTCCTCTTAAAATCGAAAATGCCGATGGCGCACCTGCGCGAGTTTTGCTGGCAAAATAGAGCGACCTGATTAAAATTTAAATCTGCTTTACCCTTCAAAGGAGAAGATTATGGCAAAAGAGCATGAACAAGCCCTAATTGCTGAGTTCGGCGCAGAAACTATACATGGCGGGCGATTGGTAGCTCGTATGCTTAAACGTGAAGGTGTGGAAGTAGTATTCACTCTCAGCGGCGGGCATATTGCGGCGATTTACGAGGGTTGCAAGCATGAAGGCATCCGGGTAGTGGATGTTCGGCACGAGCAAAGCGCGGTTATGGCTGCCGAAGGTTGGGCGCGAGTCACCGGAAAAATCGGGGTCGCGCTGGTCACTGCCGGACCCGGTGTAACCAACGCTATGACCGGAATTGCCAACGCTTTCCAAGCAGGTAGCCCTGTAATAATTATTGCCGGACGCGCTCCTCTGTCACAGGATGGGATGGGTGGGCTTCAGGAATTGGATCATATCGGAATGGTACGCCCTGTTACCAAATATGCCCGCACCGTTTATGAGACTCGCCGCATCGCCCAATATGTAGGGGATGCCTTTCGCGCTGCTCTGAGCGGCAAGCCCGGTCCGGCTTTTCTCGATATTCCGTTTGATTTACTCAACAACCTGATACCGGTTACAGATGCGGTCATTCCTGCTCCCGGTTATCGTGCCATATACGGGAGTGAAGCGCATCCGCAAATCGTGGAAGAGGCTGCGGAGTTGCTGGCGCAAGCAGAACGTCCGGCTATAATGGCGGGTGGGGCAGTATGGTGGTGTCGGGGGGTTGCGCCCTTCCGCCAACTGGTTGAAAATCTTCAGATTCCCACTTATTTGAACGGCATGGGGCGCGGTTTGCTACCGAGCGACCATCCTCTTTTCTTTTCACTGAGCCGCAAGCATGCCCTTAAAAATGCCGATGTGTTGCTGATTATCGGAACACCGCTGGATTTCCGGTTGAATTTTGGTGAGGGTATCGGCGCGGACACAAAAATAATCTGGATGGATGTTGAACCGCGCGAAGTGGGCGTAAACAAAAGCCCAACGCTTGCTATTGCAGCGGATGTAGGCTTAGCGTTGGATCAGATAATAAGAGCCTTAAACCTTCCCGGCTGGCGCAATAAAGGTGAAAGCAACGCGCGACATGATTGGTTGAAAACTCTGCATGAAAATGAAGCCAAGCAACTGGCAAAAGATGAGCCATTGATGAACAGCGATGCAGTACCGATTCATCCGTTGCGTTTGTGTCGCGAAATCCGCGATTTTCTTGATCGAGATGCAACTGTTATCGGAGATGGTGGCGATATTGTAACGTTTGGGGCGCGGGTGATTCGAGTAAATGAACCTGCCCACTGGCTCGACCCCGGAGCAATGGGTACTTTAGGAGTGGGACCCGGCTATGCCATTGCCGCCAAATTGGCACGTCCTGATAAGCAAGTGCTATTGCTATTTGGAGATGGTAGCTTCGGCTTAAACGGGATGGATCTGGAAGCAATGGCGCGACAGAATATTCCGGTTGTATGTGTAATTGGCAATGACGGCGCATGGGGGCAGATAAAACATCCACAAAAGATGTTTTTCGGTAACAGCATCGCCGCCGAACTTTCTCAAACGGTACAGTATGAGAAAATGGCAGAAGGCTTGGGCGGTTACGGTGAGCGGGTGGAACGTCCTGAAGATATTTGCCCTGCTCTAGAACGAGCTTTTGAGTTTGCCAAACAACGGCAAAAACCGGCGCTGATTAATGTAATTACCGACCCAACCGTAGCTTACGGGCGTAGTTCAGTAGTAGGCTTGTAGAGGGTCTTGCGTTCGGTCAATGGGTAAGAACGAAACCTCTTTTTCCATGTTGACAGGCATAAAGCAGTTGAAAGCCAACTTACTCGTGGGTAAGCTGGCTTTTTGACTAAATCGCACAATTTCCATGTAGATGGCACACAATTCAAAGGACATTTTGCCATCCCATAGTAAAAGTTCTAACTCCGATTAGACATTCTCGTTGTCGCGAAAATGGTCTATTACGCGCCTCAAAATTTCATCCAGTGATACTTTAGGTTCAAATCCGATCATCTTTTGAACCTTAGTGATGTCCGGCACGCGCTCTCGGATATCTTCAAATCCTTCGGTATAGGCGTTGATATAAGGCACATATTCGATGGTGGATTTACTGCCGGTAAGCTCAATCACCCGACGAGCAAGATTTTCGATTGTTACCGGTTCTGGATTTCCGATATTATAAATCTTTCCTGCTGTATCTGGATGCGCCATTAGTTTTTCTAGCGCCCCTACAATATCGCCCACATAGGAGAAAGCGCGTACCATTTGACCATCATCATATACGGTGATATGCGAACCGGATAGCGCCTGCTTTACGAAACGCGGAATTACCATACCATATTGCCCGGTTTGGCGAGGTCCTACAGTATTAAATAGCCGAGCAACAAGCACCGGAGTACCCATTTCTCGGTAGTAAGCCAACCCAAGAAACTCATCCAATAATTTAGAGCAGGCATAACTCCAACGCCCTTTATAACTGGGACCGAGCAACAGGTCATCCGTCTCTGTAAATGGGATTTTTGTACTCTTGCCATAAACTTCGCTGGTAGAGGCAATTATGACTTTCTTCTTTTTCTTAGCTGCCCACTTCAAAACCAGTTCAGTTCCTTTGGTGTTGGTTTCGATGGTGCGAATGGGCGACTCGACAATTAGGCGGACACCCACTGCCGCCGCCAAATGATAAACCACATCGCAACTATCAATTAATTCCGCCAGCACCGGTTCGTGCATCATAGTATCAATCACATAATGAAAGCGTGGGTTCTCCTTGAGATGTTGGATATTATAAATGCTGCCGGTGGATAAGTCATCAATTATGTAAACTTCTTGACCCAAATTTAGCAAATACTCAGCCAGATGAGAGCCGATAAAGCCCGCGCCACCGGTTATCAGTGCTTTGGTCATGCTTTCCTCTTCAATAGTTTATCTATTCTTGTTCTAAGGTGAACCGCCTTACTTTTCAGCTGAAATTCCAGACTAGAGGAGTGTTCACTATCTAATCGCTGGAACTGCTCTTCCAGCTTTTGAATATGCTCGTTTTTGCGAGAAACTTCACTTTCTAGAAATTGGATATAGTCGGCGGGTGTCGTTGGTTGATCTGCAACAGACTTATTACCCTCAGCATAGGAATGTAGTAATGCTTGCAAGGTTTTATTGTCTTCTTCAAGGTGATTTGCCCACGCACGCACATCATCTGCCATTTTAAGTAACCTGCGAATGGCAAAATCTGTGGATTTCCCCACTTTATCGGGAAATTGTGCTGCAATTAATTGGCGGGCTTTAATCAGGCTGGTTCTCATGCGTTCTTCTTTACGACTGTTGTTGGAATCATGCATGCGGTAATATGCCCCTCTAAAATCGAGGTAGTGCACCTGACAGCCCAAACCGACTATACGCAGCCAATATTCCCAGTCTTCATTGGCTGCCAGCAAGTCTTTGTTAAAGTATCCGGCTTTTTGTATCCATTCACGCCGAACCAACGCGGTATGGATTGGGAATACGCCTTGTAACCACAAACTATCGAATATATCACCTTCCGCTGGTCCAAGGCATCGCCGCTTGCAAGAGTCCCACTCTTCAATTTCATCTTCACTCTTGGCAGCATAAAATTCAGAGTAAGACAACCCGTATTGAGGCTCATTTTCCAGTATTTCCACTTGGAGTTCTATTTTTTGGGGATGAAGCCAATCATCGCCATCCAGAAACTGCACATAGTCACCTGTTATAGCCGCGATTCCAGTGTTACGGGCAGTTTCAACCCCCGAGTTTTGCTGGTGTATTATTTTGATACGGGGGTTATCTTTATAACATGAGAGTATTTCAGGTGTCTGATCGGTAGAACCATCGTCTACAACTATAATTTCAAGATTATCGTAGGTTTGCTCCAAAACACAGCCGATTGTTTGGGTGATAAAATTTGCTTGGTTATAAACTGGAATAATAACACTGACCAACGGTTTGCTCATTTATTATTTTACCTTTTATTTAATTGTAGATTTCCTCATTTTTTAAGCAAAGCTCTGGCTTTTGTAACAAGCCTTGAGATATTATCGGCGATAATTTTGGAACCACGGACAGTTTTGGAATTTTGCAACCTATTCAATTCTTGCTCTAGTCCTTGTGACCAATGTTGTAACTCCTCGAAATTTCTCTGCCAGATATGATACTGTTCATCGAGTTTGAGTTTTGCTTCTTTAATCTCCAGCTTTGCCAATTCCCGGTATTCTTTTTTTTCTTCCAACACTTGCCGAATAGTGCTAACCTCAGTCAGAATAGACCAACTTTTTAACCAAGCCAACCGCTGCAATAAGGCTGTTTCCTTATCACTTCCCTGTTCTGTAGCAATAAAATTTATACTTATAGTTATTTCAGAGGCAGTTTCCACCTGAATGAAATTGGCAAGACGCATCAGAAAGACCCAATCAAATGGTACTTCGAGTTCTTCCCTGAATCGCAGTTTTGTGTCCTTAAAAATAACCCGTGGGATTACCAGACAAGCCAGCGGTACATTTGGGTGGTAGGCATAATGAAAAGAGTTAAAAGGGGTTGTATAACTAGGGTCAATATTTTCGACAGTATATGAAAAATGCTCGAGCGTATTATTTAATAGTTTTACCGTACGCGAAACTCCCAGAACCTGCATTATCTTCCGCGAACCATGCTCGGTTAGAGCTTTCTTAATAACTTCAACATGGTGTTCAAATAATAAGGTATTCTCATCAATAAAATTCAAAAAGATTCCATTTGCCGCTTCAGCCAGCGCATTAAATCTCAACGCGGGTTCTTGTTGCTCAATACCAACAATTCTGATTCTGTTAGCCAGAGAAACGGGTAAATATTGAAGCAAACTACTTATTTCCGGTTTGCAAGCTTCTGAAGTACCAATTATTACTTCGTAATCATCTGAGGATTGCACAAAGATGGAGAAAAGAGTTTCTTCCAAAAGTTCCGGACATAGTCCTGAATAATTGATTAATATTGAAATAACGGGGTAACTTAAAGCCTCATTCTCAATTTGATTAGTTAAAATCCCGGGATTATTCAGCCATTCAATCAAATCTGCTAAAGATTGAGAGGGAAATACTGACTCAAGTTCAGTAAGCCAGTTTGCTATGGGTATCTGATTTTCAGCTTGATTAATTTTACTGGTAGCAGATTGTGCGGTAGTTATAGGATCACTCATTATTAAAGTTGATCGCTCCTTCCAAACTTGTCACGGAACGAATCATATTTCCAACGGTGGTGGGCGTAGAAACCAGAACCTTCAAACCTAGCTACTTTCCGTTCCTCCGGCGTGGCAGGAGTCATATTTTCCAGCGCTTTTTCATAACCCTCAAGAATAGCTTTATTTATAGGTTCGGTATTTCGCTTCAGCCAGGCTAAGGCATTTTCGTTTAAATCTTCGCGCCCATATTTCGCTTGAAGCATAAGGCTATATATCGGCGAATAAAACAGCTCACTTTTGGAAGCAACTAAACCCGTTTGATTAAGTCGCTTTACATGATAAAACCAGCCATTCGGGCAATAATATATCTTGTAACCTAATGCTCGAATACGCCAGCTAATATCGGTATCTTCCGCATATAGAAAAATGTTCTCGTCAAAGCCATTACAGCGTTTAAATGCTTCATATTTTACAAGACTACACGCCATGCTTGCCCATGCACCCTCATAAGTTTGGTAATCAAAGGCTTTAGGATGTTCAAGAGGGTATTGACGTGCCTCAATAATGCCGTAATCGGGGTGAGTCTCTGCCATTGCAACCAAGCGTGAGAAAAAGTGATAGGGGAAAACTGTATCGGGGTTGAGAATTATTACCGCTTCGCAATCGGGTAATTCCTGAAACAGTCTGTTATGTCCTTTGCCAAAACCGAGGTTCTCATTAAAAAAAGTATATTTAAATGAGACATCCGAAACAGAGAGTTCCGCCTCAATTTGTGCAAGTTGCTCTTTATCCAATAGCGGTTCTACCGAGCAATCGCCCAGATGGAAAAATAATTGCCAGCCCACCGGAACTTGAATAACTTTTAGACACTCGATGAACTTACGGATACTGTGTGCTTCATTATGGTAGAGCAAAGTCTGGAGTTTAAGTAATTTCAATGGCATATTATTTTCTACGCACTCGCTCAATACCATTTTCAACCTTTAAGGCTAACCTTATGTAGCGATTGCTTTCCAACTCCTCCAATTTTTCTTTGAGTGTTAAGGCATAATTTTTGGTTTCTGACAAATCTTGTTCAAGCTTACGCACATATCTAGTTTGAGCATGATAAACTTCGTCTAGCTCAGAATAAGCATTCTCTAGAATATCATGATTTTCTTTTAGTTCATTGAAAGATTCCGATAAAGAATTGAAAGATTCCGATAAAGAATTGATAGATGCTCTCAACTCGACAATATTATAATCCTGACGTTGTTCCCAATTATTTTTTTCTTGAAAATATTCGGCAAAAAACCTGATCATTTCGACCGTTGTTGCTGCTACTTTTTCCGGGAAATCTTGAGCAATCGCGGTTCTTGCTCCAAGATAAGCATGCTTCATGCGCTCTTCATTTTTGCTTAAGCTCTCCGGGAAATCACGATAATAGACCAGTTTGCGGTTTAAAAGATACATTTTGCAACCGAGCGCCGCCAACCGCAACCACATTTCATAATCTTCGCAGCCTTCAACACCAACCCGAAAGCCCGGAGTTTGTATCAACCATTCACGCCGTAACAGCGCAGACAGCGGGGAAAACACATTACCAACCCAAAGAGCAGTTAAAAGCTCTTCCTGCAATGGCATTATATGACGGGTTATAGGTAGCTCTTCCGTAATACCCCGATCAGGATAGACTACATACCAGTCGCAATATACCAATCCAATATCAGGACGCGCTTCCATCACTTCCATTTGAAGTGCGGTTTTTTCAGGATGCAACCAATCATCCGCATCTACAAACTGAAAATATTCCCCTTGTGCCAGAGCAATTCCGGCATTACGCGCTTTAGATACTCCCTGATTTTCCTGATCAATTATTTTCACTCGCGGGTTTTCTGAATACGCCTGCAATACTTCCAGCGTATTATCCAATGACCCATCATTTATGACTATTACTTCAATTTCCGGGTAAGTCTGATTAAGTGCGCTATCTATTGTCTGAGCCAAATACTGCGCTTTGTTGTAGCAAGGAATGATAACACTGACGAGGGGTTTCATTTTATTATTTTCCTCTTAATACCACTGGCAAGTGAGGTTGCTTTCCCAGCCAAACCATTTAACCCGGAAGCATTAGCCTGTTCCATATTTTTGATTTGCTCTTCTAGGCTGGTTATATATTGAGTCTTATTTTGCCAATCCAATTCCAGTTGTTCATTGCGTTTTTGTAATTGTTCCAACTTCGAGAGCATGGTTACTCTTTCAGAATTCAGAGTATCATATTGTCCTTTTAGCCAGTCATGACCTTCTTGCAGAGAGGTGTTTTGCTGTTTCAACCAATCTATGCTCTCCACAAATTCTTTTTCGCGGCGAGACATAAAGCTTACTATTTCAGCGATATGGGTGGCATGAAAATTTTCAGCCTTGAGTAAAAGCTCGTCCCATTCAAGAATACGTGCAGCATCGCCAAGATAATCAATTGCCCAGTTTTGGGGCTTGCCCATCCAACCTTCAGGCTTACGATAGCAAAACCAAACCAGATAATCCGGTACATTTTTATAAAAAGACTCTTCTAGCTCAGGCAAGTGAATCAAACCTTGCGCACTAAAAGCGGCTCGCCACCATTCTTTGGGTTTAAGCGAAATATGCGACTCTATTCCGGCATGGGCAATGGAGATGCTAAGACAGATATATTGGCGTGAAATTCTAATAGTTTCATTTATTAAAAGTGGTAGTTGTGAGCGCGGCACATGTTCGAAGGCTTCAGAACTAAACACAAGGTCAAATGAATTATCTTCGAAGGGAAGTAGACTATCAGAAAATTGAATAAAACGCGCTTTTGGAGCTGCTTTTGTGGCTTGATCGAGCGCAAATTGGCTGACATCTACTCCGGTAACATTATAATTCTCATCTTCTGAGAGTAATTTGCATACTTGCCCTAGACCACAACCAATATCCAATACCGATTCCAAACCGCTGATTGCTCTGATTGTGGTGACTTGACCTCCATATAGAGCCTTGCTTTGATACCAATCGTTATTAAAAAATTCTTGGTCGTAGTATTCGCTATCAAAATTAGGCTTTACGGTCATTTTTGAATTTTCTCCTCAACCAATTGAGTACGTAGGTATTCCCAAAGTCTGTCTTGTGCAGGGGAGGGTTGGCGATCCAGATTTGCTGCAAGTTTTACTAGGGTTAATTCACGACACAAGGCAGCGCCTGCTGCCTGTTCCTGCACTGAGAGTTCAATTCTCGCAATAGCTAACGAACCACCTACTGCAAAACGAGTAACTACCGATTCGCTAATTAACCCAACCCCTAGCCCATTTTCAACTGCCAGCGCAACCCCTTCACCGCTATCCATTTCAGCTACAACCTGTAAGTCACTATAAGTCATACCGGCAGAGCGCAGCGCTAATTCACCCATTCGGCGTGTCTCCGAACCGGTAGAGCGTAAGATGAAAGGAACACCTTTTAAATCAGTTATTTTAATTTGCTTACCTTCCCACTTATGCCCAATGGGAACTGCCAACACAACCTGATCTTTAGTTAGCATCAGAGAATCAAGACCACGTTGACGTGTCACACCGGTAATAATACCAAAGTTAATTTCTCTTTCCAGCACCATATTCTGGATGGTTTCTTCGTTCATTTCGTGGAAAGAAAACTGTACTTTATCATAGCGTTCGCGGAAAGATGTAAGTAATTTAAGAAAGGAATAAAGTGCCGCAGCACTATTACGCCCATAACTAATATTAAGCCGACCTCGCAAATCGCCCAATCCAGCGCTAAAGTGTTCTTCTACCAAATAAGCTTGGGATAATAATTTGCGAGCGGGTTCTAGCAGGCTTCTACCCGCTTCGGTCAGTTCGATTCGTTGCCCGATTCGGGAAAATAGCTTCACACCATAGCGTTCTTCGAGGGTACGCACTTGCATACTGACTGCGGGTTGAGTCAGATGTAATTCTTCGGCAGCAGCAGAAAAGCTTCCCTGCTCCACCACCGATAGAAATATTTGCAATTGGTACATACTTATCATTTAAAAACCCATTCCCTCAAACTGGTCAAGAGGAAATTTAGCATGATTGCGTGCGAGTTTGTGGATGAATGCTTCTGACAACTCCAACCCATAAGCATCGGCTAACTTTAGCATGTGAAAATATACGTCCGCCAGTTCGTCCGCCAATTCTTCGAGAGTGGAGACTGCCGCACCACGCATTTCTTGCACTTCAGCGCGGCGACTTTCTAGATGGGTAATACTGCGGGCTACTTCTCCTAATTCTTCCATCGCGTGAATTACAGTGTAATAGCGCCCCTCGGTGTCGCGCGGCGACCAACCCCGTTCTTCAAGGAATTTACGCACTTCACGTTGACACTGCGCCACTGTCAGGTTTTCAGGCTCAAGTTCTTCCATGTAATTTATTGTATCCCAAATAGCTCTTTTACATTTCCCCCGGTGATCTGAACCACCTCATCATAACTGATTGCCTTTATTTCGGCAATTTTTTCAGCTACAAATCTTACATAAGCGGGTTCGTTCCTTCTTCCCCGAAAGGGATGAGGAGTCAGGAAAGGACAATCGGTTTCTACCAGTAACCTGTTCATAGGTACAATGCTGGCAACCTGATGACGTTCATGTGCATTTTTATAGGTGACAGGTCCTGCCAGAGAAATATATACGTTTTCGCCTAATTTAAGACAGTCCATTGCCTCTTGGGGTGTACCTGTAAAACAATGCATCATAATTGGCAATTGGCTAGCATAGCGGCGAAGAAGGGCAATGGTATCAGCCATCGCATCTCGGCAATGGATTACAAGCGGTAGCTTTACCCGCCGCGCCAACTCGATTTGCTTCAAAAAATATTCTTCTTGTAGTTCGGGAGTGGTATCTTTGTGATAATAATCCAGTCCTGTTTCGCCAATCGCTACGATTATATTAGGGTTGTCAATAGCCAGCTTTTCTAAATAAAGCAAGGCTTCATCAGGGTTTTGCTCTCGATTAATATCGTTAGGATGTAAACCTAACGCCAAATAAATATAGCCTTGATTCTGTCGCGCTAGTTCGAGCGAATTTTGCCAGCGCGAAGATTCAATCCCTACATTTATGATTCGCTCAATCCCATTTGCCTTAGCGCGTTCTATGGTTTGATCACGGTCATGATCATAATGTTCGAGATCAAGATGTGCATGCGCATCAATTAGCACTGTCTGATTTTTTCCTTGAAACACTAATTCCCCCTACCTGTTCGGAAGGGGGAAACTAAATTCTTTAGTTATTAGCGGTGGTCGCGGCGTGTAGGTGGCGTGTTATTTCCAACACGAGTATTGTTTTGCGGCTTATTCCCCCTAGACTCAACGCCCTGATTTGTTCTTGTCCAATCACGGTGTTCAGGAGGCAACTGTCTATAGTCATCTGCTTGGTTAAACAAAACCAAACGACATAGAGCCGCATCGCCTATACGTGAACGAATCCGACCATCCAACATATCCATATCCACATTAGTGGTGAATACTGTTGGTAGCTTCAGATTATAGCGGTGATTGATAAGTTGGTAAAGCTTTTCACGCGCCCAAGGGCTGGCATTTTCTGTACCTAAATCGTCCAAAATTAACAAAGGCACATTTTTGATTTCTTCAAAGCGATCATCATAGCTACCGCCGGTAGAATTGGGGTCAAAAGAGGCACGGAGATAATCGAGCAAATCAGGGACAGCCGTGAAATATACCTTCATTTTGAGGTTGCGTAGCGCATAATTGGCAATTGCAGCGGCAAGGTGGGTTTTCCCGGTGCCAAAGTTGCCAAAGAAAAGCAACCATCCGTTGGGGTCACGGGCATATTGCACAGAGATTTCGAAATTTTCGCGCACGCCCCTAAGGCGATTAAAATTTTCAAAGGTCATATTGCGGAAAGCATCGAGGTTACTGAGCTTCTTCAGCCTCTCAAATTCGCCCGCAAGTTGTTCGTCTATTTTACAACCGCAAGGAATAATCCTCCCAAAGTTGGGGTCACCAACCTGCGCATCCATTCGTAACCAGCCAGTTCCTCTGCAAACCGGACAAGAACCCGGCTCTGGCGGAAGCTCAGGGTAGATTTCCTGTTGAGGTGTAACTACGCGCCAACCTTGTGGAATCCGCCTTTGGGGAAAATCATTGTTTGTCTTTGGAGTCTGGTCTGGTTCGGCGTTGGGCGTTGAGATAGGCGTATTTGCCGGTGGTATATTTGGAGTAGTCGATTGCTGCATCGCCCGGCGCATGTCTAGACCCAGATCTTCCAGACCGATTCGGCGTGGCATGTCTTCGCGATCCCGACGTGGCTTCTGACTCTTGGGGCTGCGTTCCAGGCGTTCCTGTTCCGCTGCCTGCCAGATCAGATCTTCCATTTCTTCCGCGGGCTGCTTGTCCTTCTCGTTCATATCCATAATTCTCGCGCCCTTCCGTAGCCCAATTTTCCAATATTCTAGAGATATAAGCCCAGTTTCGCCGATTATATGTTACTGCTTGTTGGAAAGCATCTTCCAACCATTCTATCGGGTAAAGCTTTGTAGCTTCTCCAAGTCGCTCACTCAACATAGGGGTTAATACCCCAATATTTTGCTCGTAAAGAGTATATACGTCAGGTCGGGCAGATTGCAAACGCACTTCCTGCCAGCGATTGATTGCATTCCGTGCGCCTTCCACAGAGTCATATGAAGCATTTGAGGCAGTATTCCATTCAGGAAAATCAATCCCGCTCACCAAATTGGTGTTTTCCAGCGCAACTTTGCCGCTTTCGAGGTCTGCTATAAAAGTACGGTTACCGGAGGTATTTAATAGAAACCATGTCACAGCGCTAGGCTCGGTCAAAGGCTCGAAATCATTCCCTTCGGCAAAATCGTTGGGGGCAGGCGCAACCATCAAACGCAAGAGCGAACCACGAGTAACTGCCAATTCTAGACCTTCGCGTAATAGCTCAACAGTGGGACGAGGGTCTCCCGGACGCTTCAGCCCTTCCAAAAGCTCTTCATTGCGCGCCAATTCCCAGTAGCCAACCCATTTGGGTTCGCCCCGTTTTTGACCTGCTAAGTAGAGAATATAAAGCACAACTTTTAGTTCGCTAAGATTATTGATGCTAGGCAGCAAGCGGGTAAAAAAACTGGCAGGAACTCCGGTCAGGCGTAAATCCCCTGACTTCCCACTATCAAAACCATTAAAAAGATTAGATGGCAAAGCCATTAAACACCTACTTTGCCCTATTGGCGCATGGTTTCAAGGTCAGTAAAGCGCGTGGTCTTATTATGGAAGAAGAGTTGGACTGTTCCAACCGGGCCGTTGCGATGTTTGGCAACATGGACTTCAGCAATATTCTTTTTCTCAGTTTCCGGGTTGTATAGTTCATCGCGATAGATAAACATTACAATATCTGCGTCCTGCTCAATCGAGCCTGACTCACGCAAGTCGCTTAGCTGTGGTACATGGCTGGTGCGGCTTTCCACTGCGCGGCTCAACTGGCTCAAGCATATAACCGGAATATTGAGTTCGCGGGCAAGCGCTTTAAGATTGCGGGAAATTTCCGAGACTTCTTGCACCCGGTTCTCATTGCGAGAGCCGATCATCAATTGGAGGTAGTCAATTACCAAACACTCGATACCGTATTCTGCATGAAGGCGGCGCGCTTTGCTACGCAATTCCATAATGGTTATGCCCGCCGAGTCATCTATGTAGATAGGCGCAGTGGCAAGCCGTCCAAATGAGCGGGTTAATCTATCCCATTCGCTTTCATCGACATATCCGGTGCGTAAACGTTGCGAGTCAACGCCCGTTTCCATTGCCAGCATACGCTGTACTAACTGCTCTCGCGACATTTCAAGGCTGAAAACGCCAACCGGACGATTATTTTTCATCGCCATGTTATAGGCAAAACCTAACGCAAGGCTAGTTTTACCGACAGCAGGGCGGGCAGCAAGGATAATGAGGTCAGAGTTCTGGAAACCTCCGGTCAAGCGGTCGAGGTCGGCATAGCCGCTCGGCACTCCGATGATTTCACCCCGATGCTCATGGAGATACGCCAAGCGGTCAAAATATTCTTCTAGAATCGAGCCGACTTTTACAGCGTCACGTTTAACCCCGTCTTGTACTACACCAAATACGAGTTCTTGCGCCTTATCCAGCATTTCCTGCGTTTCGATACGATCATCGAAACCGAGGGCAGTTACCTGCGCTCCGGCAGCAATCAAGCGGCGCATAATAGCGAAGCGAAGCACAATTCGTGAGTAATATTCGACATGCACCGGAGTAGCGGTGGCGCGAATCAGGTTTATCAGGTAACTCGACTTAACCTGACCGTCCCCTTCACCAAGCCTTCCACTCCGCCGCAATTCATCACGTAACGTAATAATGTCGCCGGGAGCGCGCTGTTGGTAAAGACTCATGATAGCCTCATAGATAGAGGCGCGTTCTTCTCCAAAGAAATCGGTAGGCTTAAGGATGGGGGCAACTTTTATGACTGCATCTCTATCAATCAGCAGCGAGCCAATTACTGCCTCTTCCGCTTCAGGGCTATGGGGAATTTGCTTCTCAACAGGGGCAGAAGCTTGGATATTTGTATTGAAGCGGCCTCTAGGGTTTTGCCCTCTCAGGCTATCGCGGTTATATTCAGGGTTGGGGGAGTAAACTTGCTCAACGGTCATAGCCAGACCACCCTTTTAAACTTGATAGCCCGACTACAATATAAAAGCTGAAGCGTGCGCAAATAAACCTTTTCGGTAAAGCACAGACAACAGCCTTTGCTTACAACCGTCCAGAAGCGCCACAGAGTCTGTTTATATACGCAAAAAGGGTGTCTTCTTTCAGACACCCGACACGTAAATATACATAACTCCGCGCTTTGCAACGCGCTACAAATGAGCGCCATTAATGAAATGGCTAGACTCACTTTGAGGATTATTACCTTGCGTCGGGGACAAGGCGTAACCCATAAATTATTATGTTTTTAGAATGGCTGGCAAGGCTTGCACCTTGCCGATTACATAAATTCTAACTCTCGGTTGAAACGGGTTATTCGGCAGTCTGTTCTTCTGCCTCGCCCACCACTTTTACCGTTACCTTAGGTGCGAGTTTGCCTACTAATTTGATAGCAACCTCATAAGAACCGGTAGTGTGAATGTTTTCGGTGAGTTCAACCTTGCGGCGATCAATTTCATGACCGATTTTTGCACTCAAAACTTCAGCAATTTGAGCAGCAGTTACCGAGCCATAAAGGCGACCCTCTCGCCCAACCTTGGCAGTGATGGTGAGAGTTTGCTTAGCAATAAGTTCTGCCAGCGACTTGTTTTCTTCTTCAAGCTGAGTTATACGGCGTTCTTCCGCAGCTCTTTTGCGTTCAACTACCTTTACTGCGCCTACAGTAGCAGGTCTTGCCAATCCGCGAGGCAACAAAAAGTTGCGCGCGTAACCGTTTGCTACTTCTTTAATCTCACCGGTGTTTCCCAGGTGAGCAATCTCCTGGGTCAAAATGACCTTCATTGTATCTAGATTTCTCCGCGTTTCTTTGAATTACGAATATAAGTTCCAATATCGGTTTACACTTTATTATACCATTGACCTACAGACATGGCAAGGTGAAAACGTGGTCTGAATTTAGCCTCGTTGCTTTTTTGCACGAGGTGCGGGAGCAGCAGGTTATTGCCCTAAAAACGTTTCTTGTAACAGTCCTGAAACCGTAACATCACAGTTGAGAAGGCTACTAGGCTAACTGTTATAACTTATTTTCGGGGTCTGGTCTTTTGGAGTTCACTCCAGATTCTCTAAAAAGCATAAGCCAAAGTAGCAGCATAATTGCAGTCAGAACTAATAGGTACGGTAGTAAACTCCATAAGCCCAGTTTTTCTGCTAGATTGCCCGCCAGCCAAGGGAAAAAAGCCGCGCCCATACTACCCAAACTTACCAGAAGCCCTACTGCACTGGCAAGTAATCTTTCGGGAACAATGTTGGAAATAAGCGCTATAGTGGTGGGAAATATAGGACCCAAACTGTAGCCGCATAGGGCTAAACCAATGGCAAGCCAAACTCCCGAAGTACCTGCCAAAAAGATTAGTATTAAAATACCACTAACTGTCCCAGCCAAACAACCCCAGATTAAACGTTGCGTACCAACCCATTGCGAAACTCTAGCCAGCGTTAGCCTACCCAATGTCAGCCCCATCCAGTAGCCGCTTACCAACCAACCCGCAAACCAAGCAACTTGTTCTCTCTGTTGGGTGAGCCAACTGTAGCCCCAATTTCCCAGACTTACTTCACTTCCAACATACAGGAACAAGAATAGCGCAGTTAGCCAAACAACTTTTAGCTTTAAAGCTGCCAGCAAAACATTTTCACCTGATGTTTGTGCCTCTTTAGTATGTAATTCTTGTTTTGCTGTTTCGAGCGGCTTGCTGAAAACCAACCGGAAGCTAATCAATACTAGCGCTGCCAGAAAACACCATACATAGTAAGTGTTATTCCAACTCCAGCCGTTGTTAATCACGAATGAGGCAGCTAATGGTCCTGAGAGCGCCCCTACCCCGTAAAAGCCATGCAAATAATTCAAAATAGCCGAGTTGTGGGGCCAACTGGCGACATAGGAATTGACTCCAGAATCGAGGGAGGCTATTCCAAATCCAAGACTAAGCCATACCAGCATCAACAAAACGAAGGGAGGTTGTAGAGTTACCAGAAAAGCTCCGGCAAAGATTATAGCAGTTCCAAAGAGAATAAAGTTTCGATGCCCGAATTTTTCAACCAGCAAGCCACTGAGTATTGCTGCCGTCAAATACCCGCTAGTACCTGCCAGAAATAAGAGGCTGACAACTGCTTTATCAAGACCATAACTTAGCTGGATGGAAGGAATCAGTACCCCTACACCACCTTCAGTAGCGCCAATCAGAATAAATGCCAGAAAAAGCAGTGCAATTTGCAGTCTTTGAAGCGGTTTCATACTTGAGGCGCTAACAGGGTTACCTTCAATTACCATAATTTATATTTCTTCGTGTTTCTGCCCGTTATAATTCGTTTTATAGCTAATATTAATCCTTATACACGTATAAACACGAAATGTCAAGATGATATAAGAATTACTGTGAGGATATTTGGTATTTGGATAGCAATTTAGCTTTAATTATTGATTATATTGTAGCTACTATCGGCAACCATGAGTATAATACATACGAAACAAATTATTTGGATAATCAGTTTGTACCAACCTACAATCCGAGATTATAACCTATTGTCGCATAATTGAAAGGCTTTCCGGGAAATTTTATAATGCTAGAACCGTCAGAGAATACTCCTGAAGTATCGAACGAACAGCCAAAAGTCGGTCTGGGCTTAGGCTTCTGGATAATTATTATACTTTTTTATCTTAGTTTGGTAATTATGCTTTTCACTGTTTTACTTATAATTGCTTTGAAGTAAAAATATGAATTCAGCAAATAGTGAAACACTTGTAGTACTTATCAGACATGCCGAGTACGAATTGCCCTACCCTGCCGGGGACTCTATGCGCCCACTGACACAGCATGGGAAAAGGAGTGTGCAAATTCTGGGCAATGGTCTGGTCAAAAATCTTCCACCTATCCACTTCGAAGATACTCTAGCTTATACCAGAATCATTTTTACCAGCCCCTTCCTGAGAGCAGCAACAACTGCTAGGCTACTTTCGACTCAATTAAACCCTATTGCCGGGGTGCATGAAGTGGATGAACTGGCGTTGCAATCTCCAAATGTAGTCAATTGGAGTCTTAAAACAATTGTTGCTAACCTCGGAGTAGAAAGCCTAGTATTTGTAAGCCACATGCCTGAGTTAAACGCTATCGGACAACGTTTGAAAACCGACCTCAAACTGGATTTACAGCTATGCGAAGCTGCTTGCCTGAGTATTTCCCCTAATGCTTTAGGTTTCTGGCAAGTCGGTAGCGCTCAATTACTGTGGAAAATCAAAGGGTAATCCGACAATCTAGGGAAATTTTTCCGGAACAATCCTATAATCGTATCTAGATAAATATAGAGCATTTTTATTGCTTGTTTCGGTTTGCCTTTAATTGTCTAATCTGTCTGGAGAGGAATTATAAAATGATATACCGCCAACGTGAGGAATTTTCCCTTGACCGATTAAACCAGATGCAATGCTATCTGGCGGAAGAAACTATTGATGATTATCGTGCAGGACACATGAGTCGGAGGCGAATGCTAAGACGCTTGATATATATTTGTGGCAGTAGCGCCGCAGCAATGTCTTTGCTGGCAGCCTGCGGGGATTCTACCGCAACCAACGTTCCAGCAACCTCTACTGCTACAACTACCATAGCAACTACTACCACTGCTGCTACCACCACTACCTCGGTGGCAGCTACTACGGCAGTCGCTGTAAAAAGTCCGCTCAGTGTCGCTGCAAATGACCCTGCGGTGGATACCAGCGAAGTTACATTCCAAAGCGATACTCAGATGTTCGGGTATCTGGCAAAACCAAAAGCGTCCGGCACTTATCCGGGAATCATTGTCATACACGAAAATAGGGGATTGACAGACCACATTCGTGATGTAGCGCGGCGATTGGCAAAAGCGGGATATATTGCATTAGCGCCTGATCTGGTATCCAGAGCGGGTGGTACTGGCAAACTTTCCGCCGACCAAATTCCCGGATTCCTCTCTCAAGCTAAAATTGAAGATTTGGTGAAAGATTTAAACGCCGGGGTAACCTTTCTGGAGAAACAGCAAGGGGTAAAAGCTGATAAATTAGGAGTGGTAGGTTTTTGTTTCGGGGGGTCTTACACCCTCCAATTAGCTGCTGCTAACCCTAAAATCTTAGCGGCAGTGCCCTATTATGGTGTAACCCCTAATCCTGCTAGCATAATGAGCAAGACCAACGCGGCAATTCTGGGGAACTACGGAGCAACAGATACTCGTGTGGACAGCACAATACCTGATCTAGAAAAAGTCATGAAGGACAACGGCAAGATTTACGAAAAGAAATTATATGATGGA
The DNA here is from genome assembly GCF_030389965.1 of Candidatus Chlorohelix allophototropha. Classification (NCBI taxonomy): domain Bacteria; kingdom Bacillati; phylum Chloroflexota; class Chloroflexia; order Candidatus Chloroheliales; family Candidatus Chloroheliaceae; genus Candidatus Chlorohelix; species Candidatus Chlorohelix allophototropha. The sequence goes on from NZ_CP128399.1 coordinate 1,995,695, forward strand.
GCAGGTCATGCCTTTAATAATGACACAGGCGCAAGCTATAACGAACCTGCGGCACTGGCAGCATGGCAGGCAACCCTCGACTGGTTTGGCAAATATCTCAAGTAAATTTCATCAAACCGTTTATGAGTAAGTCAGTATGGGTGAGTAGAAGACTCACCCTTTTTATATGCTTTTGCTCTAAAAAATGTGCGGAAATAGGCTATAATACCCCTTACATTTTCCTGAAAGAATACATGATTTAATTGAAAGGGGAATATAGATAAATATGCAATCACTATCAAAACGCGCCGAAATAGATGAGAAATACAGGTGGAATCTAGAAAGCATTTATGCTACTGAGGCTGATTGGGAAAAGGATTTTATTGCGGTAGCTGAAAGCTTACCGGGGTTGGAAGCTTTCAAGGGCAAATTGGGCGAATCAGGTAAAGTTTTGTTTTCTTGTTTGCAAAGACAGGATAAGCTTATGCTCCAAATGGAGCAAGTGGGGGTTTATGCTCACATGCGCCGCGATGAAGATACCACAAACACCCCCTACCAAGCATTATACGATCGGGCGATGGGCTTATGGTCACAACTTGGGGCAGCCGCATCATTCATAACCCCCGAAATTGTAGAACTTTCCGATGAAAAATTGGCGGACTTCTTCAAGCAAGAGCCTCAGCTAGAGCTATATCGTTTTGCATTAGAACAGATAATGAAAATGAAACAGCATACGCGCTCTGCAGAAGTTGAAGAAGTATTAGCTCAAACTTGGGAAGTTATGAGTGGACCAAGTAACATCTACGATATGCTGACCGATGCTGACTTCAAGTTCGGCACTATTTTGAACGAGAAAGATGAAGAGGTAGAAGTAACTCACGGTCGTTATATCAGCTATCTCGAAAGCCAGAACCGCAGAGTTCGGCAGGATGCTTTCAAAACCCTATATGCTACCTACGCGAAATATAGTAACACGCTTGCTTCAGTCTATGCCACCTCCGTTAAAGCGGATATTTTTGGAGCAAAGGTGCGAGGCTATAAAAGCAGCCTTGAATCCAGTCTGAAGCCGTTAAACGTACCGCTTGAAGTTTATTCAAACTTATTAGAAACGGTAAATAAAAATCTGCCCACGCTTCACCGCTATTTACGGGTACGTAAACGCATGCTAGGGCTAGATGATTTGCATATGTACGACCTTTACGTGCCGTTGGTAGCCCAAGCAGATCGCAAAATTCCATACGAAGAAGCAGTCGAAACGGTAGTCAAAGGGTTGAATAGGTTGGGAGAAACATATGTGCGCGAAATGGCAACAGGTATAAACTCGCGCTGGATAGATGTTTACGAGACTCCGGGAAAATCTAGCGGTGCTTACAGCAGCGGAAGCTATACAACCCAACCCTTTATCCTGTTAAACTATCAGAATAATTTGGATGGTATGTACACCTTGGCGCACGAACTCGGTCATTCCATGCACTCTTTCTATACCAACAAAAACCAGCCATTTCCCTATGCCAACTATAGCCTGTTTGTAGCTGAGGTAGCTTCTATCACCAACGAAGCGTTGCTGACTGACCATTTGCTTGGGCAAACCACCGATTCGGCGCTGCGTATGTACCTAATTAACGCTGAATTGGAAAAATTCCGCACTACTCTTTTCCGCCAAACCATGTTTGCTGAATTCGAGTACGAAACTCACCGGCGTGCTGAGGAAGGTGAAGCCCTTACACCTGATTTGCTCAATAGCATTTACAAGGAATTGAATGTCAAGTATTATGGCGCAGAAACAGTAGTGGATGAAGAAATAGCCTACGAATGGTCGCGTATTCCGCATTTCTATCGCGCTTTCTATGTGTACCAGTATTCTACCGGAATTTCAGCGGCTGCCGCACTTTCAAAACAGATTATAGAAGAAGGCGACCCGGCGGTTGAGCGATATTTACAATTCCTCAAAAGTGGTTCTAGCAAATATCCTACCGATCTACTGAAAATGGCAGGGGTAGATATGACTACACCACGCCCGGTACAACAGGCGCTTGATCATTTTGCTGATATGGTGGATAAATTTGAGCAGATGTCTCTGCAAACTGTTTAGTAGTAACCTGCAATAAAGTAGCGTTCACAAGCCAACAAAGTCTATGGAGACAAACACGAATGCCAGATTTTGAATTCGATTTCTTACCTAACCATCCGGCGGGAGTTTGCGCTCCTGCTGGTTGGCGTTCCGGTAATACCTATTGCGGTTTGAAAACTTATGGAGCGGGAAAGCTCGATCTCGGTTTGCTAGTTTCAGATGTTCCCGCCGCTGCTGCCGGGGTTTTCACTACCAACGTGGTGAGGGCAGCCCCGGTTTTCCTGTGTGAAGAAGTAGTTAAAAGAGGTCAGGCGCAAGCGGTAATTTATAACGCCGGAATTGCCAACGCTTGTACGGGCGAACAAGGTATGCTTGATGCGCGCGAAATGACACGCATTGCAGCGTTAAAGCTAGACATTGACCCTAAGTTGGTACTGGTAACCTCAACTGGAGTTATTGGGCATTTACTGCCAATAGAAAAAATCCAATCCGGGGTATCGAACATTGAACTTCAATATGGCGAACCAGCAGGTGCAAGTGCTTCCTTTTGTATCATGACCACCGATACCCGCCCGAAACGCTGCGTCGTACGCCTCAAACTAGATGGTAAAACGGTTCATATCGGCGGTATGTGTAAGGGCGCAGGTATGATTCATCCCAATATGGCTACGATGCTCTGCTATTTAACCACCGATGCCGCCGCCACTTCCGACTATTTGCAAAAAGTGGTACGTGACTTGGTAGATGATAGTTTTAATTCCATAACGGTGGATGGCGATACCAGCACGAATGACAGCGTTCTGTTACTGGCAAACGGGTTAGCGGGTAACACTACCCTCGGAGCGGGAGCAACACCGGAAGAGGAACAACACTTTAAAGCTGCTTTGCGCGAGGTGATGGTATATTTGGCTAAAGAAATCGCCAGAGATGGTGAGGGTGCTACTAAACTGATAGAGGTTCGGGTGAGGGGTGCGCAAAACAAACAGGAAGCGCGCTTAGCTGCTCGTACCGCTGCCGGGAGCAGTCTTCTTAAATCGGCGGTTTATGGTAGTGACCCAAACTGGGGGCGGGTTATAGCCGCAATGGGGCGCAGTGGCGCAATTTTTGACTCGAACAAAACCGACATTTGGATTGGAGAAGTACCGCTGATGTTGAGCGGCACACCCCAGAAATTTGAGAAAGCCTCGGCGCAAGCTGCCCTAAAAGGTCCAAACGTCATAATTACGGTGGATATGCACACCGGGAATGAGGGCGAAGCAATTGCTTGGGGCTGCGATTTAACCGAGCAGTATGTGGTAATTAACAGCGAATACGAGACTTAATTTCAAATCCTATTAGAAAAGCAAGGAGCCTATTTTATCGGATAGGCTCTTTTTAAATCAGAAGGCTAATTGCTACCTAAAGCAGCCAGCAAAAAAAGGATGTTTATAGTTTATCCAAATTTTTACTCAGCGAGTATTGAGCTAAAAGTTAATCATTATTATAATGGAGAAAATAAGTAGTTATTTTCTAATCAAGCAGTATCTATGGCTGAACAAAACAAACATACTTCAAATAAGACTCAACAGCGACCCGGAATTATTAATGCCACAATGGTGATTACTTTCTTACTCATGGCGGCAATCGGAATTGGCATATTTTTCTCTGCCAAAACCGACACTCAAATCCACGCCTCAAGTAAACAAGTCACACCGACTACCGATTCCAGCAATATTAATTCTCCTTTGGATAGTGTTATAAAAGTTCATATCGCAGGGGCTGTGCGTAATCCCGGAGTTTATCGGCTAAAGGAAGGTGACCGGGTGGAGGACGCGATAAATGCTGCTGGAGGCATAACTGATGAGGCGGATTTGCTGAAAATAGATTTGGCACGCAGAATAGTGGATGAGATGCAGATAATTGTACCTAGTTGGACACCTACCGCTGCCCCACTCACTACTACTACAACCATTCCGCTACAAAATACTCCTTCACCACCTCTCGAAAATGGGAGTGATGGGAAAATAAACGTAAATTCTGCCAGTGCCACGGAGTTAGATAAATTGCCTGGAATCGGTACGGTGCTTTCCGCCCGCATTGTGGAATATCGTTCCAAAATCGGGCTTTATCGCAATATTGAAGATTTGCGTAAGATTCCCGGCATAACCAACAGCGTTATAGAAAAAATCAAAGACCTTATAGCCTTCTAGTTGAGCTTAAACTTTCTATTCGTACAAATTGCACATAGTCTTTATGTATAAATTATGCAATGTGCCCTTGATTTTCAATTATCATTTTGGTAACAATAATGTAGGATTATAGAGATAATAGGTAAAACCTATAACTCCTGAAACTTACGCCTTGGTATTAAAATTGGGCGATCTGCTCATACTATTCGGGAGATAAGAACAATGGAAAAATCTAAGAACAACGAAATTAACAATCAGATTGATGATTTAATCAACTATGATGGTGAGCCGTTGAAAGGTGATTCCTCTGGCAGCAAAGATTCATTCCGCTATCGTGGCACAATGGAAGAAACTGTTACCCCTATCGCTCCTTTTGTGGTGAGTGACGATGATTCTGAGGACGAACATTTCTCCTTCCGCGATTACACCGCCGGTTAGTCTTTAGCCATATCCACGAGAGTTTGAATTTATGCCGGACAATGCTGAGTCCGGTTTTTTATTTGCTCTTATAAAGTTCGCGATACACCGCATAATTGGTATAAACGATTCTTACATACTGGCGAGTTTCCCCGTAAGTGATACCATCCACGAACAGGTCGAAATCTTTCTCCGGTGGGTTTGCCTTTAACCAATCCCCCACATTGCCGGGTCCGCCGTTATAACCGGCAAGCGCGGCATAAGGGTTGCCGTTGAAATTATCCAACTGCCGATTGAGGAAGTAAGCCCCAAAGCGGATTGCGGTATAGGGTTGGTATAAATCTTCAGGGCTGAAATCGCTAATCCCTAATGTTGTGGCAATACTTCGCCCGGTAGCGGGTATTACCTGAGATAAACCACGCGCCTCTGCTCCCGAAGTAGCGGTGGGGTCAAATGCGCTCTCCTGCTTGATAAGTCCTGCCAACAAAAGAGGATCGAAGTCATATTGCTTTGAAAACTCAAGGATAATATCCTGAAAATCCAACGGATAGATTAATTTTTGCAGTAGAGTCGGTGTGCTGCGTAAGCCCGTGGCAAGGCTTTGCTTCTGGTATAGCGCGAATACTTCCTTAGCGGCAAGAATGGATTGGCTATACTGACGATTGTCATTGAAAAGCAGCGCCAGACAATATAATTCGAGCGGCTTACCTGAAAAACGAGCTTGCGCTTCCATAGCTTCCCGATTAGCTTGCTCAGTTTTGCTCAGTCGGGTTAATTCTATCATTCGTTTTATGCCGCTATCTTCCCTTACAGCCTTGAGCGCTGCTTCTAGCGAAGGACTAGAGGGCGTAGCCATATTTGGGGTTGTTTTTGTTGCCCAACCCGACAACCATGTTTCCAATTCCTTGCGTTCTCGCTCGAAATCGGCTGCAAATTTTTGCGGGTTAAAAACTGCCGGATGTGTTTCGGGAGTGGCTTTTACAGGCGCAAGGGGATTAACTCCGGCGAGTATTTCAGCCGCCCTTATAGAATAATAATCGTCAAATTTGGCGGCTGCCAGTTTTTGGTAAAGGGGACGCGCTTTATCGGGGGCTTGTGCGCTATAAGCCTCTGCCACTCTAAAGAGCGCTTCTCTGCCGCTGGATGAGTTGCTATTGAATAATTTCGTAGCCGATTCCAATGCGCCGTCTGCGCCATCTTTTTGCAAAATCAGACTGAAACTATTGAATTGTGCCTCTACTCCATAGCGGGGACTGCCTGAGAGCTTGGCAAACTCGGTAATTGCTTCATCCGCCTTGTTTTGCTGGCGTAGCAACGTTGCCAGTTGCCATTGGGCATCCTCTCCAGCTTCGTTAGTGGGGAAGCGGGCAGCAAGTTGCTTGTATTCGCTAATTGCTCTATCCGAGTTGTTGAGCCGCTCATAGCTAACCGCTTCCCAGTACCATGCGCGGGCGAACCGCAATTGCTCAGCCGCTAACACTTCGGCGGATATTGCGGGAACGGGCTGTGTTGGGGCAGGACGTTTCAGGAACTTATCCAAAATAACGAGCGTATTGGTAGAATCGCCTTTTCGATAAGCGTTATATCCCTTGAAATAATCATCCATACCGGAGTCATCCCGGTCAATTAATATTTGCAAGGCATTTCCGGCTGCGCTAGTTCCAAAATACTGGTCAATCACTACCCGATAAGCGGCGTTAGCTTGCTCTACCATCTTGGCTTTATCGTATGCTGTCGCGATTTTAAATGCCACATCGGCGCGATAGCTTTGTACTTTCGCAAAATCAAGAATACGCTTGTAAAACGCTACCGCTTCTTCGGCTTTACCCTGCGCTGCGTAGTAATCGCCATTTTTCTCAAGCGCCTGTGCTTGTAATAGGTTCGAGCTACTTTCCTTTAAATCCGCCGCTTTTTTGTAACTATCCAACGCTTCTACCTGCTTGCCACCCTTAATATAGGCTTCGGCGATAGCGTAGTTTACATAACCTTCGATTACTTTAGCGTTTTCCTTGCCTTCCGCCAGATACTGTTGATATGACGCAATTGCCTGTTCCCACTGACCCAGATTCGCCTGCGCTTCGCCAATTCCGAAGTAAGCTAGGTAGCGGCGAGGGTCGCTTGGAAATTCAAGCTGGAACTTGAGATAGTCATCTATCGCTTCTTTGTATTTTCCCAAACGGAATTCGGCTTGGGCAAGTCCATACCGCGCCGACCCTGCGCCTGTACCGTTAGGATAACTTTGTAGCACAAAACGATAGCGTGAAACTGCCTCGCTATACTGCCCGTTGTAATAGGGCACATCGGCAATAGCTGCCAGTCGCGCCGAATCGTCTTGTGACTGTGTAGCTTTGGGGGAAGTATTAAGGCTGAAATCATCTGTAGATGGGTTAGACGAGGTATTTGTGCTGGATGTAGTATTAGTGGTTATGGTTTTTTGCCCACCTTGTTGCCCAAGTTGGAAACCGACCCAGATTGAACCAGCGATTATAAAGATTATACCCCCGCTTATCAGCAACCAAATTTTAAGGCGCTGTGGCGAGGGTTTACCCGATTTTAGCATTATGAACGAGGTCTGGAATTAATTATCAATTCCAGAAATTCCTCCGCTTCCTCCAAATTTAGCTCGTAGGTCATTTTGCCATAGCGACGCTGACTACGTTTGTCCACAATATCCGGCGCAATGTTATGACGGGTGCGGGCTTCATTGTAAATCTGTTTTAACGCCAAACGGGTTTGGACATCCTGTACATTATTTAGCCTATCCTCAATCACCGGATCGATTAATTGAGGTCCACCGCTAAAGCCCGGCTTACGAACGGTCGGTACGTCAGGAACACGCTCAAGCGGTGTAAGGATAGGGGCAGAATCAAGTTCTTCCGTGCGTGGAACGGGGCGTAAACGTGGAGCTTCTTCTCTAATTAATCGCACCTCTCCCAAGCGTGGTTCATCCAGTTCATTCGTCTCTTCCGGTTCTTCTTCTTCGCTGAGAAGTTCTAGCGGCAATTCAATGGAAGCCGGTTCGTCCGTTTCGTCATATTCTGCATCATTATCACCGGGCAGTGTAATCGGCGCATATTCAAGGGGTGGGTCAAAATCGGTGGCATATTCCAATCCGAAGCCAAGCATCGAAAGCGCCCTTGATAACGCTAGGTTTTCAGCAGCGATAAGATAGGATAAATCGTTCCGATTGTCCTCAATAGGAGATTCTGCACCCCATCCGGTAGCCACTGCGCCATTGGGTAGTTTAATTTCAGCTTGAAAAATCGCCATCCCACTATCTCGGCTAATCAATTGAGTACGGATTTCTGCTTGGGGTTGCTCAAGTCGAAGCCACGCAAGCTGCCATTTTAGCGGTAAATACTGGCTATTGCCACGTGGCTGTAGATATTGGGTAGGGTCAAATTCTGTTTTGTTGCCGGTACGATTGCCGCCCGTTGAAGCCATTTTTCCACCGAATCCTGCTGATTTAGGTAAATAATAGGTAACTATTCACCCCCTGCCCCCTCAAGGGGAAAAGAGAGAGGAGTAATAGGGGACACCCCTATGACCCCGCACAGGGGTTGCCACCCCTAAGAACCCCGCTCGGAGTTTCTAGGTCTATTTTCTATCTAGCTGAATTGTTACAATAATTGTTCAATTAGCCGAATTTTACCACAAATTGTCAACTTATTTCTACTTTACCAATTCCATAACTTGCTCAAATAACCAACCGTTAGTAGAAATCCCGCATTGCCCGTAAATTGTAGCTTCTCCCTTATAATCGGTAAAAGTTCCGACGGCTTCCCGCAAAATCGGCAACAGCGCGGCACAATCCCAGATAGAAAGCTCTGGGTCAAGCATAATTTCGGCGCGTCCGGTTGCTACCAGCATATGGGCGTAGCAATCGCCCCAGCCTCTGAAATTCTTGACACGCTGCCTGACCTTCCAGAAAGACTCATCGGGAGTTGCCGGAACGTTACCTGCCACCAGCATCGCCTCGTCCAGTCGCTTTACCTCAGATACTCTGGTAAGTCTGCCGTTGAAGAAACAACCCAATCCTTTGGCAGCATATACAATTTCATTTATGGCGGGCATATTTACTACCCCCAACACAGCTTCCCCCTCAATTTCCAGCCCCATCATCACCCCATAAAGAGGTACACCATGTATGAATGAAACGGTACCATCAATAGGGTCAAGAATCCAGCGATAACTGGAACCGGCGTTAATTTCGCCAAATTCTTCACCTAGAATGCCATGCTCTGGAAAGCGATCTTTAATAAGGCGGCGTAACATCTTTTCAGATTCACGATCGGCTATTGTAACGGGGGAAGTATCAGCTTTAGTTTCAATTTCAAGATTGGTTTTAAAATAATGGCTGGTAATATCGCCTGCCTGTTTTGATGCCCACACTGCAAATTCAAGGGTGCTTTTCAGATTCTGCATGTTTTACTCTCCACGCGCTATCTATATAGTAACTAGTATGACGGTTGTAATCTACCGGGAAATTGTAATAAATGCAAATTTGCAGAGTTACCAAAATAAAAAAAAACAGTTCCGGCTTCATTGGGTCGAGACCGGAACTTTGGGAGAGAAAGAATGGATGGACAGATAGATATTTGTAAAATGTGAGAGGAAAACTGGTATATACATTTAGTGCCCCTTGCCGGATACCGGGAGGGGCACTCATTACTGAAAATTAGTTGTTGGAAACTTTCTTGCCGGTCGAAGTGAGTTTTTCGTTGATTGACTCAATCTTGCGATCCAGTTCAACTACTGCGGCATCGCTGGCTACGCGCAAGGCATTCATATTGGTGGTGGTGGACTTTACGCCTTCCTGCCATACTTCCTGGATGATACCTTGGGTGCGGCGTGCGCGCTCGGTGTAATCTTCAAGCAACTTCTTGCCTTCGTGCTGGTTGGCTTCAACTTGAGCAACAATTGACTTGGTCAGTGCGAGGGATTTCTCGGTGCCCCATAGTACACTGTTTACCGCGCCGTAGAAATATTCGTTTGCCAGATCCATCATTTTGTTAGTAGTGGTTATCCAATCGTTCATTTGTTTTAGCCTCCTGCAAGCTACTTAGTATTTTTATCGTTATTTTCCCCGATAATGGGGTTAAAACTAAAGGGACTAGGAACCATTCCACCAGTGTATAGTTTGAAAAAAAAGTCTAAAGTCTTTCTATATTGATCCAGGCCATTAGCCCAAACGTTCAAGAATTCTTCGCCTGCATCAGTCAGGGTGTAAATGCGACGGGCTGGACCTTCTGCATTGGTGTCCCACTCGCTTTTTACTTTGCCTTCCTTTTCAAGCTGCCTCAGCGCTCGGTACACAGTAGCGCGATCGTTCTGGTCGAAACCTGGGAAACCCATTCGCATCAACCGCTCCCACACCTCATACCCGTGCATACTCCATTGCTTTAACAGAAGTAGCATATAAGGTTGCAGAAAAGTTTTTGGGGCAAAGCTAAAACTTGATTCCTCACTTTTAGCTTTTGGTGGAATTTCATTTTCAGGAACAGGATTTTTATCCTCTTCCTCCCGTACACTCTTGATGCCTTTGGCGGGTCCTCCACCATTTCGGTGGGGTTTTAAAACCTCTGCCTGAAAAGTATCTTTCAGAGTGTTTTCGCTGTTTTCTTTACCAGCAGTGTCTTTAGTATTCATATTTTTACTGCTATCTGTCCTTGGGTTAGCATTCATCTTTAATCTCTACCTATGTGCATTATACACCTATATACAAATATGTCAAGGGGTTTAAATCGAATTGATAAAATTCCGCTGAAATCGCGCTTTGGCTAACATAAGCGGGTAGCTAAAACAAAAACCGCGATTTCCCTTTTTTGCTACCGTACAGATATAAAGGAGAGGAAAAGGAGGAGAAGGTTGAGGCAGAGTGGTAAACTGTAGTTTTCTTACCGACCAAAGTAGAAAGCAAAAGGATACCAAAATGAGTGACAACCTTCGCCGACATCGTGCCATAAAACAGCAATTGTTGCAACTCCACCCACAAGCGCAGGGGCGCGAATTACAATATTTAACAATTCTAGCGATGGTGATCAGTGGGATTGTAGGTAGTCGGCATAGTGCGTTGCCTAATATCGCCGCCAAAGTGCCAGATAAAACTAAACGGGAAAGCCGCATCATCCGAATGCGCCGATTGCTCAAAAATGATAACTTTAACCAAAAAGTGGTGTATGCTCCTTTCGCCAAACAATTGCTGAGTAGCCTGTGTCATTGTCCACTGGTACTGGTGATAGATGGCAGTCAGGTTGGTGCTGGTGGAATGGGCTTAGTAATCAGTGTAGTATATCAGGGGCGGGCTTTACCTTTGGGTTGGTTGGTGGTTAAGGCTAAAAAGGGACATTTAGCTCAAGCTTTGCACATCAGATTGTTAAAGCAAGTTCACTCGTTGGTTCCGTCTGGTAGCCAAGTAGTCTTTTTGGGTGATGGTGAATTCGATGGCTGTCGTTTGTTAAGACGGTTAGATTATTACGGTTGGCAGTATGTCTGTCGTACTGCTAAAAATAGCCAGGTCTGGTTGGATGAACAAGCTCATTATGCCATCAGTAAGTTAGGGGTTCAGCCTGGTCAGGTAGTGAGTCAGAGCGGCGTAGCATTCAGCAAACACGAGTACGGACCAGTACTGGTCATAGCGGTCTGGCAAAAGCCTTACCGTGAGCCACTTTATCTGGTGAGTAATTTGGCTCTAGCCCAGGAAGCAATCCGGTACTACAAAAAGAGGTTTAGGATTGAAACCTTCTTTTCCGATAGCAAGAGCCGAGGGTTTCGGCTGGACAAGAGCCATTTGGATGACCCTAAACGGCTAGAAAGGTTATTGTTAGCGGCTTGTCTGGCTTATCTTTGGATTGTACATCTGGGTACGATAGCTTTAGCTGAAGGCTGGAACCGGGTCATTCATCGCACCGAACGACTGGATTTGAGCCTGTTCAATTTAGGTTTGAACCTGCTTGAGCATTTTTTGAATGAACATTTACCCTTACCAGTCGCCTTTATCCCTTTTCTTTTAGAGGATTTCTAATTGTGTACGGTAGCAAATTCCCTTTTAGAAGATGCGCGGTTTTGTAATCAACTTTTCTATTCAGGCTATTTTTTAGGCAAAGGCAGGCGATTGGAAGTTTCCAATGTAATTGTCTAGGCTGAGTATTCTGATTATGTGTCGCTGGGTGTGATAGTTTGAGAAGCGGTAACCCGCCGCTACTTGCTCAAGCGCATTTTCATCCAGTTCCAATACTATTCCAAATACTGCATGAATTGCTGATCGCCAGTCATTGGAAGTAAAAGCATAGCCATCTCTGGTGGCAAATCTGACCAATCCGGGTATATCATTTACATCAGATTCAAACAGTTTCTGCTGAGTAATGGGATCGTTAAGCATCTTATCCAAGTAAGAAAGCGCTCTAACCTTAGACATACTCATACCTCTCTCTCCGATTGCCCAATAGGGCAATTTAATACTAATTTTCAGCTATCATTCATTTCAGGTAATCTTCCAAATTTGTGGGATGTGCGTTTTGCTTGTCTGTGCTAATTCTAGCCAATACTCTTGCATTTTACAGTTAGGGTAATCACCTGAAATACGAATTATTCGTCACAGTATTTGTGTGACCTGAATAACATTATGAGGAGGATTGAGTTTTGGGCTACTTAACCTAATTATTTTGGTTTGGTTATTTGGCTTTTCAAATAAAGAACCGGAAGAGCAAACCTTCTATCCGGTTCTCTATTAATAATTATCTAGAAACGACCACCTACGATAATGATGCCTTGCGCAGCTATTGGGTTTGTCCATTTCAAATATTGGTCTAGGTAGCGAGGGGTTAGCGGTTGGGGGTTGATACCACCTGCGACCTGCTCAAGGACGTTCTCATCTAGTTCGCCATAGGAAGATTCAACGGCATCCCGCCAATTTTGGTGGTTGAACACATAGCCCTGCTGGGCTGCGAAATTAATCAAGCTTTCAATGTCCATATTCCCCAATTTTTCCAGCTTATGCTGTAGGGTGACATCACTGTTCATTTTCTGAATAAAAGCCGCCGCATTGATTTTAGACATTAGGATACCTCCAAACTATTTTGACTAGTAAAGATAATTTTATTTACCGGATCTCTCTGCTTATGCTAGGTGGTGCAATAATCACATTTATGGAGTTGCTTTATTGACCTTGATAACGAAGTGGAAATCCTGAAATGATACTTTCCCACCAGTGATTTGATCAAGTGAGTTATCATCTAGTTCTCCGTCAGAAGATTCAACTGTATCATACCAATCTTGGGAACTGAAAACATAACCCTGTTGGGCTGCGAAATTAACCAGCGATTCTATATCTCCTAAGTTTTCGAGCTTGTGCTGTAAGGTAACCTCGCTGTTCATTTTCTGAATAAAAGCTGTCACATTGATTTTAGACATCTGGATATCTCTATTTACTATCGCCACACAAGGGCAAACTATATGTTTCTTGAATTCAATTTGCTAAAACGTATTGATTTAGCACTACAGAATTGGAGAGAAGCGTCTCAGATCTTATTATCTTCCCTCGACTCCTTGTTAGTTATTTTCGACAATACGCCTGTGAAGTCCGGCGGCAATGGTTGTGGGTTTATACCGCCAGCGACCTGATCAAGCGCATTCTCATCCAACTCGCCGAGAGATGATTCAATCGCCTCATGCCAATCCTGCGCGCTAAAAATATAACCCTGTTGGGCTGCGAAATTAACCAGCGATTCTATATCTATGTTTCCCAATTTTTCGAGCTTGTGTTGTAGGGTGACATCACTGTTCATTTTCTGAATAAAAGTCGATGCGTTGATTTTAGACATCAGGACACCTCCACTTTTTACTTACTCGGTTTAAAAACAAGAATGGGTCAGGCATTTCACCCGACCGATTCTCCAAAAATTGTTGGATTAGAAGCGACCGCTTACGATAATGATGCCTCGTGCGGATAATGGGTTTGTCCATTTCAAATAATGCGCAAGGTAGCCAGGAGGCAGGGGTTGGGGATTTAGCCCTCCGGCAACTTGTTCAAGCGAGCTTTCATCGAGTTCGCTATAAGAGGACTCTACTGCTTCTTTCCAATCCTGCGCACTGAAAACATAACCCTGCTGGGCTGCGAAATTAACCAGTGATTCTATATCCATGTTTCCCAATTTTTCGAGCTTGTGCTGTAATGTGACATCACTGTTCATTTTCTGAATAAAAGTTGATGCGTTGATTTTAGACATCAGGATACCTCCACTATATTATCGCCACATAAGGACGAGTTATACGTTTCTTGATTTCAATTTTGCTAGTGTGTATTGGTGTAATGATGTGCTAATTATATTAATACTGCTGTCCATATACTGTAATAGCGCACACATCTATAAGGCGACCTATATCACATTAAAAAGCATATTAGATAACACAAATATTATTTATTACACAAGGAATGATTTTATTGTGGGTGCGGGGTAGTAAATTCAAGTGCGGCTGCCAACAGCGCAAATACTAGGTCGTTTGCTACCTGTAAAATCCGGTTGAGCGCTACAATTAGTAATAATGTGGGTGTAATTGGCACTACCAAACCAAGCAATGCTAACAGACTCAGTTCTATTGCACCCAAACCTAGCGGTATAAAAAAGAGTAGGTTGGCGGCTATGCTGGTGATTGATGAAGCCCAAATGCAGTAAGCTAAAAGAAAAAACCAGTGTGTATAATCCGGTTGGAGATTAAAAGCATATAACAAGATTACCAAGCGCAGCCCGTTTAATCCCCACACCCCCAATGAAGTAAGCCCCTCCAGCGGTCAAATTAAATCCTGGTAAGTCGAAAAACCATCGGTACAATAGAAAATCGCTGGGGGCAATTCGTCAGCAAATTCTTGCATTTTTTCCTGGCTGCGCTCTTCCATTACCGCACAACCCGTGATTAGAAGAGTGTCTCGGCATACACCCATTACGACGCAGACTTGTTTTTTTTTGGCTTCTACAAAGCTAAAAAGCTATCTACCTCAATGTAATCAGTGCGCTCCTGGTCGCTTACCTGGTCGGGTAAAAGCTTTTGGGCGGCTTCGACCCAGTTAATAACGCTTTGATTGTGGACGTTTAGCAACCGACCAATCGCCCGATAAGAAGTGCCTTCCAAATAAAGTTGAACGGCTAGCTTACGGGTCGGGGGTCGTAGCCTAGCGGTTTAGGCTGGGGTGTAAAATAGCGAGCGCAGTCCTGACAGCGATAACGCTGGGTACGGCTGCGATTGAGACCAGCTTTAATGACATAGTGATTATGTTGGCAAGTCGGGCAGTTTGGGTGACTCATTGCTTCTCCTTTTTCTTCTGGGCTTCTCGAAGCAATTATATCCTACTCTGCTAGTATAGGCACTCCCAGAGGGGTAGTAACCGCCTGACTATTAGGGTGTGTTGTTTCTAACAGTTTATCCAATCGTTTCTGATCTGCCAAGTGCTTGCTATCTCGAAAGGTTTGAAGAGGGGTCTTGCCGTAACAGTACCGCCCACTATGCGACCGCTCCCGATTGTAATACTCCAGCCATTCATCCAGATCGGCCTGAACATCCTCCACACTTTGATACAGCTTCTTGCGAAAAGCAATCGCATAAAACTCTTCCTGCATTGTTTTTTGTAAGCGCTCTACGATCCCGTTCGTTTGGGGCGAATATGCCTTCGTCTTCGTATGGTCGATGTCCTCGATTGCCAGATATAACTCGTATTCGTGGTGAGCCAGATTGCCGCAGTACTCCGTTCCGCGATCGGTCAGCACCCCGCAACACCTCCACCTCCTGCTGCTCGAACCAGGGCAGCACACGGTCATTGAGCATATCCGCCGCCGCCAGGGCATTCTTGCAATCATACAGCTTGGCGAAGACCACCCGCGAGTAGGTATCGATCACAGTTTGTTGATAGATACGCCCCACCCCCTTAATGGTTCCAACATAGTAGGTGTCCTGGGCAATCAGGTAACCGGGATGCTCAGTTTCAATCTCCCCGTGAGCTTCCTTCTCTTCTTTAGCTTTTTCCAGAGCCTTAAGCCGAGACTCAGTCAAAACCAGGTTTTCCTGAGCTGATTTTGCTTCCAGAGCTTTTAGTCGCTTTTTGAAGGTTTCAAGGTGAAACGAAAATCCCACGCTTTTTAAGTTCATTGCTAACCCGCAACTGACCGAAGGCGGGCTGGTCGTAGGCGAAGGTGACCACGGCTTCTTCGATATGGGGTTCGACCCGATTAGCCGGGAGGGGCTTTTTGCGGCTAATATCTTGAAGCGCCTGATCGCTCCCGGTATCGTACAGTTCACGGTAGCGATAGAAAGTATCGCGGGAATAGCCGAGGACTTTGCAGGCCTGGCTGACATTGCCTAACTCCTCGGCTAGCTTCAGCAGTCCTACTCGCCCTTTGATGATTTTTCGTTCGACTGACATCGGACACTCCTTCTGATAATGCTTGTGTTGATTTTACCATACGTGTCCGATCTAGTCCTAATCATTACAACTTAATAGCTGTTTTTATTTTCGGCTATCTTACTATCAGCTTTTTCCATTTACACACACAATTTTACACTCTCGAAGGTCTCCAATTGTTTTCGCAGCAAGCAAGGTGTATGGTGGGTTACCTTGTCAAGACAATCGGTTAAGATAGTTTAAGGTCGTTAGCTCCTTACTAATTGAATAAGGTCGAAGTCGTCATTCCCTTTGTCAGTGTTTTTAACCGAAGTAAACCCTACTTGGAGTCTGGTAATCCAGCGACTGATGCGGTCGGCGATTATTATAGAAATCGAAATATTCGCCTAACCCAACAGTAGCTTCAGCGGTATTTGCGTAATCGGCTAAATAAACATTTTCCCACTTTGCTGAACGCCAAAGCCTTTCGGTGAAAATATTATCTAAGGCCCGACCTTTACCGTCCATGCTGACCTTGCTGCCGGCTGCTTCTACCAACCGGGTGTAGTGCGGGCTGGTAAAGTGACTGCCCTGATCGCTATTAAAAATCACAGGTTGAGCTCTATTCAAAGCTCGCTCAACCGCCCGTGTCACAAAAGGTTGTTCTAAAGTTTCGCTTACTTCCCAACTTACAACATAGCGGCTGTACCAATCAATGATCGCAACCAGGTAGGCCCAACTCTTACGCAACGGCAAATAGGTTATGTCAATGCCCCAAACGTGATTGGCATAGCTGGCTTCAATGTTGCGTAACAGGTACGGATAAACCTTATGCTCGTGATTACGCTTCGATAAATTTGGTCCGGGAGCAATGGCTTCCAGGCCCATTTCTCGCATATAACGCTGGACTGTCCGGCGATTAACCGCAAAGCCAGTCTGGCCGAGCTGACAGGTAATGCGCCGTGAACCGTAAAAAGGATAGTCGGTATAGATCAGGTCAATACGTCGCTTGAGCTCGATTTCAAAATCGCCAGGTTCAGTTTTCTGGTAATAAAGGCTCGACCGTGCCACTTGTAGCAAGTGGGCCTGAGTGGAAAGGGCCAATTCACTTTCTTCCCGTTCGACCAGGCTCAGACGGTTCGGTCGAGATACCGACACTTTCAACTTTTTTTTTCAGCCAGTTAAGCTGGATAGTTAGCTTACCGATTTCAGCGTAAAGTTTTTCTTTTTCTTTGTCGTGTTGCTCATTGATGGCTGCCAGATGCTTCTGAAACTGGGCTTCATCTGCAAAATTAGCAGGCATCGCCGTTAATGCTGCTTCGCGCCAGCGTCTCAACTGGGTGGGATGAACCCCATGTTTCGAAGCAATCTGGGTTAGAGTTTGCTCCTCTTTGAGGAGTTCCTGGACAATTTGAGCCTTAAAAGTCGGCGAGTATTTCTTTCTGGGTGTAGTCATAGTTTTTAGTATACACCTTCCTTAATCCTCACCGATTGTCCGGATTTGCTACGCCATTATAGTGCGACTTTCTTCTGTCGCATTCGCAGTTACATTTCCACGCTGCGTAAGCAGGGGATGCGTGCTTTTTATGCTTTGCTCCAATCCTTCTTGGGTCGTCCGATTATCCCTGTCTACCACTCCTGAGTAATTACATTCAAACTCCCTTTTCAGTGTGGCTTGTATTTTTCTTTTCTCCACTTATATACGAAAAAGGGTTTCATTTTTCTTTTTCCCACTTTACCACTAAATTTTACTGAGATCCTGATCCTTCTTAATTACTAATCTAATACCAAAATGCTTGGGCATCGCTTTAAGAGCCGCATCCCTCCAACGGCGTAGTTGGGTAGGATGAACGCCATTTTTTGAAGCAATTTGTGTCATAGTTTGCCCCTCTTTAAGGAGCTCTTGCACGATCTGGGCTTTAAAAGCCGGTGAATATGCTTTTCGAGTAGTTGTCATAGTTATCAAGATTTCCACCGTTCTTCTAGACTTTGGGTTAAGTAATATTGGTCTATTCCATGTACGATTCACGGTTTCGTTACTTTTAGCACTAGAGTTGCGGCTGAACCGAAGAACTGAACAACGAAAAAGGGTTTGGTAAGGCCTTAACTTTATCCCATCCAAAAATTTGTTAAAAGCCATCTTGCTTCCTTTCGCTATTTTGGTTTATTTGGTCACTACCTTTAGCGAATCGAAGCTTTTGCTTGTTTTGTTATTCTCTGAAACGCCCTGTCCTGTTTATCCATCGATACGCATCTTCCCGTTTTAAAAGTGATATAATTCTAAGTAAGCTTGTAAAAGCTCAGAACTTTCGTCTGGAACAATAATGATTCTAGAATAGATACAAAGAGCTTATGTCTCTTGCCTAAAGCGAAAGTACAAAAGCTATTAAATAGATAACATATATAGAGGAGAATATATAATTGTGATGCCTATTATAAATGACGAAATTGTGCTGAAAGCCCTTAGTACTGTGCAAGAGCCTGAATTGGGTGGTGATTTGGTGAGCCGTAAGATGATACGTAACCTAAAAATCGAGGGAAGCAATATCACCTTTACCATTATGCTTACTACTCCCGCTTGCCCTCTAAAGGATGTTATGGAAAAACAAAGCACGGCTGCTATTCGGAGCATGGTTCCCGACGCAGGTGCAATAAAGATAAACTTTGACTCCGATGTACGAATGAATCGCCAGAATCCCAATGGCCAACAGGAACAGTTGTTGCCTATGGTTAAGAATATTATCGCAATATCAAGCGGTAAGGGTGGAGTTGGCAAGTCTACCGTGAGCGTAAACCTTGCGGTGGCGTTAGCTCAGGATGGAGCTAGAGTCGGCTTGCTTGATGCAGATGTTTATGGTCCAAATATTCCCATGATGATGGGCAGTAGCGAAAAGCCAAAGCAAGTTTCGGCTGATAAAATCGGCGCATTGGAAGCGCATGGCGTAAAAATGATGTCAATCGGGTTTCTTGTACCACCGGGCAGCAGTATGACTTGGCGCGGGCCGATGGTTCATGGTGCTTTGCAGCAATTAATGCGTGAGGTAGAATGGGGTACGCTTGATTATTTTATCGTGGATATGCCTCCCGGAACTGGCGATGCCCAATTGACCATGACCCAATCGGTGCAGTTGAGTGGTGCGGTAATTGTCAGCACTCCTCAAGATGTAGCATTGGGTGATGCAGTGCGTGGAATTGCGATGTTCCAGCAAATGCGCGTGCCCATTTTAGGTATTGTTGAAAATATGAGTTATTTCAACTGCCCTCATTGCGGTATGCGTACCGAGATTTTTGATCACGGCAAGGCTGAAATAGAGGCGAAAAAACGCAACATCCCATTTTTGGGTAATATCCCGATTGATACCAATATTCGAATCGGTGGTGATAATGGCGTTCCGATAGTAGTTTCTGAACCTGATTCAGCAGTAGCACAAGCTTTCAAGCACGCAGCTCGGCAAATGGCAGCCCGTATCTCGGTACTGGCAACTCGCACCCTGCCTGTTATCAAAGGTTAATTCTTATAACACTGTCGATGTTGTTAAGGGCTGCAAGTAGTTTGTGTTATATTGAGCTTAGATAGGGGAACTAAAAATAATTAAGTACCCGTACCAAGACAAGAGGGGTGGATGGTAGGGTAGCTTAGTGTACCTGTGAAATGACAATAAGAGCGGCAAAAATCAAGTTATGAAAGGCTCTGTGAAATAGTTAATACCATAATAACGCTCTATTTCCACAAATAATAGCCATATTTGGGCTATAATATGCAAGGTGTTGTGAAAATTTTATAGAACGGATAAGTAATGAATATCAAGCGATTTAAAGCGGCTGGCTTGAATTGTATTGAAGTATCGCCCTTATTTGCGCGAGAAGATTTGCCTATTGTGGTGATTTTGCATGGATGGGGCGAGTGGGGCGAAAATTATTCTCTGTATGCCCCCTTAATTAATAGCTTAGAATATCGCTTTATATTTCCGAACGCTCCGTTTAAAGTTCCCGGTGCATTATTTAGCTGGTTCAAACTTAAATACGAGGGGTTTTTTCTCTCAAATCTGGCTCCCCAAGTTGCTACCGCCCGTTCTTATATCACTTCCTTGCTGGATGAACTCAAAGCACGTTATAACTTACCGGCGAATCGTATGGCTCTTGGTGGCTTTAGCGTCGGTGCGATGACTGCGTTGGATACCGGTATTAGTTATCAAGATAAATTGGCAGGGCTTTTTTCTCTCAGCGGTTTTATGGTAGCCGATACCCCATTTGAATCATCCAATATGTTGAATCTGGACAATTATTACGCGAATGACCGGGGCACATTAGAAAAGGATCTTCGGAATTTTGCAATTAGCAACACGCCGGTGTTGATTGCGCATGGCATTTATGATTTTATGATACCCTCGCAAGCCGGACGTGCTGTATATAAACAGCTAAAAGCTGCTGGTGTTCCGACCCAACTTTATGAATTCATCGGAAGCCACCAGTTTACCATTGATGAATTTGTAACTCTGAATTATTTTTTGAAAAATGCTTTTAAAACTGCCCTACTACAGGAAGCACCGATAAAATAAAGGAGAGAATTCCAAATTATGATTTTACATAACTATTGATTACACACAAAATAAGGAGCAGAAAAGTTGATGCGCCTGTGCTACAACATCCTCGCCTTTTGCCGTATTCTTCTCTAACGCTTGTTTTACGTGCGTTCGCCAGCGGCAAAGATAAAGCCGTGTTGGTGCTCTCTGATACGCTCTCTAATTCTGCTAGGATAGCCTTCAGTTGTTCGAATCCTGCTAACCTCTCCCCATTACCAACCCTCTATGGTTGTATCTGACTACAAGCATTGCGAGTCTTTTATATTTTATTACCAGAGCAAATCAATAATTTACTTTCATTCTAGAAACGTGGGAAAGAAAACAGTTAGGTAGTTTGAACAAATTTGGTCGCAAAACCCAAGAGCCAGATAGTGATCAAGAATCAAAGTTATTTATAGTATGAATAGATGCCGATAGAAAGTTTCGGCGCTTTATCATTCAGTTGTAGATTTCACTTTTTTTGCTTTCACCTACCACCTACATTTTTCTAAAAGATGGGTCAAAATAGCCTATAAGTTTAAGTTATACCCATTTTAGTTTTCAAACCACTTGACATTTTATAGGCAGACTCTTAGAATTATTTCAACTAAGCCAGCAGATGTTTCCAATTATATAATCAGTTGTTTCTGAATAAACTAGTTTGCAAAACTTACTGGCGTTTTAATTCTTGTGCAACTTTACCTCCTTCAACCTACTCGCACAATCTGCTTTTTAGACCTATTACTCGAAAGCTAAAAATATGTTCCCGGTGTTATGGCAGAGCGATGGTCTGGTACTTTATACGCACGATTTTTTTACAGTATTGGGTTTGGTAGTAGGTCTGGGAGTTTACTACTATGAACTCCGCCGTAGAGCGATGCTTTCCTACAAAATCTTTTGGATTTCGCTTATAGCGATATTGGGTGGTGGGCTTGGTTGTCGACTTATTACAGCCTGGGAACATCTTTCTTACTATACTAATCAGGGAGGCGTGCCATTTACATGGCTGGTAGCACATAGCGGGAAAAGCATTATAGGCGGGATTGCAGGAGGCTATCTGGCTATCAAGATAAGCAAAAAGGCGTTTAACTACAGGATTTCTACCGGGGATTGTTACGCCCCCGCTATCCCTTTGGCAATGGCAATCGGTCGAATAGGCTGTTTTCTAGCAGAATTACCGCTTGGAAAACCTACCGAGCTTCCATGGGGTATTGCTGCTACCGCTGATTCAGCCTCGCATTTTGTCAGTTGTCCCTACTGCCTACAGAATATGCATCCTAGTATGATCTATGAAATTATCTTTCACCTCATAGCTTTTGTCGTGATTTTAAGATTCCGACACCTCGTCATAGTACAGGGTGACACCTTAAAACTTTATCTGCTGGCGGCAGCGCTTTTTCGCTTCCTAGTTGAATTTGTACGTGCCAATCCTGAGCAGTTCTGGGGACTTACCGGACCGCAGATTGTATTAATTCCGCTTACCGGACTACTACTTTGGTATTTTATCAGGCAATTGAGAAAAGGGGTTTACCGGATGCCCCCTGCCCCGCCTTATGAACTTACTATTGAAGAAAAGGTTGGTTGAGGATGAGCGAATATTACCAGATAAAAGGCTATATTAGGCACAATCGGAATACCTATACTCGTGAGGCAATTACAGAGGAACTTTTGAAACGAGGGTATTCACAAAGTGACATTGATGATGCCTGGAAATCCCTGTTGGAAGAGGAACATATTTTAGAAAATGCCAGTAAGGAGTCCGTAACTGAATCGGGTAAATTCTGGTGGGCATTTGCAGCTTATTTTTTTATTCTTCCTGTAATAATCGGTATTCTAGCCAGAATAGTCAGAGAAAAATCTTATTACATTATGTCTAACAATTCTTTTAATGTGTTTCTTATTGGTGGGGTTATTACAATTCTATCGGGCATTATTCTCAGTTTAATTTTTTGGGATAGCGATAAGCCTCTGTCGAGAGGCGTTTTTTACGGTTGCCTGTTTACTACTGTAACTCCAGTTATATCCCTTGGAGTAATCATAGGTATCTGTAGCGCTGGTTGATAAAGCCACACAGGAAATAAACTGAGATAAAAGAAAATGGCAAGCAAAAGAATCGAAGAAATAATTGAATATATTCGGCAAACCGATGCCACCTATACCAGAGAAGCAATTAATCAGGCTCTTAAAGAGCGTGGTTATAGCGCCGAAGAAATTTCAAATGGCTGGAAGGACGCGGAAAAGTTAAAAGAACCGAGAGCAGAACCTAGAATTAGTTTGGTAAAGGCAAAGAGCTTTTGGCTAGCCCTATTCGGTTTTTTGCTAGGCGTTCCTATCTTTACAGCCCTATTCGCTATACTGGGTGCGCTTTTATCAAATAATTCACCCTACAGTATTATGGCACCGCTTCTCGGTGCATTATTTGTTTTGATAGTGCTGATTTGGGTCGTTTCTTATATAACCGGACACTGGAAGGATAATATGGTTGTTTCCAGAGGACTATTGACAGGCTTGGTGTTAACCATAGTATTGCCATTTATCCCTTTCTTTATAGTGGCGGGTATTTGCACTACTTATAGCAATTGGAAATAATCTTACCAGGATTTGGTATGACTGCCCGTTTCTACTATAACCCGATTGCAATGCTATCAGATAAGGTAAAAGATGAGAGACTTTTCAGAAGCGAGAAAGTTTATAGAGAAATACCAAGAGATTTATACCCGTGAAGCTATAACCAAGGAGCTTTTGAAACGCGGTTACTCAGAAACAGATATTGAGGAAGCCTGGTTATTGGTTACGAAGGAGGAAGAGCAGCTCATGTATTACTCTTCTTCCAACTCTTCCGGAAGTAGTAGTACTTTCGAAAGTATTACTACTTCCGGCAAATTCTGGGTAAGTTTTTTAATCTATTTCTTGGTAATACCAGTAATCATTGGTATTATCTCCCGAATACTTGGAGGTTCAAATTACTCCGAAGCATTTACCGCTTTTTCAATTAGCGCATTTGTTGCAGTAATATCTGGAATTATTCTCAGTATCATTTTTTGGGAAACTGACAAACCTTTAGCGCGAGGGGTATTTTACGGTTGCTTTTTCTCTACCATAACTCCAGTGATTTCTCTGCTAATTATAATTGGAATTTGTAACGCCGGTTGAAGGAAATAATAGGATGGATTTACGACCTTTTACGCCACTACAAATGGTACTCACGGTATGTGGTAAATGCTTCTCTGAGGATCCGGGTCGCAAGATAGAATATGAAAGGGATGTGCTACAAGGTAATCTCATCTTGATGGATGGTAAAGTCTATCTGCGCCGTCATTGCCGCCGTGGTCATGGTGAGGTAATCAGTTTGTATGAGGAAGATTACGGACTCTGGGAATATTTGCAGCAGTGGCGGGTACCGACAAAATACCATATCTCCGATACTGTGGGTAATAACCTGCCTATACCGATGGGTTACTTGAATGGTCTAGGTGAGTTGCAGACTCAGCATAGTTGTATTTTTTTGCTAGATATAACTGAGAACTGTAACCTGAAATGCCCAACCTGTTTTGCCGACAGTGGTCCTTCAATAAACCGTTTTGTACGGCTCGACCATATTATGCGTTCTCTTGACGCTGTGATAGAGCGCGAGGGGGGCAGAATCGATGTGCTGATGCTGAGTGGCGGTGAGCCCACTGTCCATCCTGATATCATCGAGATTATCAAGGAAGCCACTCGCCGTAATGTGACCAGAGTTTTGCTTAACACTAACGGGATACGAATTGCCCGTGAGGATAAATTGCTTTCTGCCTTGGCAAAACTGCGAAACCGGGTGGAAGTGTATCTGCAATTTGATGGGTTTTCGCTAGAATCCCATCTGTACCACCGGGGTGAGGATCTGCGGGAAGTCAAGAAGGAAGCGGTTCGACGTTTGGCGGAAGCCCGTATTTTCACAACTTTAGTAATGGCGGTTGCACAGGGAGTAAACGATCATGAGGTTGGTCAAGTAGCAGAATTCGCTTTCCAGACCGATTATATCGGCGGGGTTTCCTTCCAACCGATATTTGGGTCTGGTCGTGCCAATACTATAGACCCAATGAAAAGAGTTACTACTACTGGAGTATTGCGACTTCTGGAACAGCAAACTGGCGGAAGCTTGGTACCACAAGATTTTATTGCATTACCGTGTAGCCACCCTGATTGTTGTACCCTCACCTATTTTATTAAGGGAGATGAAGGTCAGCTAACTTCGATACCGAGCCTGTTGGGACACGATAGGCTAAAAGCTAACCTGAGTCTGGTTTCAAATCGGGTTGCTTATCCCGATGCCAATCCGGCTATTCAGGCTGCCCTCACGGGAATGATGAGCGAAACCACCACTATAACCCGCCCGGAATTAGTAGATTATGTGCTGAATATCTGCGAAAATTGCGAATTGGGTCTGAGCAGTTTTGTAAAAAGTGTGACTAACCTATTGCTCAAACGCGAAGACCCGGTTGAAACAATCGCTAAAAGGATGAAACGAATTACTATTAAATCTTTTATGGATGGTTGGACTATGAATGTTGAAAGGTTGCAGCAATGCTGTGTGCATGTGGGAACTACGGAGGGCGACTCTAACCCTATCCGTATCCCTTTTTGCGCCCGGCAGCTTTTCCAAGAAGCGCGAGACAAAACTCTAACCGGAAGAGTTAGGGCTGATGAACTAATTCAGGTAAAACGTAACAAGGAGGTAAGAATATGAGTTATCCGGGGGTAGAAACGCTGAGTCGAACTCAGAAATATGATCGCTTAGCCTTTACTTTCTGTAGGATGGGTACCACCGGGTTGATTTGCTGGTTCTTTACCCCACCCATCTTTATTTTGTTGGTCGGTATAATAACTATTCTACTCTACATTAAGGCTGTATATGAGGGAGTAAGGCGTAGTCGCTGTTTCCTGCGCAAACCCTTTTTGATCATGGGTTTCTGGAGCTTGGCAGTTATAGCAGATGCAGGCTGGTTCTTTTTTCTGCGATAGAAGGCTTGCTTTGGTTGCGGTCTTCGATTAATAAATGAGAAAGATCAGTACCAGAGAGTAACTCGCTGGAGATCTATCTCACCCCAAAGCAGATAGAAGTTAGCTCGCTTTAATAAGAATGGCGAGAGGTGATAGGATTGCCTACTCAAATCCTGGCTATCCTCATTTCTGACAAAACCTTCTTTTCTGTACGCTAGCAAATTGCGAAAAACAAAGATTAAAAAATTTGGGGTAGCGCTTGCCTACCCCGAAACCTTTCTGAAATTTTGAAATTACTTACTCCTAGCGCTTACCTGAGTTTCGAGCCAGTTATTGGAATCTTCTGCTGAAAGGGGGAATGATAAAAAATTGCCTTGAAAGTAATCAAATTTCAGATTACCAAATTTTTTAACTTGCTCTTCGGTTTCTATGCCCTTTACAACAACTTTCATGCCTAGATTACGGGCGGTATTTACAACCGATTCTGCCAGTGCAATGGTTTTACGGTTTTCGAGTAGTTGATACAAAAAGCTCCGGTCAAACTTAATTTCATCCAATTGGAAACGACTGAGCCAGCCTAGAGAAGACTTACCAATCCCGAACCCATCCAATACCGCTTTAACACCCAATACTTTTAGATTAAGTAACTGTCGCGCTGCCAATTCTGGGTTGACCATTAATGAATCCTCACTGATTTCAAGGTGAAGGCTAAAGGCTTCAAGCCCGGTTTGTATTAGCGCTTTTTCAACTTCCATTACTAGGTTCGGATCCAATATTTGTCCGGTGGAAAGGTTTACACTAACCGAAAGCATTGGATACAAACCGAACTTTGCTTTCCATTCTCTGGTTTGATTGCATGCGCGTTTTAAAACCGTATAGCTGATTGCTTCTAGCAACTTGGCTTCTTCTGCCACTTCCAAGAATTGCGTGGCGGTCAATATCCCTCTCGTAGGATGCTTCCAACGTGCCAGCGCTTCAAATCCCTTGAACTCATTGCTACCAAAAGCTACAATCGGCTGATAATATACCAAGAATTCGTTATTGAAAATTGCCCTTCTTAGCTCTAGTTCCATTTCAAAGCGCTGGGTAAAATTTGTACGGATTTCAGTTTGGTATATTTCAAAGTTACCACGCCCATGTGATCTAGCATAGAACATAGCAATTTCGGCATTTCTAAGCAGTTCTTCAGGGGTTTCCAGTTCCTTCTTTTGACTTACGGCTACTCCCATTGTGGCGCTTACACTGATGGCTTTACCTTTAACGGTAAACGGTCGAGCGAGTTCCTCTTGAATTTTTTCTATAAGCGTTAAGGTGCGAGACCCGTCAGCAATAAAGGCTACAAAATTATCGAAATATAAATGTTCAACAAATTCATCAATTCCAAAGCAGGAAATTAGCCGACGAAAAATATCTGAAATTAATTGGTTGCCATTTATATATCCCAATTCTATATTAGCTAGTCTGAAAAAATCGATATTGATATAAATGATTGCAAGTGGTTCTTTAACATGCGGGTTATCCAAAGAGTTACCCACTTTACTTAAAAAACCCGATCGCCTTGCTGCTTCTTCCATTGTCACCGGGTCAAGAATTTTTTTCATATGCCTGCGCTTTCGATTTACCAGCTACGTAATACCATATTGTCATAATTATTATAAATTTACTACATTACAATATATATATCTATAGTCTTAAAGATTATTAATCATCTTAAATAATACAAATATGGAATTTTCTTGATTCTTATGTTAAGATGAATACTTGAGCGGGTGTTCTATATAAGAGTTAAATCGGGGACATGCTAAATTCGCTTTTGTTCATAATTTTGCTACCAGTGATTGTTACGTTGCTTGTTGTAGCCTTGCTAATTTTCAGGCGCAGACGTAAGGTTTTGGCTCGCCCAGAACTGGAAATTGAAGATAATCCGCTTCTTGAAAATGATAATACTACCGATATACCCCGCAATACCCAGCAATTAAATCCTACTCTGGTAAATCGCTCTGCCACGCAACTGACCGGAATGTTTGGCACTATCCGGGGTCGCGCTACCCGCCCCCGCCGAATTCGTCCAGAAGTCCGTCCCCGCGACCCCGACCGTAATGTTCCTAAGTTGACTCCTCGCGCTTTACGCCGTGCCGGGTTACGTTCTAGGGTATTCAAGATAACCGATGAGCAAATCTTGGCTACTTCTGGTTATGCCATTACCGACGATGTGCAGAAATTACCCACTATAGATCCCCAATTCAGCTTTGAATCAACCGGGTTTGATTTGCCGCAAAGCCTTAACGAATTTGGGGCTGTTGTGTCTCCCTCTGTGATTACCGGTAGGTTATATACCGGTGGTAGCCAATTCGGAAAGGCTACTTTCCAGACCACCGCCGGACGAGAGTTCGTAGAACGTGGAACTGATGTTGGCTTCGACTATGAATCAATACCATCGCTTGATTATGAAAAATTCGCTGACAAATCGGTTCACAAAGAGCTTGATTTCGAACTAGAATATGCCTCCCACCCATACACCAGCTTTTTTTCAGGGGTTTCGGGTTCTGGTATGCTTCCTTTCAGTGGACGTTTATTTGAGCGGACTGAGCAGGGTAGGGATTTTGTAATTAGCGGTGGCTCAAACGGTAACGGTCATTACCAAAACGGTAAGAATGGTAATGGGTTGCACGTAGTTGGCGAACCAGCTTTAGAAATGGATATTCAGGACTTCTTTTACCGTATGGGAAAAGGCATCGTACTTGATGAGCCTCTCCCGCCTGAAGAAGTAGAAGTTGCGCCAGCTTATGAGCCTATGGTACGAGAGCCGCTATTTAACTATGGCTACACCGGAACAATAGGTTTTTTCACCCGCCCTACTGCCGAACGTCGCCGCTTGCGCCGCTTGATAAGCCGTGACCCACTCGCGCCTTTCCGCGCCTTATTTCGCCAACGCAACCGCAAATCAATAGTAACTGTGTTCTTGGGTAGCCTTTTTGTAATTTTCACTATTATTTTCGGGCTTGTGTTTTTGAGCAAGCAAATCGACCGTGCGCCACTTGATACTTTCTCGGTGGTATTAGGTCCGTTGGGGCAAGGTGAAACTTATCGCTCATTTCAGGTAGGGCGTGAGATTTCGGTCAGTTTGCAAAAAGCGTTGGTGACTTCGGCAGGTGCAGACGTGCGTTTTGCCGATAATACCGTAGAAAATGAGCAGCAGGCGCTCCGAGAACTGCAACGCACTAAGGCTGACACCGCGCTCTATGGTTATCTCGATGATGCAAATCAGGTTCACATGCAAGTTTTACTCGCTCCCAATGGGCCCTTTGATCCCGGTGGGGGAGGACGGATTGCAGTAGAGCTGTATTCGTTTGAACCCACACGCTTGTCATTCATATTTCCGCTCGATTCTAAAGCAGTAGAGCAATTGGTGATGGCTCTTTCAAATTACTACAGTGGAAATTATGACCTTGCAGGGGCGCAGTTCCAAGCTACCTCACAAACATTAGGACAGCAAGATATACCTGAATTGCATATGCTGGCAGGGATTTCATTCCAGTTATTACGGAGTTTCGATGGTGCGGTAAGGGAATATGATACCGCATTGACAATGATACGGGAAAAACGCAATCCGCTTAATCTCGATCCAGATCAAGTTACTAGTAACCGTGCTTTTGCTTTGCTGAACCTGCCCGACCATCTGCCCGAGGTCACTAATACCTTGCTCCAACTTTCTACCAATCACCCCGATAATCCCCATATGCTGTCTAATTATTTCTATCTACAATTAGATAGAGCTAACGGATTGAATAACGAGCAGCTTTTACTAGATATGAGCGCGAAGTTGAGCGCTGCGTTAGTTAAATACCCCGATTTTTGGGCAGGGTATTATTATCTCGGCGTAGCCTACTATGGTTTGAAGGATTACAATCAGGCTGAGGCAGCTTTCACCACTGTTGAGAAATTAAAGCCGGAGTACCCGCCTGCCTATAATATGTTGGGAATGGTTTTGCTTGATCGCTATTACCAATTCTACTTGGGGCGTACTACTTCTGAAAGCGCCGTGCTGCTGGACAATGCCCGTACTCAACTTCAGAGCGGGTTTGATCGTGCCAATACCCGCCGCGAGCGTACCAGCGCCTATGCCAACGCAGTGCGTCAGACTCAGGATCGAAATAAACTTGTACCCGCGTTGGAAGAATTCGCTAGAATTGCCAGCGGTGAAGCCGATCAAGCCAAATTCGGGCTGGCGCGTGATATTCTGGAACGCGGTCGAATAGAGGGTAACAAAGTTGGCAATGTCTTTGACCAAGCTTTACGCTGGCTTAAGAGTGAAAAAACCGCTTTGGAAGATGCACGCGAACGCTTCCAACAAATAACCAACGACCGCAAAGAGTTTGGTGATGGTTATTTCTATCTTGGCGAAGCTTATTATTTGCTAGGGGATGTCAATAATGCCAACGCTAATTATGAGCTTGCCAAAAGTAAACCAAATCCGCGTGTATTATATTATTCCACTGTTGCCGAGCACTTGGTGAAACAAGACAAAAAGCAAGAGGCAGTGGCACAGATTCAAGACTATACCAAGAAATATCCCAACTCATCAGAAGGCTATGTGGCTTTAGCGGATTTGTATCTCAAGATTAGCCAACCGCAAGATGCCCTTAATGCTGCTGCTGAGGCGGTGCGTCGCAATAATCGTGATCCTTACACTTATCTGGTACAAGCACGCGCACAAATCGCAGTTGGTCGCAATAAGGATGCCGATACCAGTTTCCAACGCGCTTCGCAGCTAGAGCCAAATAACCCGGATATACCTTATGAACAGGGTTTGGCTTTCTATAATCTCGGTCAACCTGCCGAAGCGTTGAAAGCCTTGCAGCAGGTTGCCAAACTTAAGCCTGATGCTTACCCTTATGCCCACTACTTGATAGGGCGTATTCTTCAGGATAGTTATAGCAACCCGTCCCAAGCGGTAACTGAATATCTGAATACGGTTAAGCAGGATGATGGGCAATTTCAAGCGTGGCTAAAATTGGCGCAATATTATAGCCAGGTAAATAATCTGGATGAAGCCATAAAAGCTTATGAAAAAGTGTTAAAGTATGACCCCAAGAACTATGTTGCTGCTTATAGCGAAGGTTTGTTGTGGGAGGTTAAGAAGCAGAGTGATACTGCCGAACGCTACTATCGGCAAGCAATTGAGCTACAACCCGGTTTGGTAAACGCCTATACCCAATTATCTCGTCTTTTGGCGAGTAAAAATAGCGGCAATTCTCAGCAAGAGGCTATTACGATGGCTCAAGTTGCTTCACGTTTGGATGCTAACAACCCTCAAACCTATGACGCGCTTGGCTATGCTTATCTCCAAACAGGGGATTATCGCAACGCTATTCAAGCGTTTGATAAAACCGTGTCGCTGAATGCGAACTATCTTGAAGGATATTATCTTCGTGCCACTGCTTATATCGCCTTGAAACAATATGACCGTGCCCAGACAGATATTAATCAGGTAATCCGTTTGAAACCGGAAGACCCTAACTATTATTTAATTCTAGGGCAAATTGTGGAGGCGCGTGGTAATGGCGAAGAAGCGCTGGTGGCTTATGATAAGGCTTTGAACCTTAAATTAACTAATCCCTCCCCCGCTTATGTCGGTATCGGCAATGTATATCTTGCCAGAGGTCAGATGGCGGTTGCTCGTACCAATTATCAGAAAGCAGTAGCTGCCGATCCCAATAATCTTGATGCAAATTACCAACTTGCCAGCGCATACTTTTTGGAGGGTAAATTTGACCAAGCTACCACCGAGTTTGAAAAAGTGGTTAAACGCCAGAATGATCGTGGGCTTGCTTGGTATTATCTAGGGCTATTGTATTCACGCCAGAATAGAGTTGACAATGCGCTGCAAGCCTTTAAGAACGCCGTTCAATTCGACCCTAACCGGGTAGAAGCCCATTACGAATTGGGAAATGCTTTCCGGGTCAAAGATCAGCGTGAACAGGCTCAGGCAGAATATGATGCCACCCTTAAATTGAACCCAACTTTTTACCCTGCTTATCTGCAAAAAGGCTTGGTACTTGAAAGCTTTGGTCACTATGATGATGCCCGCACCGCTTTAAGTCAGGCTTTGAGAAGTAGCGACCCAATAATCAACCAGCAAGCCCGCGATGCACTTACTCGTATTGGTAATCAATAAGTAGTTTCCACTCATCAGAATCCCCCAATTGTGGCTGTATTAATTTTGACGTTTAGATAAACCAAAGGGCAAGCAGTGTTGGCACAACTTGCCCAGACGAGTAATGTTCTAATTGAGAAAGGACACTACTCGTATGAACCTTAACACACTTAAAGAATTTCGGCACGAAATCTATGACTGCTTTGAATACGCCAGTGACGCATTGTTTAATCTGGCGGATGCCCTTATGACAGAAAGCCAGGCTCAATCGGTACTGGAACTGACCCTTTCGCCCAATTTTGAGCGAAAATGGCCCAGTTTGTATGAGGCTTTGCAAATGGGTCAAGTTAACCAAACTCGCTTCGAGCAAACCATGGTGCGCTACGCCCCTCATCCCTTCGATGGTGAAAGATTGGTACTGGCAGTGGATGCTACCAATATCGAGCGACCCTTTAGCACTACATCTGCAGATCGTGGCTGGCTTTACAAACACAATCTGCCCAATTGTGATAAGCCCGTGACCGTGGGTTGGCAATTCTCGACCGTGGTGGTGGTGCCGGCTCAAACCAGTAGCCATACATACATTGTCTCCAACCGCAGGATCAAAACCAGTCAAACACCAGCAGAGGTAGCCAGCCAGCAACTGAGCGAATTGCGCCCATATTTTGCTGAAAGACCGCTCAATCTGGGAGACCGGTACTACCCCACCAAAGCATTTATTCAAAATAGCAGTAAGGACTATGACTTGCTGCTGCGGCTCAAGTCTAACCGAGTATTCTATCGAAAAGTGGTGAGAGATGAGCAGAAACGAGGTCGCGGCGCTCCCGCTAAACACGGTGCTCGTTTCCAATGTAATGATCCCAATACGCACGGTTTGCCGCAGCGAGTGTGGGTTGGGACGGACGAAAATGGACACAAACTGGTAGTAAGCGCATGGACTGAGCTGCATTTGAGGGAAGCACCTGAACTGGCACTGAGCATAATCCGAATACAGCGTGAGGCAGCCAGTGGTAAAACCCATGACCCTCTGGAAAGTTGGTATGTGTGGTCGGGTCAAACTGAGCTTGACCTGACGCAAGTCTGGTCGTATTACAAGAGGCGTTACTCGATAGAACACGGCTATCGTTTTGACAAACAAGATTTGTTGTGGGAAAAACCACGCTTGCGCTATCCGAGCCAGTTTGAGTTGTGGACGGCGATAGTCAGTTTGGTACACGACGAATTGCAAATCGCTCAAGGCTTGGGCTTGGAAGTGTTGCGACCTTGGGAAAATAGTCAACGACAGCCAAGCCCTCAGCAAATTCGACGAGGCTTGTCCGGAATAATTGTGCAGTTGGGCAGTCCGGCCAAAGCCAGCAAAGTGCGAGGAAATGGGAAGGGTCGAGCGGTTGGCACCAAAGTAAGACCGGCTACCCGCTATAAGGTGGTCAAAAAGGGGTTTTCTACCTCTAATTTGACGAATATTCGCTGTTAAATTTGCTGGTAACTGGCTACAAACTGTCATTCTTTTGTAAGTTCCGATACGGGTTTCTATTTCCTATAGCCCCGTTTATCTAAACGTCAAATTAATTAATAAGTGCAAAATATATATGAGTTAAATTTGCGTAGGGGTTGCGTTAACCTTGAAGTTCCGCTATATTTGTTAAAACATCCTTATCACTAAGTTTAATAATGACAAGGGGTAAAGCTAACTTTACTGAGGTTTGGGGTAGAGAATTAAAAAATGCAATATGCTAATGATTCTTCAGGATTGCCTTCTCGCCTTGAAAGGCATACCGGTAATCTTCGACGCTTAGACTCAAGCGATTCTTCTGCGGGGAGTTGGCTGGCTGAGATAAAAGCCGAATTAGAAGCCAAGAGACAGGCTGATGCTGTTTTACAGTACAGACGAGATGCGATGGTTACCCGTTTGATGTTTGAATTAAATCGGGTACATTGTGTTGAACTGCTTGAGGAAATGAATCGTGAATTGCTTAATCGCGAGGGTAGGGTTGAGCCGGTTTATAATGAACGGCACGAATTATCACTAACTTGGCCCGTTCCGGGTGGCAGAAACCATATTAATGTAGGGGCTGATTTTGATGATGCTTCTGAGAGAATTTACTTGGTGGTTACCGGAAACCACATAAAGCATATACCCGTTGACGAAGCCGAGCTTAAAGCAGCCCTAATAGGCGCTTTCCGCAATCCTCAATTTGAGGTGTATCGCTGGTAATTAAGAACAGAAACCTGTTTAACGATAATTAAAAGCAAAATCCCATAAAAATAAACGAAAGTGGCTAGCCCTACTCTAGGGGTTAGCCACTTTCGTTTTTATACCTTGTAGAACTGATTTTTACTTCAGTCTTGCGCTAATGCCGGAACGCTTTGCTTGTTAGCCCGATTCTTCAGGGCTTTAATAATATACTGAATAGCGTTAACCAGCACTGTAAAGTAGGCGACCAATATCAGTATCAACAGAGCCTTGTGATCTACACCAGTTACTAGCGCCATTACATAAAGAGTATGCAATATAAGAACAATGGTTGATACTACATCTTCCCAGAAAAACTCGCGGGATAGGTAGTAAGCCCCAATAACTTCTTTCTCCCAGAACATTCCGGTTATGAACATGAAATACAGGAATGCAGTTTTGAAGATAATGGTAAAGTTGGTTACATCAAACAGTTTATCGGTAGTGAGCGTATAGATTACAAATCCCAAGCTGATGAAAAGTATCAACACCTGTATCGGCGCACCGATATACTGCACAATAGTCCATTTGCTTTTAGCTTTGCGTTCCATTTGTTCGGCAGAATAACGACTCATAGCATCTCCTTCGGTTGAATTTTCAAATCTCACAACTTATTGTGATGAATATACAACTAACAAAGACCTTAGAATGTAGCTGAGATTACAATTAATTGTTTGCTCGGTTTGTCGTTTGAGGAAAGAGGCGAGGAATGCACGGGGACTAGTTGATATGGATTAATCTTTATACCCTGCTTTGTGTTTGAGCCGTTTTAATAAAAGCGCCGCTTCTCTCATTTTAGTATCTCCGGCTTCAAACAGGATTTTTCGGTATTCTTCGATGGCGGTAATTGCTTCGGGTAACATGCTGGCTTTCTCGTATGCTATTCCGAGATTTGCCAAAGTATCAGCTACTGCTACCAATTCATCGGGTTGTACGCGCGCCAACATCAGTGCTTTCTGATAGTATTGCACCGCTTCAAGGGATTTGTTCTCATTTGAAAGTAATACGCCAAGCGTGTTCAAAGTAGAGTATGCTGTTTCGAAATCTAGCCCATCGAGGTTATTTGCGGCAGCAGCCAGATATTTAACCGCTTCTTCATTATCTGCTATTCCCGCGTAGGCAAAACCGAGGGTGATGTACAAAGTCTGTATATTTCCCGATTCACCTAATTGTATAGCAAGCTCAAGGGCGCACTGAAAATCCTCGATTGCTCCGCTCAGGTCATTGCTTTCTTGGCGCACTAACCCGGCGTAATAGTGGGCTTCTAGTTCTTTCTCAAACCATCCTTCGGCGGCTGCCATTGCTGCCGCTTCGTGGTACAGGGCTGTGGCAGATTTAAATTGCTTTTTGGCACGCAATTCTTCCGCCTTTTTGTACTTTTCTTCAAGATATTTATTGAGAACTTCCTTTTCCATATTTGCTACCGTACACAATTAGAAATCCTCTAAAAGAAAAGGGATAAAGGCGACTGGTAAGGGTAAATGTTCATTCAAAAAATGCTCAAGCAGGTTCAAACCTAAATTGAACAGGCTCAAATCCAGTCGTTCGGTGCGATGAATGACCCGGTTCCAGCCTTCAGCTAAAGCTATCGTACCCAGATGTACAATCCAAAGATAAGCCAGACAAGCCGCTAACAATAACCTTTCTAGCCGTTTAGGGTCATCCAAATGGCTCTTGTCCAGCCGAAACCCTCGGCTCTTGCTATCGGAAAAGAAGGTTTCAATCCTAAACCTCTTTTTGTAGTACCGGATTGCTTCCTGGGCTAGAGCCAAATTACTCACCAGATAAAGTGGCTCACGGTAAGGCTTTTGCCAGACCGCTATGACCAGTACTGGTCCGTACTCGTGTTTGCTGAATGCTACGCCGCTCTGACTCACTACCTGACCAGGCTGAACCCCTAACTTACTGATGGCATAATGAGCTTGTTCATCCAACCAGACCTGGCTATTTTTAGCAGTACGACAGACATACTGCCAACCGTAATAATCTAACCGTCTTAACAAACGACAGCCATCGAATTCACCATCACCCAAAAAGACTACTTGGCTACCAGACGGAACCAACGAGTGAACTTGCTTTAACAATCTGATGTGCAAAGCTTGAGCTAAATGTCCCTTTTTAGCCTTAACCACCAACCAACCCAAAGGTAAAGCCCGCCCCTGATATACTACACTGATTACTAAGCCCATTCCACCAGCACCAACCTGACTGCCATCTATCACCAGTACCAGTGGACAATGACACAGGCTACTCAGCAATTGTTTGGCGAAAGGAGCATACACCACTTTTTGGTTAAAGTTATCATTTTTGAGCAATCGGCGCATTCGGATGATGCGGCTTTCCCGTTTAGTTTTATCTGGCACTTTGGCGGCGATATTAGGCAACGCACTATGCCGACTACCTACAATCCCACTGATCACCATCGCTAGAATTGTTAAATATTGTAATTCGCGCCCCTGCGCTTGTGGGTGGAGTTGCAACAATTGCTGTTTTATGGCACGATGTCGGCGAAGGTTGTCACTCATTTTGGTATCCTTTTGCTTTCTACTTTGGTCGGTAAGAAAACTACAGTTTACCACTCTGCCTCAACCTTCTCCTCCTTTTCCTCTCCTTTATATCTGTACGGTAGCAAATTTCCATAACCATATTATACACCTTACTAATGATTGACAGCACGCTCAAGGATGGTATCATTTCCATATTGTTGTATTGGAGAAAGGAAAGCTACAATGTCTCGACCCCTCTGGCTAGCTAGTGTCCATCATGATGGTTCGTCCATGTATCTATTTGCTGATAAACCTAAAATCGGCGATAGCGTTACAGTACGACTACGCGCCGGGCTGACTGCACCTATAGAGAAAGTTTATCTGCGTACTGCTCCAGATGGTGAGCAGGAAATTGTGCCTATGCATTTGGTGACAGCAACCGACAATTGTCGTTGGTGGGAAGTAACCTTAAAACTGCGAATGCCTCGCACCGGCTACCGCTTTTTGATTAGCACTGCGGAGGGTGGTTGGTGGTACAACGCCGCCGGAATTACGCGCTATAATCCTACTGATATTCGCGATTTCAAACTCATTGCCGGTTACCATGCGCCCGCTTGGGTTCGACACTCAACTTTTTATCAGATATTTCCCGACCGCTTTTATGATGGTGACTCCACCAGCAATGTACATTCCGGTGAATATACTGCACAGGGTAAACCTGTTGTCGCCAGAGTATGGGGAGAGCGCCCCCACACGCATCAAGAAGGGGGCGGCTACGAGTTTTTCGGGGGCGATTTACAAGGAATTGCGCAACGTTTGGATTATTTGCAAGATTTAGGTATTACCGCGCTGTATTTGAACCCCATTTTCACCTCGCCGAGCAACCACAAATACGATGTGGCAGATTATTATGAGGTGGACAAACACTTCGGCGGCAATGCGGCGCTGGTAGCTTTGCGGCGCGCTCTAGATGAACGTGGGATGCGTCTTATGCTGGATATAGTGCCAAACCATGTCAGCGCCACCCATCCTTGGTTTCTGGCGGCACAGACTAATCTACAAGCCGATACCGCCGAGTTTTTCACCTTTCGCCGCCATCCCAATGAATACGAGTCGTGGTTGGGGGTAAGAACCTTGCCTAAGCTAAATTATAATAGCTCTAAGCTGCGCCGCCTTATGTTTGAGAGTAAGGAGGCGATAATGCGCTACTGGTTGCGCAAACCATACCGTATTGATGGTTGGCGGGTGGATGTAGCAAATATGATGGGTCGGCAAGGCGAAATACAGCTTGGCAACAAAATCGGCAGAGCAATGCGCCGCGCTGTTAAACAAGAATCGCCGGAGATGTATCTGCTGGGCGAACATTTCTTTGACGGTACGTCCCACCTTCAGGGTGATGAACTTGATGCCAGCATGAATTATCAGGGCTTTACTTTTCCGCTTTGGCATTGGCTGGCTGCTTTTGAAACTCCTTCAATTTGGAGGCGGGAGTGGGAAGATAATGTGCCGCTGCCTGCCGCTGAAATGGCGGCTCAATGGCTTGAATTTATGTCGGCTGTGCCTTGGCAAATTGTAGCGCAGCAATTCAATCTGCTCGACAGCCACGATACGCCCCGCATACTCTCTATAGTAGGCAATGATCCGGTGCGTGTGAAAATTGCTTCCACCCTCCAATTTACCTTTCCCGGTACACCCTGCCTGTACTATGGCGATGAGATCGGGTTGGAGGGAGCAGGTGATCCTGATAACCGCCGTTGTATGGTCTGGGATGAGAGCAAATGGAATCTTGATTTGCGTGAACATTATCGCCAGTTAACCAGATTGCGCAAAGAATCGACTGCATTACAAGCGGGCGGTTTTCAGATAATCTATGCTCAAGATGAGACGGTGGCATATCAGCGTGAGGCTGAAGCTGAAGGTTTGCTGGTGGTAGCGCGGCGCAGCGATGATGGGCTGAAAGCGTTGCCTGTTGCTCATACTAATCTGACAGATGGCATGCAACTGGTAGAATATTTCAGTGGCGCGAGCGCAATGGTCGGTGAAGGGCTGTTACCGCTAACTACTTTGCCGAGCGTAGGGGCGCAGATTTGGATTTATAAGTCAAAGTAAATCATTTATATGGATAAGCCTTATCTAAAAGATGGATAAAACCGAAATGTGCTAACCGAGCTTGTGAAATCGCTAAAATGCGGCAGCTTTCGAGGCTTTGCAACTATGGGCGCAATATCGCCCTAAATTTTAACAAGGGATAAAGCAAAATGCCCTCATTTCACGAATTGTACCAATTGGCGGACGAGTTACGAGCTATTGGAGCGCAGGGATTGCATTTCAATCATCTTGAATATGATGTTCATCGCTACCGACGTGTTCTGGAAATTAGCGCTCGCTTGTTAGCCGCCTTGGAGCAACGTGAGGTTAATGAGGTATTGGCTGAGTTTCATGGGATTATGCAGCAGGTAAGCCCACGTATTGGTGCGGATGCAGTGGTTGTACGCGAGAACAAAATATTATTGATACAGCGGCGTGATAGCGGCTTATGGTGCTTGCCGGGTGGCGGGGTTGAAATCGGTGAAAGCCTGACCGAAGCAGCGCAGCGCGAGTTGCGCGAAGAAACCGGGCTTCAGGGTAAAGTGGTGCGCTTGTTGGGATTGCTCGACTCACGGCATTGGAAAGCCCTGAGCAAGTTCCAAAATTACTATGCCATGTTTCAGGTAGAAGTTGAACCGGATCAGGAACCTACTCCAACCCTTGAAGCCTGTGCTTTTGGTTACTTCGGTGAGGATGAATTGCCCCCTTTATTTTCCAGCCACAGTACCAGATTGCCTTTTATTTTCCGGCAATTGCGCGGGGAAGAAACAATCCCTTATGTTGATTAGTCCGGCACAGGTTTGAAAAATCTACTACTGCGCAATAATTTCTTCGTTTTCTTCCGTGCGCTTTAACTGGCGGCGCGCGCGCCTTTGCCGTTCAGCTAGAAGCGCATCCCGCCGACCGGGTGTTTTAATTTCGGCTTCTTCTGGACTGACCCCTAGGACGGTGCGTTGGTAAAGGTAAACGAAAACGTCCCGTATCAGTGCAGTAAACGGCACGCTGACAATCGCACCCGGTAACCCTCCGATTTCGCTGCCGATAATGATGACCAACATCACCACTGCCGGGTGCAATTTGGTGCTATCCCCGGCAATTTTGGGAACCAGAATGTTACCTTCAATTTGTTGGACGATGATGTACAGGATTACAACTTTAAGTACCAAATCGACATTGCCGGTACTACCATAGAAGAAGGAAACCACTATTGCCGGAATTGCGCCAAGAATTGGTCCGATAATGGGCAAAACTTCGAACATCCCGGCTATAAAGCCAAGAAATATTGAGGTTGAAGTATCAAAACCAACAATTAGCAAACCGATTGAACAGAGTATTGCTACAGAACCAGCCAGTATTAATTGTCCCCGGATGTAATCGTTCAAGTCAAAGCTGATGATATTAATCACTCGCCGGGCATCGTCACGCAAGTTAGGCGCAACAATGTTAAACAGGGTTTGCATACCTTTTGATTTATCTTTCAACACGAAAAATAGCCAGAAAGGTACAATTAATACCCCCACTACAAAGCCGATAGTGCCAAATACCAGCGAAAAAGTGCCGCCGATTAAGCCGGTAACAATGTCCCGTACAAAGTTGATGGCGTTTTTGCTGAAGTCGTTCACAAAATCGGTCAGGGGCTGCCGATAATCGGAAGGAATTTGCTGAGCAATTTCTTTATAAGTCTGGTTCAGCCACTTTTGAACCTCGTCAATGTAGCGCGGCGTTTCCTGAATTAGCTTGTTGGATTGATCAACTATAATCGGCACAAGGTAGATAAAGAACCCCGCCAACGCCCCAATGATCATGATATAGACCAGCAGAATGGCAAGGGCGCGAGGCATTAAGCGGTTCAAAGCATCTACCAGAGGCATTAACACAAATGCCAGCACCAACCCCACGATGAAAGGGGTCAAGCCATGCTGCGCTCTTAAAAAAACCCAGCCGATAAATAGGAAAGCAATTCCCAGCAAACCGATGCGCCACCAGCGCCGCGTTTTGTCAGAAGGGTTTGGATACATATTTTTACACTAGGGTTTTAAATCTGATTGGATATTGTTTTTAGTTTTGACTAAGTCCCGGTAAGTTACACGAAGTTTTATGGATGCAACTACAATGCTAATTGTAAGTTATATTTTGACGGGGGACAACGCCCCCGCCTATTAAATCTTATCTAGTTTTAGAATTCGGACAAAACTTCGTCAAGAATGTCAATCGCCTCATCCACATTGTTTTCGGTGATAATTAGCGGTGGCATTAGGCGAATTGTCGTTGGGCTTACCATATTAATTAATAAGCCTTCCTCCGAACAGCGCAACATAATATCGCCCGCTACTTCTTTACTAATGTCAAAGGCACAAAGCAAGCCTAGCCCGCGCACCTCGGTAATTATCGGGTGTTTCTCCTTTAATTCACCCAAGCGCTTGACCAAATATTCACCGGTAGCGGCTGCTCGTCCAGAAATATCATTGTGCAGCACCTCATTCATTACCGCAACCCCGGCGGCGCATGCTAACGGGTTTCCGCCGAAAGTTGAACCATGGTCGCCCGGTTCAAAGACCGCACAATGTTGTTTGGACAAGAGCGCGCCGATTGATACACCGCCCCCTAACGCTTTTGCTAGGGTCATAATGTCCGGCTCAATGCCGTAATGTTGATAGGCAAAAAGCTTGCCGGTGCGCCCGATTCCGGTTTGTACTTCATCAAGCATTAGCAAAAGCCCATTCTCATCGCACCATTTGCGCAAGCCATGCATATATTCCTGAGTAGCTACATTTACGCCGCCTTCACCTTGCACCGGTTCAATCATAATGGCTATGGTGCGTTCGTTGGTGGCTTGTTTGATAGCCTCAAGGTCGTTGTAAGGTACGTTGAGGAAGCCTGCCGGTAGCGGTTTATATGGTTCTTGATAATGCGGTTTGCCGGTAGCGGCTACCATAGCGAGGGTGCGCCCGTGAAATGATTTCAGGGTGGTAATTACCTCGTAAGCTCCGTTTTTCTTGACTTTGCCATACTTGCGTGCCAGCTTAACTGCGCCTTCATTTGCTTCTGCACCGCTGTTGCACAGGAATACTTTATCCAACGCCGAGTTTTCTACCAGTAAACGTCCTAATTCAATCTGGGGGATAGTATAATACTGGTTTGAGGTGTGAATAAGCGTAGCAGCCTGTTGTTGGATGGCATTGACTACGGCAGGGTGGCAGTGTCCTAGAGCGTTTACAGCCCAGCCTCCCACAAAATCGAGATAACTTCGCCCGGTCTGATCCCACAAGCGCACGCCTTCACCCTTAACAATAACCATAGGGGGGCGTTTGATGTTAAACATCAAATATTTCTTTTCCAAATCGGGCCAGCTTGAGGTAATCACAGGCTTTCTCCTTTTTAATACGGGCGTGTGTTACGCCCCAGATTGAAACAAATATCCAAGGAATATGGTCTTAAAGAGTGAATGAATTGTATAATTTTTTCGGGGGATGGTCAATCTATAGTTGTAAAATTAGACGCACCCCCCCCATTTTAAAGTATACTTAAGAGAGTAATTCTAGCACCCATTGGGTGTAGTGGTTCAGGAGCCTGTATGTTTTGTCCATATTGTGGCGCTCAAAATGAGGATGCAGCTAACACATGCAAAGAGTGCCAGAAGCCTTTGCCCAAGCCGGAAGAGGAGCGCAAGGAGAAAGAAAAGCCGGTTTATAATCCGCCTCCGGTGCGCCCTTTCCAGCCCGGATCGCCCGGTAGTGAGTATGTATTTGCCGCACCCGTCAACTATTCTTCCGGCTATGTATACCAACCAGCCTCAACAGTAGGTGTTGCACAGAGTGATTCAATCGCGTTGGCAAGGTTGGGTGCTTATATTATAGATAGTATAATCACCGGGGTAATTAGCCTAGTGGTGGTGGTAATACCATTAGTATTTTGGGTAACCAGTTTTGTGAGCCGTTATTACTCCGATCTGGAAGCAACCTGTAATACTTCCCGCGATACTGTGGCATGTGATAATCTGCTTGAAAATATTATGGTAGAGAAAGGTGAGCTTTGGGGGTTCCTTGGTGTGGTAGGGGGCTTTGGGTTATTGGCAACCCTCCTGTGCCTAGCCTACTCCGTATATTTCACAGCGCGGGGGGCTACACCGGGCAAAAAGGTTTTTGGAATAAAAGTAGTGCGTCAGGACGGTTCCACGCCCGGTTTTGGGGCTGCCTTACTTCGCCAAACCGTGGGTTACTTTATCAGTAGTACAGTTTTTATGCTTGGTTTTCTTTGGGCAGTATTTGATAAATACGGGCAAGGCTGGCATGATAAGCTGGCGAAAACTTATGTGGTGAAAGCTTAACATGGAAAATAATGCTTCCGATTAACAACTTTAATTCAGGAGGAACCACTATGAATTATGATGTATCCAGCCCGGAATACAGAGAAGCATATCGAATGGCGGAACGCCGCGTAAAAGCCAAAATCGGGTTTTACTGGCATCTGGCTTCCTACGTCATTGTAAACGGTATGTTGATTGTTATTTACCTACTTACTACTATGCCAGTAGGCGGGCTATATTATCCCTGGTTTGTATGGCCTATGCTCGGATGGGGAATCGGGTTATTATTCCATTTTCTTGGGGTGTACGTTTTTGCCTCAAATAACTCTCCGGCAGTACGACAGCGCATGATAGAGGAAGAGCTTCGGAAAATGGGAACGCCGGTTCCACCTCCCGGCGTACAATGGCCTAATACCGGTTATGGGCAAGCTAATGTGCCAGACCCTAATAGAGAGCAGAAATATTAGGGCTGTAATATCTTGTCTGATGTACTATAATTTAAAGATATAAGGTCTATTTGGTCATGGTCAGTAGAATTTGTACCTAAATAGCAAGCTAAGTAAAATTTAATGAACTCTTAATATATCAATAAGCTATTTATGCTTGTATAATCTTATAAGAGGTGTAGTATTTCCAGTGTTAAGCTGAGAGTGAACTTAAAATAAAAATGACATACTGGGTTGGTGTATTAATTAAATCAACAAGGGGTCATTTCTGTTATCGGGCTTGAACTTTATACCAACTTTTTGAAAGGTCAAAATGCATAATCCTAACACTGGTAGAGTTTTGGCAATTGATGATGATCCGGGTATTAGAAATGTCCTTAAGCGCATTTTTGAAACCGGTGGTTATGATGCTGAGATTGTATCTTCCGGTCAAGAAGCGCTTGCTCTCCTTTTTTCTACTGACCATAATACTGACGATTGCCCATTTGGTTTAATTTTAACCGACTTAGGGATGCCAGAAATGGATGGATGGAGTGTTGCTGCTGCCATTCGTAGTCGCTGGTTAGATGTTCCGGTGGTATTGGTGACCGGATGGGGCGACGATGTAGATAATAAAAAAACTAAAGAATGTCAAATTAACGAAGTTATTTCTAAACCTTTTAATCTTCATAATCTATTAGAACTTATATCCAAATATACAACCCACTAATCTCAAAAATACTAGGAAAAGACTGGCACTAAAGTACCATACGCCTCCTAATTGTGTAAGGTCTTGTGTAATGTAAAAGTATTATAATTTAACTAATCAGTTTATACTTATGGTAAGGTAAATTATATTATTTTTAATACAAGAGAGGCACAAGGGTAATAGCGATGCAGCCAGCCTATCTAACAGAACAACCCTTAACAAATGTCATGACTATGATCGAAAATTTGCCTAA
Source organism: Candidatus Chlorohelix allophototropha (assembly GCF_030389965.1). NCBI lineage: Bacteria > Bacillati > Chloroflexota > Chloroflexia > Candidatus Chloroheliales > Candidatus Chloroheliaceae > Candidatus Chlorohelix > Candidatus Chlorohelix allophototropha. The sequence continues at coordinate 2,039,900 of NZ_CP128399.1, forward strand.
ACGCATACTTATTGTAGATGACGATACTGATATTCTAACCCTACTCAAATTTCAATTACGCTATACAGGGTGGACTATTTCCACTGCGACTGATGGTGCAGAAGCTTTGGAATTATTCTTATCAACTCCGTTTGATTTGGTTTTAACTGATGCTATGATGCCCGGAATGTCTGGTTATGACTTAGCACGCCTTGTAAGAACCAGCGAGAAAGGCTGTTCAACCCCTATTATTATGCTTTCTGCTATTTTAGATACCCCAGATCAGTTAGAATTAGCTAAAGATAGCGGTGTGGATGTTTATATGACAAAGCCCCATGACCGCAGGAAATTGCAAGAGCAAATTAACGCTCTACTGGAATCCCCACCACGAAGGCAAGTTTCAACAGTTTAAATTTCACTTCCATTCATTGGTCAGGTAATACTGGCAACTCATCCAACGTTTGATTAGCTAATACCTAGCCGATTTACTAGGTGTGCTTCTGCCCGTTCGATTGGCGCGTTATTATGAAAGCTTCGCTAAACTTGACTTGTCAAAAGTTCAATTTGAGGCAAAATAGTAACGGAGGCTAGTGATGAGTATTTCAGGTGAAAGTATAAATCTCCTAAAGACCCTATCAAATCAGTTAGCCGATGCGGTGGCACTTGTCTCCCCCGCATTGGTTCAGGTTAACGGGCGACAACGCCAATCCGCCAGTGGGGTGGTATTTGCCCCCGACCTGATTATGACGGCTGACCATGTGCTAGAACGAGAAGACAATATAACAATCGTGACTCATGATGGACGTACTCTTGAAGCCGCCTTTGTGGGACGCGATATTTCAACCGACCTCGCAGTTCTGAAAGTTTCCGACCTGAACATTTCCCCCGCGAATGTAGCCACCGAGGATGCCAGAGTAGGGCAATTGGCGCTGGCTATCGGTCGCCCTGATGGTAATGTAATGGCAAGTTCTGGTATTGTGAGCGCAGTGGGCGGTCCCTTGCGTTTCCGTTCGGGCGGCACTCTTGAGAAATATCTCCAGACCGATGCTACACCTTATCCGGGCTTTTCGGGTGGTCCTTTGATTGATGTGGAAGGTTTGGTATTGGGCATACTCACTACGGGGCTGGCGCGTGGTGTAACCCTATCTATACCCGCTTCTATCGCTTTAGCTTCTGCTTCAACCCTTTCTCAGCAAGGTTATATAAAGCGAGGTTATCTGGGTATTAGCAGTCAGGCGGTTGAAATTCCTGCTGCCCAACGCGCTGGGCGTGAGCAAGAGCATGGCTTGCTGATTGTGCGGGTAGATGCTGATACTCCTGCTGCGGGTGGTGGTATGCTGCTTGGTGATATTCTATTGTCACTGGATGGGCAGAAGGTTGATAGCGTTGAGGATTTGCAAGCATTATTAACAGGTGAACGAGTGGGTAAGGCAGTGGCGGTAGAGGTTATAAGAGGTGGGCAACTCCAGACTCTAACTGTAACGATAGGGCAGCGCAAGTAGGGGAGGATTGATAAAATGGCACTTGACATAATAACTAAACCATCCGGCTCTGAGCTTGCCAATCGGATATCGGAAACGCTGATACAATTATTCGATCAGGTCAAGCCCGGAGTGGTGCAAGTAACCGGGAAAGGGCGCGGCAATGGCGCAGGCGTGGTATGGCGTGCGGATGGTGCAATTCTGACTAATCAGCATGTTGTGGGTAATCAGGACTCTGGTATAGAAGTGCATCTTCCCGATGGTCGTAAGTTTGAGGCTCAGGTCGTAGCGCGGGATTCTACCCTTGATCTGGCTCTTTTGACGGTGGCTGCTAGTGACCTACCTGCTGTGCCGGTAGCCGATTCTTCCCAATTGCGAATCGGTGAAATGGTTTTTGCCATCGGGCATCCTTGGGGCATTAAGGATGTTGTAACCGCAGGAATCGTTAGTGGTTTGGGTACAGTTACAGCCCCGCATAACGGGCGAACCGCAACCTACATTCGTTCTGATGTAGTGTTAGCTCCCGGCAATTCGGGTGGTCCTTTGCTAAATGCCGAAGGAGCAGTGGTGGGCATCAACGCCATGATATTTGGCGGCGATATGTCGGTCTCAATTCCGGCGCATGTAGCGGCGGAGTGGGTAGCCGGAATACCCAGCCGCAGGGTTTATCTAGGGGTTGGGGTACAGCCTGTCGAGCTACCCGAAACACTCAAGGTTGGCGATTGGTCGGAACGTAGTGCCGGTTTGCTTGTAGTTGCTACCGAAAAGGGTGGGTTGGCAGAGTCGCATGGCGTATTTGTCGGCGATGTGCTGATGGAAATTGCAGGCACGCCCGTAAAGGATGCGGAGTCTCTACGTAGCGCCTTAAACCTTTCTCAACGTGGTTCGTCTATTCGATTGGGGCTTTTGCGGGGTGGCACAGTACTTGCACTTGATGTCAATATTACCGATACGGCGGGACAATAGTTATGCTCCGTGCTTTCATCGTTGCTGCCACGCCTGTGCTACGTTCCGGGCTGCGGGCAATGCTCAACTCTCCCGGTATTGAGGTAGTTGGGGATGCGCCTTCGCTTGCTGCTGCACCGGATTTGCATAGCGCAAGTGTGGTAGTGGTGGATGAAAGATTACTCGATGATGTGTTACGCGGTATTGAAGGAGAGCGCGGGATGGCGGTGCTGGCGCTGGCGGATGATGAACGTTCCGCTACTTCCTTGCGTATTTTGAACCTGCGGGGTTGGGGTATAGTGCTACCCGATGCACCTCCCGATGAATTGCAAGCAGCGGTAATGGCGGTAGGGCAAGGCTTGGTGGTTTTGCCACCCGCACTGGCAGAACGTATGCTCAACCGCCTTCCGGTGTCTCTTTCTGAACAAAACACTCCGCTGGATGAACCTTTGACTCCGCGTGAAATGCAAGTGCTGGATTGGTTAGGTCAGGGGCTTTCCAATAAATTAATTGCCCGCCAGCTACAGATTAGCGAACATACGGTTAAATTTCACATTTCCTCTGTTTATGCCAAACTGGGAGTATCGAGTCGAACCGAAGCGGTGCGGCGCGGCTCACAGCTAGGCATTATCACCCAATAGTGAAAAATTTTGTAACAATTCAGCCAGATAAAAAATAGACCTATTTAACTAAAGGAATCCAAGCAGGGTTCTCCGGGGTGCAACCCATAGGCGTATAGTTAAGCCTTTCACAAGTTAAAATCAGGCAACTTTGCATATTAGTGTAAGGTCGGGAGCATGTAGCTCGCGGGTGCTTAACTGAATTTGGCTAATCTGTTGGTAACTAGTGAGGCGATCTGCTCTTTTCTCTTTCAAACTATAGCGGCCCCATCTTTTCCTGAGCTTTTTAATCAATTTCTTTACTTTCTTGTCTTTACCTCTCAGCAAGGCTTTGCCCAGCCTTACGATTTCTGTACCTAAGGTCTGAAGCGCTTTCGTTAGGCTCAACTCCCGCGTTGTCTTTATGAGCGCCTGCAATATAAGGGGCTTCGCCCTGCCTAACTTCGCTTTGTCCGTTTCTTGCCATTGACGGTTGCTTTCTCCTCCTGATGATCCCACCAGTGCTTCCACCAAGTTGGTTTCTTCCGCTTCCCCCATTTCTTCACTCCCTGCTACTCCCCAACTCAAATAGATCAGCAGGGTGTAGCCAATTAACCGGGCATAGATTTCGCACCATACCCGGCTCAATTTCTTGTTGCCGCTCTGTGCTAGTCCCAAACCACTTTTCCAGAGCTTAAAAAGCAACTCGATTTGCCAGCGCAAGTGATAGACTATACCCACCTGATAACCACTTAACAAGCTCTCGTGCACATTCGTTAGATACAAGTTCCAGCGTAACCGCTCAGCTGTCGCGGCACTCAACTCCCGCCCTTTGAGTTGGCTAACCTTTTTCGCTTGCGCCAACCGCTGGAGATAAGCTTCTTGCGGTAGCACTTGTGCCACTACCCGTAACTTCAACCGTTCTTTTTGCCCTACTTCCACTCTTAACTCTATTACTGTTCCTGCGCAGGTACCTCCTCTGCGCCTTAATTCCGACCCTAAAGCCAGGGGCTGGTTACTCCCCTGCTCATACAAATGCACCTTGGGGGGCAAGCGGCTCACAAAATAATGAGCTGCCATCAGCCGTTTTAGCCGTTCCAGGGTGCAATAACCCAAATCAAACAGTACCAAACTGCCTTCCGGTAATTTTTCCAACTTATCTTCAAAGCTCTGATCTGGTTCCAGCGCCGCTTGTGCCGTCACAACCTCCACTTGCTGCTGCAAATAATCATAGGTTATTTGTAACTTCATACCGGCTTTGCCAGCCTGTCCACCACTGGCAGGCTGACTATCCGCCAGTTTGTTAGCTAGCCCTATATGAGTGCTATCTATCAGGTACACTCCTCTAAAAGGTTCAAACAGTTCCAACCACAAACCTTCTCGCTGCTGCCACACTTGTAGCGCTTCTTCGAATAGCAAGCGTAAAAACTCCACTGTCACTGAGGTTAAGCGTTGGCTCAACCCCGAGCGGGTGACATTTACACCGAATTGTTGGGCTATTTGGCTCAATTGGTTAAGGCTGGCGCCGGGCTGGCTCATAAAGCCTGTTACCAACACCAGTGCCAAAATTGTCCCTGTGATTTTCGAGCTGCGTTTGTTCACTCCTTGCTCGTTCGCTAGTGCTTTGGCTCGTTCCCCAAATATTTTTTGCAAAGCTCCAACTATTTCGTCTATACTAGGCATGTGAGTTTCCTTTGGTTTTGTAGTAAGAGTTGAAGAGTCTTACATCTTACCAGAGGAACTCACCTCTTTCTATTTGTGATTCTCTTAACTATACGCTTATGGGGTAGGGGGGGTGAATAGTTACGAAATTCTTACGGTTGTAGATTAATAATATCAGGCAATTTCACCAACGAGGGATTATTTCCGGTTGGTGTAGGCAATACAGACTCGCATTTACGAGGGTCACGCTCACACTCACGTCCTCTTGCGCGCAACTCAACCTCGGTCAAGCAGGTTAGCAAGAAAAAAATCAAGGTAGCCCCCAATGCTACAATCGCCCATGCTCGCAATTTGATGCTTGCTCGTGTGGGTAGAGAACGTTTACCCGGCGGTATATATCTAGTTTGGTCGGGTGGGGCAGCGTAAGGGTGATTAGTACGTGTTAGTGAGGTTGCAAGGTATGGTGCATATTGATAAGGTGCGCCTGCTCGTTCCACACCGGGCGCAGACCAGTAATCCGGGGCGATAGCTTCCCCGGTATAGCCGTAAAAACCGTATAGATAGGGATAGCCGGGCGAGTAATAATCGCCTTGGGCATAATAAGGGGAATCTGGATATAAATCTTTTACCAGCCCGGAATAGCCCAATACCAATCCGGTTCGGCTGGCAGCCGCTCGTTTGCTGACTGAACGTAACGCTAGAAATAACAAACCTGAACCGAGCAGCGATAAAATCAATGAGCTTGTCACCAGTTCGGGGGTTACTACCATCAAGCCGCTATCTGTAGAAGATTCTCCTAGCACATCATTAATAGTGTTCTGGAAAATGAACAGTATCCAATATACTACCGCGGGAAACAGGTTAAAACCAAAATGTGCTGCCATACTGGCATAAATTGAACCGGTAGATAGTGCCAAATATGCCAGCATAAAACCGCCTAGCATTGTTCCGGTGAAGGTGTACATATACTGGTGAAATATCCCAAAGAATATACCTACCCATAGCACAGTGCGCCAGAAACTCGACTCTCCATTCCGGTGAAAACCTGACATCAAAAAGCCACGATTTAAAAGTTCTTCACAGGTGGGGGCAAGTATAAGAAGGGCGACGGTTAGTAGCGCCATACCCAGAAAAGTATTATCGCTCAGGCTACCTGAGTCAGGAATATATAGCGTTCCAAAGATAGCCTGTAATCCCCAGCGTACCAGCACATCGGGAAAGCGCACTGCGAACTGAGCCGCTAACCCGGCTAACATGCAAATTAGCAAGGTGCTGATTTTTAGCTTTCGTAACCTGAAAGTCGTTTTATAATCGTAGCGAAAAATTAAGGTAAACAATAAGGGTAAAGCGGCAATAACGGCTATTTGTGCTGCAATTGAAGCCCACAGGCTACGCCAATGCAAAAAACGTGTTACTGCATAGCCAAGCACATTAAATAGTACCGCAACCAGAAAAAAGCAGAAAATGGCTATGGCAGTGTTTGGGATACGTGGTTTTTTTGCTGCCTCAAAGCTCAATTTTAGCTCCTTCCTCCGGCACTATACAGCGCACCCCGCTCATTTCTTGTATATAACGCGCCATATCGTGCGCCAGCCCGTTATTTATGAAATAAGCAATGTCAAGGTGCGTAATCAGGCACAACTTTACACCTGAATCCTTCAAGAGATGAATTAGTCCATATGCGGTCAGGTGGCGATGCGCGAAGGTGTGATGAAAACCCACATTGGCGATTAATATATCCAGCCCAGCATAATTTTCCTTGAGGTCTTCATGATACTCATGAACTTGTATAAAATCCCGCATTTCCCCTAACGCCAACCCACTATTGACGGTTACAATCTCACCGGATTTGCACTCGAAAGAGCGGATATAGCTGGTATCGCTAGTGTAGCCTAGTTTTAAACCCTTATATGCCAGTGTAAAACCATAATTCTCGTTACCATGATATGCTCGGTGCGGTATTAGGACAACATCTCCGTGCAACTCAAGCGGGTTTTCGGCTTGCATTGCCAGCACTGCTGCCGGACCACCCCGATAGGGACCAAAGCCGGGTGCAGGTAGTTTGCCCTGATGAAAGCGGGTTATATAGCCCTGCTCCAGCAATTCACCGGGAGCTAACACTGCTCCTCGCCGTTGGCTCATGATGTGGCTCATCGCCTCGATTACCACCCCCGCTTCGGTAAAGTGATCGGTATGACCATGCGAAACAAATACCGCATCCAGCGCGGTTAAATCCAGCCCGAAATAATTGGCATGGTAAATTGCGCCGGGACCCGGGTCAATGTGCATCATAAAGTCGGGGAAATTCAAGACAAAGCCACCGGTACGTTTTGTTTGAGTAAGCAAGTTACGGGGAGAACCACCTGTGCCTAGAAAGCAAATCCACTTGTTCCGGTCACGCGGCTTGCGAATTTTTCCACTAAACCATTCTTGGGAGAACGATTCAATAGTAAGACGGCGCAGATGCTCATCCAACGCTTCCAGTTCGGGATTAAGGTCGTTAGGTTGGTGATTATTCAAAGTTAATGCTCGAAGGTTAAAGTGTTAAGCTGTTTCCAGTTAGCATGCCCGATATTTTCCAACTCTTGCAGCAAATCGCGAAAACGCAAACAATCCTGATCGGTTAAAATGTGAGAAATATTCAGGGATTCGGTATGCGTCTGGCTTACAACAAAGGTAAAGTCGCCCATCGTTAACGGCTCACTCCAAAATTGATCGAGTGGGCGAGTCATTGAGAAATGTAGCAAGCCTTTAGCATCAATATGAAGACTTCCGGCAATTTGTCCCCATTCACGGTATGCACGCACCAACAACGACTCATCTGGCGTAGGCAACAACTCGTAACCAATATTTACCAGTGTTGCTTCCATTTCCTTGAGGTGTATACTCCAATCATAACCGCTCTCAGGGTGTTGTTCATTTTCCAAATGTCTTACTCCAAACCTAAAAATAGATCCTTAACCACTTAGTGAATATTAATGTAAGCAAGCGTGTTATATTATAAGGATGAGCTAGAATTGAACTTTCCAGATTTATTGTAGCATACTCATTTGTTGTTGCGGTGATATAGCCTGTTTACTTTTTTAACTCTAAAATTTCACCAGCGGTTGTGCTCCATATCTCTGGCACTAGAGCTAGTAGCGCTACTATAAAAACCGGATAATACTCGCAAAATGAGTGATTTAAAAGAATTTATCAAATTGCAAGCGCTGGCTGAAGGCTTCGACCGCATAGGTATTGCCCGGTCTGAACCGTTTACTGAAACACAGGAACGCTTGTTGGCGCATATTAAAGAAGGCTTGATTCGTGGGTTGGCATGGTTCACCCCCGAACGTGTCGCTTATTCCTGTGACCCTGCCAATCTGCTTCCTCAGGTAAAATCAATTATTTCGCTTGCAATTTCCTATCATTCACTTGACATAAATATAGAACCCAAACCGAATAACCCATGCGGTAAAGTAGCCCGTTATGCATGGGGTCAGGATTACCATAAGGTATTACGCTCTAAAATGGAGCAGCTTTTTGAAAAGATAAGTGAGCGCGAGGGGGTTCGAGAAGCGCGTTTTCTGGTAGATACTGCCCGCATTGTTGATCGGGCGGTGGGGCAACGTGCCGGAGTAGGTTTTTTCGGTAAAAATACTAACCTAATAAGCAAAGGTTTGGGCAGCTATTTTTTTCTATGCGAAATTCTGACCGACCTTGAGCTTGAACCGGATGCACCTGCTATCGGAACATGTGGCAACTGTACTCGTTGTCTCGATGCCTGCCCTACTAAAGCTATCGTAGCGCCTTGGAAACTAGATAATGACCGCTGCATTTCGTACCTAACTATTGAGAAGCGCGGTAGTATAGCGCCGGATTTACGAGATGGTATTGGCACATGGATATTTGGCTGTGATATTTGCCAGCAGGTTTGCCCTTATAACTTTAAAGTTGTTCCCTACAACCACCCTGAATTTATCCCTGCAATACCCGCTATAAGTCAACCGGAGTTGTTAGAATGGTTGAGGATAACTGCTACCGAGGAAAGTTTTCGAGCGCAATTTAAAGATACCTCTTTGGTGCGCACGAAGCGTACAGGCTTACGCCGCAACCTAGCAATCGCATTGGGTAATTCGGGTGAGTCAAGGGTTTTACCTCATTTATATACAGCTTTGGAAGAGGAAACCGACCCAGAAGTAAGGGAACACCTCGAATGGGCAATCCAGAAACTATTGCATGTTATGGTAAGTTGATGTAAGATAAGCCATGAAGCTCACATTAATTATTATGAGAATTTTTCAGGGCGGAGGGCGCTTAAATGTGGTCTGAACTAAGGTATTCACGCCCGGTAAGAACGGGTCTGTTTATAACAATCATCCTGGCTTTAACGTTGGCTTTGGCGGCTTGCGGCAATGCAGAGTCCCCAACTAACGTACCTGAACCTACTGCTACAACCATCTCAACTACGTACAGGGTGGAAAAAGACAATGACCTGTTCTTTCAGGGTTCGGTTCTGAGCGATTGGCAAAAGAAAACCAATGCGGCTAACTCGGTTACTTATGCTCCGTTAGCTTTACCTAATACCGAGTTAACGATTAGTACCAGCAAAATAACCCGCCTGCAAGCTAATTCTACTGCACTGAGTGATAAGTATCTCAATGATTTGCGCCAGCAATACGGCAATGTACAATTGGGCGCATCTCAAACCCTCAAAATGGTTGACCGTGAGGTGACGGTTACTGAGATTCGGTATAATAATGGGAAAGATATTACCGAATATGTCACACAAGTTAATGTGAGCAAAGCAGACCGCGCCTATCTGCTGATTGGATCACTTTCCACTGCCGATTCAGACCGCTTGAAAAGCCCCATCTTACAAATGATGTCCTCCCTGAGCTTCAATCCGCCTGATGCGCCGCTTGATCCCCGTTTAACACCGACAGTTCCCACTACCCCAATTATTGATAGTGGTAAACTTCAACCTACACCCGGAAGCGCTTCCTCTTCAGGAAAAAAAGTTGGCTTGTTGGACTGGACTTCTCCTTCGCTCAATCTGGGAAAATCTCCTACAGTTACATTTAGTGGGAAATTCCCGGTGAATTGGAATTGGGGTATCAAGCCGTTTCCCACCGAGAATGACCTCGGTTTATTTCTGGTATCTAACATAACTGCTGCTAAAGGACCGGTTGGTCAAAGCTCGGCAGAAGCAAATATCCAGCTTGGTGTAGTCCAAAACGTTTTTGCTGCCGAAGGTACGCCCAAACCTGTTGAGTGGGAAAATGGCATCAAACCGGTGATGGATTACTTTCAGACTGTTACTTTGCCGGGAATAGGCTTAAATGTACAACTGGGTTTGCCTGTGCTAGATATCAACGGCACTAAGAAAGTAACTTTTGCCGTTCGTTCTGATAGCGGTGGTCAAGTCAACTCCGTAGGCAGTATTTACTTCCGCAATATAGGTAAAAATATGTTGGTAGGTATACTTTACATTAGCCCGGACGTTGCCTTCAAGGATATCGAAGCGCAAAATTATGATACAGATATGCTTACTATAGTGAATAGTGTTCGAGTAAATATTAAATAGTTTGTAATTTATATCACGATAATAAGAGGACGTGTCTATCACGTCCTTTTTATTTTCATAGCATTTTAAGTGCCTCGTAGGTTCAATAAGAGCGAATAAATATCCCATTTAATACATAGTTATATTAAGATTATGTTACAGCATGCCTGTAACTATTTTTCGTAATGTTAACCGTTATATTAACCAAGTAAAATAGCCTGCAAGTAAATAATTAATATTTCAAAAAGAAATGTGATCATTAGTAATTATAAATTGGAAAAGCACTTGTCAAATAATCGAGTTAAATAATAGCTGAGAATAATATTATGAAGTATTCAGTAGCTGACGATGATAAAAAACTAATAAATGGGTGTCTTTCCGGTTTTGAAGAAGCTTGGGAAGCGCTTATCTCGAAACATCAGCGTTTAATTTACACAATTTGCAAGCGTTACCATTTAGACGATGACGAGGCAGGCGACATTTTTGGGCGCGTCTCGATGGTTTTATTACAACATCTCAAAAGTATAAAAGATCATTCTCGGTTGCCCGCATGGCTAATAACTACTACCAGCCGAGAATGTTGGCAATATCATAAAAATTTAAGAACCGTATCCCTTACGCCCGATGAAAATAATTACGAGATTGCGTATATGCTTGAACCGGCAACTGAGCTTGCTTTACCAGAAGAAGAGTTGTTGAGTTTGGAGCAGCGACATCAAGTGCGGGATGCTTTCAAGCAATTGCCGAAACGCAACCAGAAATTATTATGGTACCTTTTCTTTGATGATAAAAATCTTTCTTATAATCAGATAGCAGCCGAACTCAATATGCCAGTTTCCAGTATAGGTCCTACCAGAGGTCGTAGCTTAGAAAAGCTACGCCAGTTAATGGAATGAAATATCAATATACTGGTTATCTTCCAGTCGCTTGAGTTGTATGTATTTCCTGTAAGGAACAGCTAACTATCCACCACACCACTTCATAATCTAAAGCTGTTTCTGGTATTTGTCCCTTTATCTTATTGTCACATCCTTCTGTGCTTGGGTATGAGCAGGGTTGTTTCAGATACCCCTGCTTGATTTCGCCTTGATTAAGGCGGGAAAGGTTGTCGGGGTACTTACTCCGGCAACTTTTCTTCAAAAATGTTGAAGTTTGGTAAAGTTGGTTAAATAGCCTTTGGTGGAGGTCTAACATGAGCGAAAATATCACTCCCATAAATAGGTTACTTATTGCTGTAATAGATCCAGATGAGAATAGTCGCTTGATTTCCAGACATGTGTTGTCGGGGGCAGGGTACGATGTTATAGAAGCTTCAGACGGACTTTCAGGTCTTGCCCAGTTTAATCGCAGGCAACCGGATATGGTGGTATTAGATACAAACTTACCCCAACTAGACGGTTTTGAAGTTTGCCAACGCTTACGCCTTATGCCCGGAAGTGAAAGTATTCCAATCCTTATGATCAGTGACAATTCTGATGACAGATCTATTGCCAGAGCTTTTGAATGCGGTGCCACCGATTATCAGACCAAACCCTTTAACTGGACTATTATTCTCAGGCGGATACAAAACTTTCTTAAGGTGAGAAATAACGGTATTGAATTAATACGGAATCATAGCCGTATTCTCGAACTGCTTAACAACCAGTCTGTTTCGCTGGATGAAGCATTGAACCGGATAGCCGAGCTTGCTCAAGATCAATTGCCTCATATACATTGTGGAATAATGCTACTAAAACATGGGCGGTTGTATTTTGGTGGCGCTCCAAGCTTGCCTGAGACTCTCAAATATACCTTAGATGGCATGCAGATTGGTAATAGCAGTACCAGTGCTGGCATAGCAGCCTATACAGCAAAACCCGTACTGACTTCTAATATAATGCAGGATCGTGCCTGGGAAGATTATTTTTTTGTAGCTATAGATAATAGTATTAATTCTTGTTGGTCAATGCCGGTGCAATCCAGCAGTGGGGTTGTGTTAGGGGTTTGTTCGTTTTATCTTAGCGAGAGTCGGTATCCAACACCATCAGAATTTGAAATGCTTGAGCTTATTTCACGTTTAACGTTGACGGCAATCCGCAGCAACCAACTTCGACAGCAAGTTAAGGTCGGTAAACCGACTGAATCGGTAACACGCCTACCAGAATTGTACAGGCTACAGACTAAGCTACAGGCGGTGCTGGATTCTGATAGGTTGTTTGGGAATGGCACTGCCGTAATGATGATGGAATTGGAAGGCTATAATCAAATTGCTCATGAAACTACTGAGAAAGAACTGAGTTCGCTAGTGGCTATCAGCCTACAAGCGGCGCTTCGAAAGGGCGATATGGTGGTTTGTCTTGAGAACGGCAAGTTTGCGGTATTGGTTACAGGCTTAAAGCATCAGACCAGCCCTAAGCAATTAGCCGAACGCCTTTCACAAAACTTGATCAAACCATTTGTGATTAAAGGGCAGCAATTGCGTGTTTCCGCAAATATTGGTGTAAGTATTGCTCCTGCCGATGGAGATAGGGCAGAAATGCTGCTGGAAAAAGCGCGCTTAGCCCTTTCATTGGCTTGCCGTCGTCAGGGTCAACCGGTTCAACTATTCAGTCATTCCTCGGAGAATCCCACGGTTGCTACTTCGCTTGTGGGACAAACCGGGGACATTACCGCTGAAAGGTTATCAAGCCTTCAGGCGAGTTAAATCAGTTTTATTTATTTATTCTACTCGTTTTATCTTTACCCTGTATCTAGGGCTTTCGCTTGGAACTATAAAAAAGAATTTAAGGCAAGAGGCTAAAACCCTTGCCTTAAAACGAAAGCCCTTGCTTCTTTCCGCTACCTTTCCTGTTACTTGGAAAAAACCTATTTGGAAAAACCGAATTTACGCATAACGTTTCACTCTTCTCAAGCGTTATATTTCATATCAAATATGATTTGAATTCTGATTAGATGGTTATTTTCAGAAAGGCTATGAGAAGTATGACAAAAAAAGATAGCAAATATTTAAGTTTGCTACTGCTTAGTATTTGTACCGTTTTATTGTTAGCCTGTGGCGATTCTACTGCCACGCCTTTACCGCAAAATGTTACAACTTTGCCTATTGCTCCAACCGCTACTACCCCTCCGATAGCGCTAACAACCACCCAACCTGTTGTACCTACCGCTACTATACGCCCGACTACCCAAACCGCCACAACCAATGCGACAACTCTCGCAACTACTACCCAACCTACCACTGTTGCGCAGAATACTATCGGTGGTTTGGTGGTGCGTACAACACCTGTACCAACGGTAACGCTGATTTCTACGCCAACTAATGCGAACGGGTTTTTACAGGTTGGCGTTGGCAAAGATTTGTTTATAGAGGATCGCAGTACTCCGGTGCAATTGGTGCGTTCCTACTATAATGCCATTTCACGACAGGAATATGCTAGAGCTTTCAGCTATTGGGGTTCTGGGGGTGGGCAAGTTCCGGGTTCACCTGCTTCCTCGGCTGCACTGGCTAATACTTATAAAAATCTCAATACCTTGCAACTAAGTATCGGGGCATATTGGAGTGGTGCTGCTGCTGGCTCAACTTATTATTCTGTCCCGCTGGTTTTGTCTGGTTCGTTCGCCTCTAACGTAAATACCACCACAGCGACTTGCTTCCAGATACAACAACCAAGGGCGATTAATTTTGGCGCACCACCCTTTAATTCTATGGCATTTATAACAATCAAATCCCAACAGGTAGCGGCGGATGCAAACTCCGAGTCTATAGCAGAAGGGCTTTGCCAATCCACCGGAAACCCTAGAATCCCTCCTTCTATTCCGGCAGCAAAGCCACCAATTGAATCCGATAATTTTGTGGATGATCGCAGCACTTCCGATAATGTCCTCCGCTCATATTTTAACTCGATAAATCGAAAAGAATATGTCCGCGCTTATTCTTATTGGGAGAGCGGTTCGCAAGAGTCGGGGGTATTACAGCCTTACACCCAATTTGAACAGGGCTATAAGAATACGGTTTCAGACCAGTTAAGTGTAGGTAATATAACCAGCAATGGCGCCGCAGGGTCTATTTACTATTCGGTTCCGGTTGTGGTTGTTTCGAGGTTAATTGGCGATAGATTCCAGACATTTGTAGGCTGCTACACCATACGACAATCTAATCACTCTTTTTATGGTGAAGGTCCCTTTGTCCCGTTGGTTATCTATAAAGCAAATTTGCAGGAAGTTCCGGCTAATACAGATACACCCGTGCTGTTGCAGCAGGCTGTTCAGAAGTGCAGTATATAATATACTGAGTGCCTTGTATGATATAAAAAACAGGTGAAAACTAGGCAGGGTGATGGAGAGGTAGCTGAGAGTCTAATGACGTAACCCCGAAAGAAAAATAGACCCCATCACCCTGGGCAGCCTTGATTTTGAACTGTATCTAGTATCAATGCAAGGTTTCTATCAAGCTTTTTTGAATTTCTGGCTCCAGTATAGATGTTTTATTTAGCGTTTAGTTGGAGTTGGTGAGGGCAGCGATGTTGGTTTGCTAGCAGTGGTGATAATATCATCCAGACCGGGTGGAACGGTTGGTTGAATTGGAACGGTTGGGGTTGGCACTAGGAAAGGGGCTTCGGTCGCAGGAGGTTGGACTACCACATTAAGAGTTGGATACAGGCGAATACTAGTAGTAGTTGCTTTATTACCAGAACTAGCTTGATTAGCCGGATTAGTTAGCAAGATCGTAATGGTAGCAACTATCAAGATTAAAGCCACCGCACAGGCAGCCAACACCCATGTACGGGGACGATCCACCCATGATATTTTTGTAGATTGGCGGGAGGGTTCTTTCGATAAGCTTTCATCCCAGATTAGTCCAGACGAATCGAAAGCAGTATGGACGGCATGTTCAAATGCCTCCAATCCCGGATAATAAGGTTCTTGCTCTCTTACAATTTGCGCCAAAGCCTTTGCTTGTGGAAAGAACCCCTGCGAAAAGGCTTTTCTTGCCAGCTCATAGAAATAGGCAGCCCCAAAGTTTTTATCCGGCTCTTCTTCCTGAGTTTCTTCTTCGGTATGTTCTTCACTTTTTAGGTGCAATAAATCATCTAGCTCCTGTCGCCATTTGCTTAGGTAGCGCTCGTAATCCGAAATTTTTTGTCTTATTGTGGCACGCTCTTCGGTATTAGAGGTTATTATTAATTTTTTTTCGGCTTCGCTCATAAGTGTATAGGTTTCTTCCATGAAACCTTGCAACTTGTGAATTTCCGCCACCGTTGGCTCACTTGACATAATATCCATTCAAATTTGGATGATCTATACCTTAAACGCTATTATTACTTTAACAGACCCTAGACTCTCTGTAAACCGGAAAGACCCGGTACTTATTTACCGAGCCTTTCCTAGTAACCTATATTAACTTGTGTAACCACGTCTTGTTTTTAATTTGTTTTCGCTAGAAGCGGGCTGTTCGCATTTCCAATTGCTATACCAATGCTTCTTGCTATATCTTGCAACTATCTCGAACGGCTCCCATATTCCATCGTGTTTTGCCCATGCTTCGCTCACAAAGTAAGCATATGAGTCGCGTTGGGGATAATAAACCACAATAAAACTGCTGTTATCTTTAACGTGGCTACTTTTTTTTGCAGCTTTAGTGGCTAAGGCTTCACTAACCCACATTTTGACCGATTCCTTTGCCTGAAACACGCCGCATCGAGTATTCTTCAGCATATTTATTCGGCTTCTTTACTCTGCCACACCTTATGCTGCAACTTTGTAGCGTTTGTACCGATTGTTTCTCCTTAACAGTTTGATGCCTTTCCATTAAGGATCGGCAAATTCTCAGGTGTGCAATAATAAAACCGATTAATATTATGATAACTATTAGTAAGAGAAATATTCTCACCTTACACTGTTATAAACGCATTTAGCAGCACGATAGTTCCGTTTTTGGCAACAACTACCCTAAAAGTTAATCCCCCCTTCATTTTCAATAGGAGGGATTGGACAACGAGTTATTTACCTTTCTAATACGTATGTGCCTGGCGCAGCACATATTGGTGGATTAGTTTTGCTGCCCATTGGCGGGGGAGATACTTGTTCTCCGGCGCGAGCTTTAAGCCACTCCGCCCAGTCAAACCACCAACTACCCTGCTGCGGCTGCGCTTTATTGAACCAATCCTCTGCCGTTTCTGCGCTTGCTTCGTTAGTCCAATAACCCCGCATTTTGGAAGGAGTGTTTATAATACCCGCGATATGCCCACTTGAACCCACTATAAAGCGTTTTTTACCGCCCGCCAATTTGGTAATACGCCATGCCGATTTCCAAGGTACAATGTGATCTTGCTGCGTACCTACCGCATAAACGTCCTGAGTGATTTTACCCAAGTCAATCGGCACACCTTTAAGAATGATTTTGCCGGGTTTAACCAAGTTATTCTCAAGGTAGGTATTGTGCAGATAGAAGGAATGTGCGGTACGCGCCATACGGGTTCCATCAGCATTCCAGTACAGTAAATCGAAAGCGGGAGGCTCTTTGCCGAGCATGTAGTTATTGATTACGTTGCTCCAAATCAGGTCGTTAGCCCGCAAAACATTGAACATTGATGCCATCTCTTTGCTGTCCAAATAGCCACGCGCCATCATCTGTCCTTCAATGAAAGTAACATACTGCTCGTCAATGTAAACTGAAGTATCGCCCACTTCCTCAAAGTCCTGTAGCGTAACAAAGAAAGTGGTGCAATTAACAGTATCATCACCGATAGCGTTTAGATAAGGCACGGTCATAGAAAGCAAAGTGCCGCCGATACAATAGCCAACTGTATTGATTTTATCTGTTCCGGTTATCTCTTTGATAACTTTTATAGCGGTCAACGGACCCATTTCAAGGTAGCCCTCAAGCCCAATATCTTCCATTTGGGCATCCGGGTTTTTCCAACTGATTACAAATACGGTGAAGCCTTTATCCACCAAAAACTTAATCAGGCTGTTTTCGGGTTGCATATCAAGGCAATAGTACTTGTTAATCCATGGCGGTAAGAACAAGACGGGAATAGAATAGACTTTTTCAGTAGTAGGCTTGTACTGAATAATCTCCACCAATCTGCTACGATGGATTACCTGACCGGGGGTAATAGCTAGGTTAACACCCGGTTTGAAGGCGTCAGTATCGGTCATTTTAATTTGACCGGTTTTTACATCCCTGAGCAGGTTATTCAAACCATCTACCAGATTCTTGCCACCGCTTTTAATGGTTTCATGAATGACCTGAGGATTGGTGAAAAAGAAATTGGTAGGGCTAATCGAATCCAGAAACTGGCGTAAATAAAAGGTGATTCGCCGCTTCTGCTTATCGTCAAGACCCTTCAAGCTTCCTGCGGACTTCAGAAGGGTGGTTGCACCTAGCAAATAGGTCTGTTTCAAAGCGTCATAAGCGATATTTTGCTGCCAGTCTGGCGAGTTGAAACGTTTGTCACCTTTCTCTGGCTCAACCGCCGGACCGGTGGGTTGCCCCCACATCTTCAGCATGGTTGCTACCATGAGTTGGTTATACTGCTGTAAATAGTCGGTATAATTTGCCCATACTCTGGAGGGGTCACTAAACATACTTGTCCAGAGTTGCTGCATTGAATGCATGATTTCAGCCGGGTCGAGCGGCAATAGCTTACTGTAGGGGTTTGCCTCCCACAACTGATCAATCATTAACATCCAAGGATCAGGTTGATTACTTTGTCCATTAAGGCTAGGTATTTTAAAGGTCTGTTCGACCAATTTAGTCCAATCTTGCGGTTGCATCGTATGTGTGCCACTCCTCTAAAATCAGGCGAATGCGTTCATTCCGGTTATCGCCTGTCCTATAATAAGGGTATGTATATCGTCAGTACCTTCATAAGTGAAAACAGATTCAAGGTTGTTCATATGTCTGCTAATTGGATACTCCAGCGTTACGCCATTAGCGCCCAAAATTGAACGAGCTTCGCGGGCAGCTTTGATAGCTTCCCTTACGTTATTGCGTTTAGCGATAGAGATTTGCACAGGATGTAAAATGCCTTCATCCTTAAGTCGCCCAAGTTGTAGTGAAAGTAATTGTGCTTTAGTTAATTCCGTTGCCATAATCGCCAGTTTTTGTTGTACCAATTGGAATCCGGCGATAGGCTTTCCAAACTGAACCCGGGTTTTGGCGTACTCCAATGCCGTTTCGTAACAGGCGCGCATCGCCCCCATTGCACCCCATGCTATACCAAAACGGGCTTCATTCAAGCACGAAAGTGGTCCTTTCATGCCTTTAACGTTTGGTAAAACATTTTCTGCCGGGATGCGGCAATCATCGAAATGCAGTTCTGAGGTAACAGAAGCACGTAATGAGAGTTTATGCTTTATATCGTTAGCGGTAAAACCGGGAGTGCCTTTTTCTACAATAAAACCGCGAATACCTTCATCGGTTTTAGCCCACACTACCGCTATATCGGCGACACTTCCATTGGTAATCCACATTTTGCTACCGTTCAAAACGTACTGATTCCCCTCTAACCGAGCGTTGGTGCGCATACCGGAGGGGTCGCTGCCGAAATCCGGTTCGGTCAGACCAAAGCAGCCGATAAATTCACCGCTTGCCATTTTTGGGAGGTATTTCTGTTTTTGTTCTTCCGAGCCATAGCTGTAAATTGGAAACATTGCCAGTGAACCTTGTACCGATACGAAAGAGCGAATCCCACTATCGCCCGCTTCCAGTTCCTGACAAGCTATGCCATAGCTCACCGCATTTAACCCGGCACATCCGTAACCCTCCAAATGCATTCCCAACAAACCTAATTCGGCGATTTCAGGTATTAGCTCACGCGGAAATGTACCTGCTTCAAAATGTCCACCGATTACCGGGTTTACTTTTTCCTGCACAAAGCGACGTACTGTATCGCGTACCATACGCTCTTCTTCACTGAGAAGATGATCAATATTATATAAATCAATGGCAGAGGGCATTGGGGTTTTAGGGGTAGTGACTGTCGCAGCCATTTCTATTTTTACTCCTCCTGCTACCGGGACAATTTAAGGTTAAATTTCCCTTCTTCCTGCAAAAGCTTGCTCATTCCCACAATTATAAGCACTTCAAGCAAGTTTAACAAGTATAGACCCGGAAAAACCCAAAGTGATTCAGAGAATAAACCATCGCCGCCACAAGCAGCGTGGTATGAGGTAGTTTTTGTTACTACGTTTATTTACAACCCTTAATTATTCTGCTAGTATCCCTGAAGAACAATTTACATGCAAATCCTTTATTTATCCGAAATTCCAGCTTAAGTTGAGGTGGCTATGACTGAAATATCTGATAATTATATTGAAAATTTGTTGGTGAGGTGTGTTGCTATAGCCACCAGCACATGGAGTGATGCACTTGATCAATTAGAATTAGCCGGTGTGATTCAAGGTCTACAACATCGAAGCGGTATAGGACGTATTGCGGGTAGAGCGGTTACCGTAAAAGAAGTTACCGGAGAACTAGGCGACCACCTGCTAGAAGATTTTAACGTTGGCGCAATTTTGGCTGCTGGCGGCGCAGGGGAAATTTTAATTATTGATATGGGCGGCTACGAAATATCGACTTTTGGCGGTTTAGCTGCTAGAGCCGCTACAAACCGGAATATTACGGGAGTACTGATTGAAGGTGGTTGCCGGGACTTGGATGAGATTCGTGCTACAGGGCTGTGGTTGGGTAGCCGTCATGTAACTCCGCTATCAGGTAAAAGACGTGCCAAAGTAACCGGAATTAATATACCAATATATATAGATGGGGTAGAAATTAATCCCGGAGATTATATAGTTGCAGATACTACGGGCAGTATTGTAATTCCTGCCGGACGAATTGAACAGGTGTTGGAAATAGCCGAAGAGCTAACGGCGCGTGACATGCAATTTGAAGACGCGCTCAAGCAAGGGCAACAATTCGGCGCAATTGCCCAAACCTTAAAGCACATGTAAGACGGAGTGCGTTATGCCTACGGTTGCAGATTATCTGGTACAGTCACTTAAGGATGCGGGCGTACAATATCTATTTGGAGTGCCGGGTGGTGGCAGTAATATAGATATTATTGAAGCTGCCGGGAAAGCCGATTTGCCCTTTGTGCTAACTCAAACTGAAGTAGCTGCCGCTTTTATGGCAAGCGCACAAGCTGAAGCGCTAGGTAAGCCCGGCGCTTGCCTGACTACGCTTGGGCCGGGTGCAGCTTCGGTAACAAATGGGGTAGCTAACGCTTATCTAGAGCGAATACCGTTACTGGTATTTAGTGACGTTCACCCTGAGAGTATTCGGGCAGTGATGCAGCATCAAACTATTTCACATTCAGATATATTCAGTGGAATCTGCAAGTGGACTTCTGAAATTCGCTCGACTGACGTAGCGCATACCCTTATGCAAGCGCTTACCACCGCTACCCAATTACCTCAAGGACCGGTACATCTGGACATCAGTGCAGATGTTACAAAAGCAAAATACAAAATGTTAGAACCTGCCGTTATTCCGGTTCAATCTGAGTTTGTAACCGATTTAGCGGTCACCAAGCTTTCGCCTGCACTCGAGAAATTATTAAAAGAAGCCCGCCGACCGTTGGTTTTAATAGGTTTGGGGGCGCGGTCGTTCGGGGCAGCGGCAGCCATACGCCAACTATGCGAAGAATATAACATTCCCGCTTTGGTTACTTATAAAGCAAAAGGAGTCATTCCTGATGTTCATCGTTGTTTTGCCGGAGTGCTGACAAACGGTGCGCTGGAGAGACCAATTTTAGAGCAAGCCGATTTGTTTATCGCGATAGGTTTAGACCCGGTGGAGTTACTTCCAAAAGAATGGGATTATCCTCAGCCGCTTATCAGTTGCTCAAGTTGGGGTATAGAACAAAAGCAATTGCCCGTCACTACGGAATTGGTGGGAGATATTGCCCAACATTTAACCTTACTTGGTTCTAACCTTGCGATAAAAAACGGGTGGGATTTCTACAAGCTCTCTCAGGAAGTACAAACTCAGCTAGAAGCAATGCGCCCTGAAGGTAAAAGCGGCGCTTTATTACCACATCGGGTAGTAGTACTAGTGGCAAAGTCGTTTCCCAATGAGCGCGTAACAGTGGATGCGGGGGCGCATATGTTTCCGGTAATGGCGCTGTGGCGTGCAAATTATCCCAATAACGTGCTGATTTCCAATGGGCTGGCTACTATGAGCTTTGCGCTGCCTGCTGCAATCGGGCTGGCTTTGTTAGATCGCACTAAAGCAGTCGTAGCCTTTACA
The DNA here is from genome assembly GCF_030389965.1 of Candidatus Chlorohelix allophototropha. Lineage (NCBI taxonomy): Bacteria > Bacillati > Chloroflexota > Chloroflexia > Candidatus Chloroheliales > Candidatus Chloroheliaceae > Candidatus Chlorohelix > Candidatus Chlorohelix allophototropha. Next base: position 2,061,347 of record NZ_CP128399.1, read on the forward strand.
GGCGATGGCGGCTTGCAAATGTGCCTAGCAGAATTAAGAACGGCAGTACGCGAAAACTTGCGAATCCGGGTGGTAGTGTTTGATGACGCAGAATTGAGCCTGATTAAAATCAAGCAATTGCAACGCGGTTATGCCCCCACCGGGGTGCAGATGGGACAGTTGGATTGGGAAATGTTAGGCACTGCGTTAGGTTTAGTTGCCAAAACTGCCACTACCGAAGCCGAGCTTTTGCAAGTATTGGCTGATACTGCCGATTGTAACGGGCCGGTGCTAATTGCTGCAAAAATAGACCCTACGCCTTATCAAGCTATGATTAATGCGTTGCGCGGCTGATTATTTTACCTTAGTGACCTCAATCGGGCGCAGAATTAGCTGTTGGGCAGTAGAAAAGGTTCTGGCGCGTATAAGCAATACTGAGGTAATTGACGTTAAGCCCGAAGCGGCATAAATCATAGCGATTACGGCAAACTGGTAAATAGCTGCGTAAATTGGGTCACTCCCTGCCAATATCATACCGGTCATTAAACCCGGTATCCATACAATCCCCAAAGAACTGAGATTATCAATACGTGGTATCAGGCTGGAATGAACCGCCGATTGTATGTAAGGCGCGACCATCGTCTCAGGAGTTGCGCCAAGCGCCAAACCCGCTTCAATGAGTCCGATATGTGCCTTTACATCCGAATTGTAACGCTCTAATGCTTGTGCTCCAGCATTCATAGCATTGGCGACTAGCATACTTCCCACCGGAATAACCGAAATAGAGGCGCTATCAATCACCCCAATTAATACCATCAATAAGATAACCACGCCTGCGCCCAGTCCGATTCCATAGAACGAGACCCAGAATGCGCCGGGTATGGTTTTAGTTCTTTGATAGTTCATAGAGGAGGCTGCAATAATCATTGCCAGCAATATAAATACGCTAATCCAACCGGGTCCCTTGAATACAAATACCAGTACCAACCCCACCAGCACTATTTGTACTATCCCGCGAATTAGTGCAACGATTACTTCTTTTTCAAGGTGGATTTTCTGCCAACGTGCGCCTAACGTGACCAACAAAACTAATGTAACTGTGGCGACTGCTTGAAAAATTCCCAGCATGAACTGATCTTTAAACAAGTTGCTAAGCATGTATAATTTCCTCTACTGTGCCAATTGAAGCTAATTTTCCTTTAACCAGATACAAAGCGCGGTTGGCAATTCGGGCAGCCTGTGCCATATTATGGGTGATGATAAGGCAAGTTAGCTTCTCTTCTGCAATAATACCGCTCAAGAGGGTTTCCACTTCATGCTCAGCCTCTGAATCAAGTGCTGAGGTAGGTTCATCCAGCAATAATACTTTTGGGGAGTTAGCCAGAGTGCGTGCCAGCGAAACTCTTTGAGCTTCACCACCGGAAAGATTGTTAATAGCGCGTTCCTGATAACCGGGCAACCCCACTCTTTCCAAAAGCCAGCTAATTCTTTCAGAACTGAGGGTTATTCCACGCTGGCGAGGTCCAAAACTGATATTCTCAGCAATTGAACCGGGGAAAAGATAGGGCGATTGCAAGACCATCCCGATTTGCTGACGCACAATTGCAGGCGGTAAACTTCTGTAATCTTTCCCTTCATAATAAACAGTACCTGAAGTTGGCTCGTCCAAACGGTTAAGTAATCTTAAAAAGGTGGTTTTTCCTGCTCCGCTCGGTCCGATAATTGCCAGAACCTCACCCTGCTCTACTTGAATGTTTATATCTTCGACTAGGATTTTATCTGCAACCTGCCGACTGAGGTTCTTTGTTTCGATTATCATAATTTGTATTTTTCCGCTTTGTAAAACAAATACTACTTTACACACTAAAAATTAAAAAAGATGGAAGAAGTTGTTCTAACCAACGCTTTAGATTACAGCGATGCTGACTTTTCCTTATATAGAATACTCTTTTTAAATTCGGTTGTTAATGTTCTATTTTGTATAAACTCGAATTTACCCACGCATCTCTCAGCTTGTTTCAAGGAATAGATGCACCTGTGCGCTTATTCTCGCGTAATCCACCTGCGCAAAATCGGTGGTATCTAGACATAGCAACTCGCCGCCGATTTCAAGAGGTTCGTAACGGCTGACCAGCCTTGCGGGTGTCAAATCAGCCAATATGCCCGCTTCACCATGTCCGGGATGACGCTTGGCAGAAGCGGCGCGAGCCTGCAACCTTTGGAATAACGCCTCATTATCGGTGTAACATTGGATTTGGAAAACCCGGAAAGGGTAACGCTGTTTCAATTCCAGCAGAGGCGGGGTGGCGTACTCCGTCAAGAAATTGCTCTCAACTACACAGGCGTTTCCGGCTTTCAATTCTACTTCTAGCGTATAGTAAAGCAGGCTGATGCTGGCTACTCCCAATTTCATTGACCGTTCCCGGTCGCTCCAACCTAGCGTATCGTATAATATTTCTTTTAGCCCATCTTTATAAAGGAAAGGTAGGCGCAACTCTTCTGCCAACCATCTGCCTAGCGTGGTTTTACCGCTACCGGGTGGACCTGAAATGATAATCAACGGAATTAATGACATATCGTGTGACATATATTTGGTAGAATTCCTATTTAGACTCTGATATTTGTAATAGCACAACTGTAACAAATCTAGCAAAAATATAAAGCAAGTAGGGAATAAAGGCAATTTTAGCTTTTCAGAAAGCCTGATCTATACAGGCTCTAGAAAAAAAGGTATAATTAAATTGCCTCAAATTACTGATTGGCACCGCTGTGCTGAACAGAACAGGGAGAGAGAAATGTTCACTAAAATAATTGTTCCGCTGGATGGCTCCACTCTTTCTGAAAAAGCTTTACCCCTTGCGGTATTGCTTGCAGCCGAATTTAAAACCGAACTTCTTTTACTAAGAGTAGTAGAAGATGGTGAATACGGTTCTTCCAACGAAGCCCGGCATTATCTTGAAAATCTTGAAAAATTTCTTAACGGGCAAGGTTTACCCGACCACCAACCGCCATATCAGGTGCGCTTGTTGGTAGCTAATGGCAGTCCTGTTGAGCAAATAGTTGAGACAGTTCAGGACTATAAAGCTGATCTGATAGTAATGAGTACACATGGGCGTTCTGGTTTGGGTCGATTATTCAGCGGCAATGTTGCTTCCAAAGTATTGCATGAGGTTATTTGCCCGGTTTTGCTGATACATCCTAAACACGAAGAGCCTACCGATCTTTCTGAAGCTTTCCGACTGATTACTTCTGAAATATTTAAAAAACCTGTACTGGTTCCTCTGGATGGCTCATCTCTGGCAGAAGTGGCGTTGAAACCCGCGCTATTAATGGCAGAAATCTATAATGCGCCTTTGCATTTAATCGAGGTTTTACCTCCGCTTGAGGAATTAGCGGTAGAATCTGCGCCGCTTACGGTCGGGGGGTATTTCCCACGCGGGCTTACTTCGCAAGAATTAAAAGAAGAAGCGTTGGATTATCTCCTAACGGTTGAGACCGACCGCTTGCCGCCTACACATCATATCGAAACCCATGTTGTACAGGGGCAACCCGCGCCGGAAATTATACGCCATGCCCATACCGTGAACGCTGGTTTGATAGTTATGGCTTCGCACACTCGCACCGGTATAGGTCGTACTATTCTTGGGAGTGTGACCGAGGAAGTTTTGCGCAAGAGCGAAGTTCCGGTTTTGATAATCAACCGCCATGCCGGGCATCTGGAAGAAATCAAAACCCATTAGAACGGTTGCATTAAAAGCTTGAAAGTGATAATATTTTAAACCAAATTGAATAACGGCAAGGATGAAGAATAGTAAGCGTATCTATTCTTTCCAAAACAGAGAACTGTACCCGGCGCAATAAAATGCGTTTGGCTGAGAGGGCAGCGGGAAGAAATGCGTGGAAGGGGCTTCGGAGCCGGTTTGTAAAAAAAGGGGGAGTCCTTTGGAGCCTTTCGATCAAGCGAAGGCAAGGATTTCAACCGGGGTGGAACCGCGCGAGTTTAACGTTAAGCTCTCGTCCCCGGGCTGTGAAAGCACCGATTCAGGGGCTACAGGCTCGGAGGCGAGAGCTTTTTGTATGCCTGAACTCTCTGAAAATGGAGCAAATCGTATGATTAGGGAGGTTCACCTGAACAATGGCTAGTAATGTCACAATGGATACAATCGTTTCCCTGTGTAAGCGACGAGGTTTTGTATTTCCCAGCAGTGAAATTTATGGTGGTTTTGGCAGCACCTACGATTACGGGCCGTTGGGCGTAGAATTGCTACGAAATGTGCGCAACCTGTGGTGGCGGGCAATGGTACAAGAACGCGAGGACGTTGTAGGGCTGGAAGCTTCCATTCTCGGTCCAAGCGCAGTATGGGAAGCCAGCGGACACGTCAGCAACTTTACAGACCCTCTGGTAGATTGTAAAAACTGTAGAATGCGCTGGCGCGAGGATCATTTGCTGGAAGGCAATTACGAGGCAGAATATGGTGCTACCAAACGCGATGCAGCGGGAAAATTGCTTTGTCCAAACTGTGGCGGCGAGTTAACTGACCCACGTAAGTTCAACATGATGTTCAAAACTTTTGTGGGTGTGGTGGAGGATACCGCTTCGGTGGCTTACCTGCGCCCCGAAACCGCACAGGGTATGTTCTATAACTTCTCGAATGTGCTGGGCAGCATGCGCCGCAAATTGCCTTTTGGTATTGCCCAAGTTGGCAAGAGTTTCCGTAACGAAATCACGCCGGGAAACTTCGTATTTCGCACCCGCGAATTTGAGCAAATGGAGATGGAGTTTTTCGTAAAGCCCGGTAGTGATGATGACTGGCATAGCTACTGGATAGAAGAACGCTTTCAATGGTACTTGAAATACGGTATAAAGAAAGAGAACCTGCGTATTCGTCCACATACCAAAGATGAGCTTTCGTTCTATTCTAAAGCCACCAGCGATGTGGAGTACGAGTTCCCGTGGGGTTGGGGCGAACTAGAGGGTATTGCTAATCGTACCAACTATGACCTTACCCAACATGCCAAGCATAGCGGTAAAGACCTAAGCTACTTTGATGAGGAAACCAAAGAGCACATAGTACCTTATGTGATTGAACCGGCAGCAGGCGCTACCCGTACTGCTCTAACCTTCCTGATTGATGCCTATGCCGAAGAACCGGATAAGGATGAAACTCGGATTGTGCTTCACCTACATCCGGCAATAGCCCCGGTTAAGGTGGCGGTGCTACCTCTCAGTAAGAAGGAACCATTGGTAAATCTCTCCAAAGAAGTGGCAAAGAAGTTACGTCGCAAATGGGTAGTACAGTATGATGAAAGCCAAAGCATCGGCAAGCGTTACCGCAGACAGGATGAGATCGGTACACCTTTCTGTATAACGGTTGACTTTCAAAGCTTAGAGGATAACGCTGTAACTATTCGCGATCGTGACACAATGGAACAAATTCGCGTTCCTATTGCCGAGCTTAGCAGTATGCTAGAGGGAAAACTGGCATTAGATTAGCTTAGGCATTCCGGGCACAGCTATATGCTGGATAAATAGTTTATTGTATGTGCCCGGCTTTTTAAGCTTTTTTGCCCCAACCGCTCTCTTTATATTCGCGCAAAACTCGCTTGTAAATAGCGATAGTTTGAGCTGCGATACCCTGCCAGTTATAATGTTCCTTGACAGCCTTGTAAGCGTTTTCCACCCGCGCTGTCGTCCAAGTAGGGTTATTGAGGGTATGCAAGATTCCCCAAGCGATAGAGGATGGATCGTTGGAAATAACCTTAACTCCGGTTTCGTGATTTTTCACTACATCGCTCACTCCGCCGGTATCACTAACAACTAAAGGGGTGCGTGCTGCCATTGCTTCCAATGCCACTATTCCGAATGGTTCATATAGACTTGGAAAGGTCGCTACATCCACTACTTTGTAAAGTTTGTCACGGGTTTCATCTGAAATGAAGCCGGTGAAATAAAATTTGTGACTTACCCCCAATGTTTTAGCTAAAAGCTTGTATTCTTCCAATTGCGGACCTGTGCCTGTCAGAACATACTTGACATTTGGAGTGGTTCGGAGCACATATGGCGCACTTTCGATTAATGGGCGCAAGCCTTTTTCATCGACCATCCGTCCCACATAGAATATAATTTTCTCTTCTGGCAAAGCGTAATGAGAGCGGAATTCGCTTAAATCTTCACCTTCCAACAAATCAAATCTTTCAGTGTCAACCCCATTAACCACTATATCAATTTTATCGGCAGGTGTTTCAAAATAATCCATTACTTCGGACTTCATATATTCGCTGCAACAGATGATGCGCCATGCTTCGAAATTAAGCCACCATTCAACATTATTGATAGCGCGTGGCAGGTCGCCCGGAAGGTAGCCACGTCCTCGTCCGCGTTCGGTGGCGTGGATAGTGGCAATCATCGGAATGTGATATTGTTCCTTTAGTGCGCCCCCGGTGAAGGCTACCAACCAATCGTGTACGTGAATAAGGTCAAACTGTTTGTTTTGTAGCTTGTAATGGTCAATTAACCGATTGGCGGCTTCCTGTAGCTTGAGGTTGGTTTCCCAAGCTAGCGAAAAGAAATCGTTAAAGTCTGCTTGAGGTGGCTCTACCCGGTGGATGTATATATTTTTAGTAGTATGTTCAAAACTATCCCCACCCTTTAACATCGGGGTTAGTACGTGAACCTCGACTCCTAACTTTGCAAGTGCCGGTGCTAATTCAGTTACATGTCTCCCCAAACCGCCCACTACATTTGGGGTGTATTCCCACGATAATGTCAAAATACGCATTAAGGACGCTTATTTCCTTTACTAAATTGTTATTAATCGATCCAACGCCCTATAAGATTGTATTCAAGGTTCTGTACTCTCTGGAATCCAAATCTTTCATAGAGCCTTTGTGATTGATGATTGGTAAGTTGTGTGCTGAGTGTGACGCGCCGCGCTCCTTTTGCCTCCATCATTTTGATCGCAACTGAAAGCTGATATGCACCGTAGCCCATCCCCTGAAATTCCGGCGTTACCGCTAAGCGATCTAGGTGTCCCCAGCGCTCATACATGGTAAATCCAAAATAACCCACTGGTTTGTTGTCTTCGCTACGATAACAAATTTGAATGGTAACATCGGGTTGTTTGGAATAGAAGCCCATCTCTTCCCGACTGTTCCACCACAACCAAGGGAATGCAGCATGGTCAACTATTAATAAATCCTCCTCCATCAGATAATTATATGGGATGGTATAAAGTGGTACACCCCGGAAGGAGTTATACACAATAGTGTCTGGTTTGTCGTAATAAATTATATTCTCCAGGACTATGTAACCTGCATCCATATAAAAGCGAGGATTCTCGGCATGTTCATCATTCGCTACAACTACCGCCCGCAACTTACGCTGCCGGAATTCTGCTTCCAAACTTTCAAGTAATTCTTTTCGGTGGGTACGTGCCCGCACTTCGGTAATATGCCCCACCTCTTCGTGCCTTCTCCATAAATCGCCGATTATATAATCCTGTGAGCCGACTACTCGCAGAGAGAGACCCGGATACAACATTAATTGATTGCGCAACGTCGAGCTATTAAATCGGCTATTCCAACCCAAATTTATAGTAGCTACATCTGCTGTCGTTAATTCTACGATATCGGATGAGCCGCGTTTATATTTTGGGTCGCCACCAAATCGCTGCCGCAATTGCTCGAACAACAACGCACCTACTTCACAATATACACATCTTTTAGGCTAAGTATGCTGGATGAAGTTAATTCCAAACCTTTGACATAAGGTTTTACGAGTAGAAAACTAACACTATGATAGAGCGGTAAAATCGGCGCGTCTGTCAAAGCAATCTGCTCGGCTTTGGCATACATTTCAAGCCTTTTTTGTGCATCGCGTTGTTCATCGCCCTGTTTAAGTAAATTATCGAATTCGGCATTATTGTAACCGCTATCGTTATAGGCGCTTCCATTACCAAGCAAAGTGCGTAGGAAGTTTTCAGGATCAGGATAATCCGCAGCCCAACCATCAATATATATCTGGAATTGGCTTGCTGCCAGACCAGCTTGAAAATCTTTATAATCCGGTTGGCGAACTTCTACTTCGATGCCAAAGGCTTGTTGGTACACCTGCTGTAGTAACCCCGCCATAGCAGTACCGGTAGAATAAATTGTAATTTTTGGTAGATTCTGTGCGCTACGGTAACTTGATTGGGCGATTAAATCACGCGCTCGGTTAATATCATAAGATAGTGAACCAGTGTTACCGCTATACCCGGGCATTCCCGGTGGTAAAATCGAATCGGCTTTAACCACCCGGCTTTCAAACATAACCCGCGCAATACGCGCCCGATCCACTACCAGACTAAAAGCTTGCCGGATACGAGGATCATCAAAAGGTTTGAGACGATTATTAAAACCCACATACTGCAAATCGAGTTGCGGCTTGATAACTAGTTCTTTACTCAGCGGATTATTCTTGTCGAGATAACGCTCTACATCATTTCCGGAGGTAAAAACAAAGTCAATTTTGCCCTGTTCGTATAGGGTGAGTGGATTTGAAGCCGCTGACCCCAGCAAAATGTTCACCTGTATCAGGTTGGGTGCGCCATTCTGGTATTCTGGGTTGCGCGCTAGGCGCATTATTTCATCCTTGCGATATTCGATTACCTTGAATGGTCCGCTGCCATCCGGTTTATCAAACCCTGCGCTTACTGTTGCCTTGTTGACCACCATAAAGGTGTTAGAGGTCATTTTTGCTAGAAAAAAGGGCTTGGGTGCATCGGTTTTAACCTGTAACGTAAGGCTATCCAACACTTTAATGCCTTCAATATCGGTAGCTTTACCTTCTAGTTTTTCTTTTACTCCCACGATGTCGTTCATATAATTGGCGGCGGGTAGGCTACTGGCAAGGGAAGGCACAGCAAGTTTGGGGTCGGCGGCGCGTTCCCAGCTATATTTAATATCATCGGCAGTAAGCGGTGCGCCACTGTGGAATTTCAAGCCGGGACGTAACCGGAAAGTAAAGACAGTTCCATCCGCGCTGACATCCGGCATAGCGAGGGCAAGGTCGGGAACCGGATTCATATCTTTATCGAGTGTTAGTAGCCCACTAAAAATCTGGCGTGTAAAGAAACTAGAAACAGTATCGCCCGCAAGCGCCGGATCAAGGGTGCTAATATTCCCACCGATCAAGGTCAAAGTCTGGTTTGATGTTACCAAATTAGGCGGGGATGTAGGAGTCGGCACAGCAACGTTAGTGGTGCGTGGTGGTGTAGCTGTAGCAGCGGTTGTTGCAGCGGTATTTTTTACACCACTGGTAGATGCAGTCACCGGAGCGGTTATGCCCGGTGTTACCGCTTTGTTATCTTCTCCGCAAGCCAGCAATAATTGTGACAATACCAATAAGATCAGAAGCCAGCCCACAGACTTTTTTAAGCTGAGACGTAGTCGCGCAGGTCTCATCTTGTCAAACTTCCTCATGCAATTAATCCGGTATCAATCTCATTATCATTAATGAGACCATAAACACTATTAAATGTGATAGTAGCGGTTGCCCACCCATTGATATTTTCCATTTGGAAAGTACCTTGTAGGTCTTTGGTTACAAGGGTGTGTACAATCTGCAAACCCAAACCGGATTTTGTGCCGGAAGGGTCAAATTCGGTGGGATAGCCTCTTCCATTATCACGGATGATGACGTGGGTACGCCCTTCGCTTATAAAAGAACTAATACGCACCTCACCCTCATTTTTGTCACGAAAACCATGGAAAATTGCATTGGAAATCAATTCCATCACCAGAATTGCGAGTAAGGTAGCTTCTTTACTGGCAATAGGCACTTTACTTTCATCTACTTTGAACCGGATGCGTTTATCCGGCTGCACAAGGCTGACGCTGGCAATATCGGTTATTTCTTTAGCAACCGCGTTTACTGTAGTTACGCCGATATCCTCGCGGCATAATAAATCATGAACTGCTGCAATGCTTTGAATACGCGCTACGCTCTCCGAAAGCGGTTGCACAACCTGTGGATCATGTACCCGGCGCATTTGCATCGAAAGTAATGCCGCTACTGTTTGCAGGTTGTTACGTACCCGATGGTGCATTTCCTGTAATAAAGCCGATTTGATGGTCAAACCGCGCTGGGCTTCCTCATAGAGACGTGCGTTCTGTATGGCGATTGAAGCTTGATCGGCAAAGGAAGAGATAATCTGGATTTGCTCCTCATTAAAATGACGCTGCTGCCGGGTATAAACGCAGATTACACCCAATATAACCTGTTCCGCTCCGACCAGCGGTACGCACATAGCAGCACGATATTGGTCATTAATCAGATATTCTTCGCCCGGATGCAATTCAAAGTGAGCATCCCACACATGTTCAGAGTGGTTGTATTCCGCAGCACGCCCCACGGGACCTTCGCCCAATTTTACCTGCATATTTTTAACATAATCACCGCTAAGCCCATGGCTGGCGACAATCGTTAGGTAATTGCTGCCTTCTTTTAGCTCATAGATGGAAGCCATTTCGGCTTTTACCAGTTCTGCCGCCTGTTGTACCATTAATTCCAGTACCGAGTTAATATCAAGCGTGGCGGCAATGAGTTTGGAAACCCTTTGCAAGGTGGAAAGTTCCTGTACTTTTTCGCGCAAACGCTCATCGGTTTGCTGATATAGTCGGGAGTTTTCGATTGCCAGCGCAATTTCGCCTGCAACCATTTCTAGAAAGCGCACTTCTTCGGTAGTCCAACTGCGATAAATGCGCGATTGAACTCCGATTACGCCTACTAATTTCTCACGGGTGTATAGGATGATAGGTACGCTCAACATTGAACGTGATGAGTCTTCCTCTAGTTGCGGAGAATATTGAAAGCGGCTATCTGCCCACATATCGTAAACCGATATTGGTCGCCCTTCTTTGGCAGCAATGCCCGTAATTCCTTCACCTAGCAATACTTCCATCGTGCCAATGCTACGCTGGTTAAGTCCATGCGCCGCCCGTAGCACCATTTTTTCCTGCCCACTTTGCGATTCACGTTCATAGACATAAATACTACAAATATCACAGCCCATTACTTCTGCAACTGCCTGCACGGTAAGATCAAGCACTGAATTTTGGTCAAGGCTACTATTTACGGCGTTATTAACTTTGTGAAGCGCTTCTAGTTCATCCAGTGAACGCCGCACTTGTTCTCGGAAACCGCCACCTGAACGAGATAAGGGGCTGGCGTTCAAGTCTTCCGCCGGAGAATGGTGGGAAGAAAGGGAACGCATTACCAAACGGTCATGCCCTTCCATATAACCCTTTAATAGGCTGGAATATACTTGGCGGTTAATTTTGTTCATTTGCCGAGTTAATTCCATTCGAGATTCGGCATCATATTCAAGAATAGTGCTGATAAGTAGTTCGGCGTTGATTTCCTGAAAATAGGAAAGTGCCTGTGAACTAAGATCATCTACCGGAATTTCTACCAGCGCCCATTTTGCTCCCTCCATGCTCATAAATTCGAGGAATCCTTCAAGGTCATCGGTTCGTAGCGCGTCGATTAGCTTGCTAAAATAACCGGGGTAAATATTATGCGCTGAAAAACTGACCGATGAATTTGAATTTTCTTCGCGAAGTTGAAGGGGATAGATAGGTCTTGGAATATTTTCGATGTAGGTAAGCGTGGCAATGCTCGCTTCACCCGGTATGTAATCTGTGCCTTCTAATTGGTAAGGTAGTTGACTTATATTGTGTGTTTTAGCTTTGGAAAAAGTTTGGGCGACTCCATTTTCCCATTCTTCACGCCAATGTTCCTCGACCTGAGCTTTTATAAGGTCTAAGGAAGTAACAAGCCTACTCACATTATCAACTTTGATTGATGTCATTTATAAAACTCCCTCGAAACTATTCCAGAGATTTGTAGAACATTATAGCATGTCGGGGAAGATTCTTAATTTATTTGGGTAAGAGTATTGGCAATTTGTATCCAAGTTGGAATCTGGCTTGAGGTTTTAAAGCCAGCCTCGCCCATTTTGGCAGCTAAACCCCGGTCTGAATATAAACGATCTAATTTGTCGGCAAATTCGATAGGGTTGCCACAAATATAACCGTTTATCTCATTTTCTACAAATTCCAGTACGCCGCCGCTATCGGGAGCAGTGAGTACCGGCTTATAACTACGCATTGCTTCAAGTGTGGCATAGCCATAATCTTCATCTAGCGGCGCATAATAAACTGCCAACGCCCCTGCATATAATTCCACCGCTTTTTCCTCGCTTATGCGCCCTGTAAATTCTATCCGATGGTTTATACCAAGTGCGTGCGCTTTCTCCTTCAGTTTTTGCGCATCTGGACCTGCTCCGCCGATAATAGCCCGAACTCCACTACGACTGCGCTTGATTGTTTCCAGCAAAATATCAAGCCGTTTTGCGCTATCCAGCCTGCTTAGCGAGAAAATGTAATCCCCATACCCACTATTATGGTAAAGGGTATGTTTAAGAGCGGGGTAGAGTGGTGTAGCAGACAACCCATTATAACGAAGCAATCGTTTTGCAACGTTTTTAGAAATGGTGAAAACGGCGTTGGCTTCTCCGATACCCAAGGAGTCAGTTTCCATTACTACTCGGCGAGCGCGCCTATCCTTATCACTCAAACCAAAATCACTTAAGGGTGTGCCATACCAGTCATAAGCTTGGCGATGCTGATGAACTAACCAAACAACTTTTCGAGGATGGCGTACTGCCCATGTAGGAAATTTAGTGCAGATAACTAGATCAACCACTCTGCCGTTTAGCTTTTCGAGGTCTAGAGTACGCCACAAAACAGGCTGGCGTTCAAGCTCATCTCGTGGATACCATTTGAAGGGTAGCGAGACAATTTCCACCCGGTGTCCGATTTCCCGCAACGCACTCGCCAGCCCATCCACCAATTCTTCTGCCCCACCACGCACAAAAGGAACTTGGCTGGCGCATATGACTATGTTCATGCTTTTTGCTTCAGTTGTTCTTCCAGTGAAGCAATTCGCTGTTCCATATCATGTCCCTCCCGCGTTAATTGCTCAAGATAGGCATTGAGTTGTAACAAAGCGCGGGTGGTAGCGGCATTGTAATTATTTTGTTGCTCTACGATGGGGTTAATATACCAGCGCAACAACAGGCGGGTTATGCGTTTGGCATATGCAATCGCCCGCCCGATTAGGGGTGGTGTGCCCCATGTAATGGGAAGATGGGCGCTGACATTCCAAAGCTCATTTGCTTGTTTTATCACGCTGCGTAGTTCGCTCAGTTCCGAACCGTGTAGCCTTTCGCGGCGTAAGCGTACTTCTTCTCGCAAGCGGTTCAATACTTCTGCTACATTCTCATCCGATGTTTGCAATTCTCCCCCTCCTGAAACAAAAAAACCCTTCCGGTTGGAAAGGTCTTAAGAAAAGCGGGAGACGAGACTCGAACTCGCGACATTCTGCTTGGGAAGCAGACACTCTACCGACTGAGTTACTCCCGCATGTAACTTTATGATTATAACAGAGCTATAAAAGCCAGTCAATTCTTTATCGGGAAATCGGAAACATTGCAACATAGTGTTGACAATAGCTAATTGGACTCATACAATATATAGGGGCAAATCAATATGGATTGCCCAATCTACAGCTCTTAAAAAAATGGGATACTTCATTGAAAGCCGGTAGTCATTGTAAGGCTTGCCGGTATAGTGATTACAACGCGATGCAACTGCCACTTGTAGGCGCGCTGAGTCAAGAAGGATAGCCAATGAGCAAGGTTTTAGTGCTGAATGCTACTTACGAGCCTATCAGTTTTGTTTCTTTAAGGCGAGCGGTCGTACTGCTGCTAAAAGAAAAAGCCGAAGTAATTGAGGCGAGTGTGGAGCGGCAACTAAGAGCGGAAAGAGCCTCTTTCCCTTATCCGCTGGTAATTCGTCTCGTGACTTATGTTCCGGTTCCTCGTTTCTTTAATCTCCCACTTTCCCGACGCAGCCTTCTATCACGTGATAACTATACTTGCCAGTACTGTGGGGTTGTGGATAATCAGCTTACTATTGACCATGTTTTACCCAAGTCGCGTGGTGGTAAAACCGAGTGGACAAATGTTGTTGCTGCCTGTGTAAACTGCAATCGGAAAAAGGGCAACAAGTTACCGGCAGAAGCAAAAATGTACCCCCGGGTTGCTCCCGTAAAACCGGCATATATTACAGTAGTTTTGTTAGGTCAAGCCAAAGGTAACGAGACCTGGGCTAGATATATAAGAACCTGATAACTTGGTCGGCGGGTTGTAACTTGTTCTGTTTATTGCCCGCTTATTTCTAAATCTCAATGATTAAAACCGAACGGCTCTCCAAGCGATTCGGCAGCTTAAATGCCGTCGAAAACCTGACAATTGAGGTAGCAGATGGCGAAATATTTGGTTTTCTAGGTCCAAACGGTGCTGGAAAAACTACTACTATTCGTTTGCTTTCCGGTTTAATCGAACCCAGTGGCGGTAAAGCATGGGTCAACGGCTTTGAGTTGGGTAGTCAAAACGATAAAATACGTGCTTCTATCGGTTTGCTCACTGAAACGCCCGGTTTGTACGAGCAATTATCCGCTTTAGATAATATGCTTTTCTATGCCGAGTTGTACACTCTTTCGAAAGCTGAGGCGCGACAGCGTGTACAGGAAGTGCTTGAATGGTTATCCTTGTGGAATAGGCGGGATGATCAGGTTATTACTTTTAGTAAAGGCATGAAACAAAAACTGGCAATCGGTAGAGCTTTATTACATCGTCCACAAATCTTGTTTCTGGATGAACCAACTGCCGGGTTGGATGCCGAATCTGCCAAAACTGTACGGGATGCGATTGTTACTTTAAAGAATACAAAACGCACGATTTTTCTTTCTACCCATAACATGGATGAAGCTGACAAGCTTTGTGAGCGCATTGGGATTTTCAAGAACCGCTTGATTCAAATCGATTCTCCTAGAAACCTTCGCCGTCGTTTTGGGGTCAATTCTCGAAGAGTTAGAGTACAATTGCGTTCGGAAGTTGCGGGGCTGCAATCAGAAGTTAGCAAATTACCATTTGTGCAGCAAGTAGCACTGGAATCTATTAATATAGATGCACAAAACGTTTATAATATGTACATATCGCTCGATGACCCTGATAATCAGAATCCACAATTGGTAAAATGTATTGTTGAATTTGGGGCTGAGATTCAGTATGTAGAAGAGCAAACGGCAACTCTAGAAGATGTCTATTTAGATCTAATACGTTAAAACACACTAGATGATTGATTCGTCCAAAACTATTCCACAATTAGATTTCCTCACTTTGCAGGCGCTCGTAATGCACGCTCCTATCGGGATGCTTGCCACTTTTGGTCCTGATCACCGAATTGTGGTTGGAAACGAAAAATATCTTAATTTAGTCTACTGGAGTACGCCGGAACAGATTATCGGTCATACAGTTGCTGAAATATATGGTTATCATACCGATTCTGAATCCCTTCTTGAAGCATTAGATTACATTTATCAAAATAATGAACCGCTGGATCTGCGTGATATTAACTACATGATACCGCAGACTGGTCAAAACCCTAAACCACTTTATTTATCTATACATATCTGCCCATATACCTCTCCTGATAATCCAGAGCAGGCAAACGGGTTAGTGCTTTATTTTATTGATACTACCAATGAAGTGCTAAGCAAGAAGCACCTCCAAGATGCTGCTTCGGCTGATTACGAAAAAGCACGAGAAATGGAAATTATTTTTAATAATATCAAAGACGGGGTGATGCTATCGAGTTCACATCGCACTATTATATGGATGAATCCTGAAGCCTATCGCTTGCTAGGAGTAGATAGAGATTACATTGCTATAGATCCCGGTCTTGAGGATAGCAGGTTTGTCCCTTATGCGTTGGATGGACAAAATGTAGATCAATATGACCTGCCTGCCCCTCGTGCGCTGCTTGAAAAACGTACAGTTGAGGGTGAACTTCTCTGGCAACGTACTGATGGCTCAAAAGTAGCTATGAACATGATTTCGGTTCCAATTATAGATGACGATGGTCAGTTAACGATGATAGTGTCCGTCTTCCGGGATATCGGACCACGTCTTGAGGCAGAACGCCTTCAAAAAGAACTGCTTCAAAATCTCGAAATGGAGCGCAGCCGTTTGGATGCCATCATAAATGACGTTGGCGCAGGGTTGGTGGTGGTTGGGCTGGATGGCAATATCATTTTAATTAATAAACGTATAACCAAACCAACGGGTCATTCCGGTAACTATTTTGTTGGAAAGCCACTTGAAGTTTTGGTGGACGAATTCAGCCCACTAATAAGTGATATAGAAGGCTTTAACATAAAAGTCAAAAAGATACTTTCTGCCCCTGAGAAAAGCCAAGAATTCGAAATCAGGATGCTTGAACCATTGGGAATGGATTTACAACTGGTTACATTCCCGATTATGGATAACAACCACGAAGTAATGGGTTGGGGTGCGCTTATTGAAAATATCACCAAACAAAAACAATTACAACGACTTAAAAGCCAATTTGTAGCTGCTGCCAGCCACGAATTACGTACTCCAATGACTGGGATTGTTGGTTTTGCCGAGTTGCTCTTAACTCGTGAAGTTGAACCTACTTTGCGCCGCAAATGGCTTCACAATATTTATCAAGAAAGCATGCGGGTAAGCAAAATAATTGAAAGTATGCTAAATATATCAAAAATTGAGGCAGGCGTACTTGAACTTACCCGAAACCACTTTAATCTTTATACCTTGCTACAAAGTGTTATTGAGAATGTTTTGGCTTCACATCCGGAGCGTAAAATTGACGTTACTTTGAGCAGTGCCAAAGTGTCAGAAGCCAGTATCCATGCTGATAGAGAAAAACTGAGTGATGCTCTAAATCGATTGATCAGTAATGCTCTTAAATTCAGTGACAAAAGTAAGCCAGTAGAAATAAGCGTATCTTGTTTAGTAGGCGAATATTTCGAGAATTTAGCTAATTTGCCCCAGTCCGTGTCCTCAGCGGCTTCTCAAAGCTCTTGGTTTATGGTGGCTATCCGCGACTTCGGAATCGGAATTGATCAAGAAGATTTACCCAATATTTTCGAGCCTTTTTACCGCACTAAAAATTCTTCCGAACTTGTACAGCGCGGTAGCGGGTTGGGCTTAGCGCTTACCAAGAAACTGATTGAACTACATAACGGGCATTTATGGGCTACCAGTAAACCGGGAATTGGCTCTACCTTTTTTATAATGTTACCGTCGTTCGATTAAGTCCGACGGTTTCGTTTGCGAGAGAAGCGACGACGGTTGGTAGTATCAACCGCTACTTCATCAGTTTCTTCGTCTTCCTCCTCAAGAAGTTGCATGAGCTTGGTTTGAGCTTCCACGCTATCGTCCTGTTTAGGTTGCTCATCATCATCTTGTGCTTCTAGCTCCTCTTTTACCACGCCAAAGCCGACATTATAAATTTGCTCGACAACACCCCTCCGCATCATATGGCGAGCTTCCGCCAACACTGGTATCAGATTGTTGTCCGGGTCGTGCATTCGCAGCATGTCCTGTACCTGACGCATCAAGTCAAGAGTCTTGTTAAAGGTAATAATGATATCGCCTTCTGCCAGTTGCATTTTTTCCAGAATACTGGTAAGGCTAACCCCTCTACACCATGCTCTTGCCGCCCCGAAGTAGTAAATATTATAGCCATTCGTGATTTGCAATTCATTCTGACGTTCAACGGCAAAAACTTCTCGTTCAAGCTCATCGAGTTTTTTACGCAATTCGTTTAGAGGTCTCGAAAGTACAAAGCGATTAAGAAATTCAAAATCACGGTCGTAGGCAAACCAGCTAAACACCTCAGCCAAGTCTTGCGGTTGTAACCCTTCCAGCCAACCCCGACTAACCATCTCGATTATTATTAAGCCATTGGTATCAAAAACATCTCTTAACCACAAACTTTTACTAGAGGGATAGCCTTCCTTATCTATAAAATTAAAGCGTTTAAGAACCGAAATCAAGCCCTTAAGCGTACCCCGCAGCCTACCTTCCTCGTAATGCTTGCGCTCATCGTAAAGTTTTTGGGCTTCGTCGCGTGCCAGCAATAATCGCGCCGAATCTTTTTGTAGCGAGCGGTGTTTTTTCCGTACATCGCAACTATGGCAAGGATGTTTTTGTTCTTGCTCTTTTAATTCCAAGCTTTGCTCTTTAGTCTGCTGAGCGCGATTCTGAACTTTTATAAGGGTCGGGGTATATTTATTTGAAGCTTCCTGACGGGCTTCTCGTAACCAAGTTGCCAGATCGGGCAGATTGATTTGGCGCAATTGCTCGGCAATTGCATTTAATTCCTCAGCCGTTGCACATTCAGATATGCTGAAATTTGAACGTTCGATTTTCAAGAGAGAATCAGGCAGGGTAATTTGGAAACGTTCGGGGGGCATATAATCAATTGTGCGATATTCTTCCAGTTTGACCGTTTTGTCCCCGAATATGAATAAGCCGATGCCACCTTCGCTGCTTCGCCCTAGGTATATGCCCCAGCCATTCTGCTCACAATGAATCAATGTACCCGGTTGGAGCGTGCGGAAAATTTGGCGAAGCGTTTCACGCATTGGGCGATGCCAAGGCGCTTCGTCTAATTTTTTTCTCAACCGGATTTCTTCTTCTATTGCCCGTCTTTCCTCATTGCGGTTTTCCTGAATTTTGTGTCCGAGACTGTCATATTCATGCAATAACTCTTCGCCTTCGGGTAAACCGATAAGGCAACCGACCTTTGCTAGATCATAAGTCTTTTGAGTATGTTGCACTTCTAGAGCTAATTCCCGTAAGCGTCTGCTCTGCTGAAATTCCATCAGACTATTGCGCAGGATTTGCAAAATGCGCTCACCGGCGGGAGGATCATACAGATTTAATACCGAGTTATAGCGTACAGAAAAAGCGCTTTCAATCGGTAATAACGGACCTGTGGCGATTAGAATCGTTTCTTCAAATGTAATCCAAGGGCTGTATGGTACTACAACGTGTCCTTGTATATCGAGTCCACGCCTACCGGCGCGACCCGCCATTTGCTGGAATTCGTTAGGTATAAGCGGGCGACGGGTTTGCCCATCAAACTTTGTTAGCCTGCCAATAACTACCGTTTTTGCCGGCATATTAACCCCTAATGCCAGTGTATCGGTAGCAAATACCACGTTCATCAAGCCCTTGCTGAATAATTCTTCTACAAGTTGCTTTAGGATCGGCAACAACCCCGCGTGATGAAAACCAAATCCGCGCCTTACCAACGTGATGATAGTCTTGACCTGTTGAATTTTGCGGTCTTCTTCTTCCAAATAATTGAGATAACGTGTACATACTTCATCAATTTGCGCTAGGGTTTTGGGGTCACGGGTGGAGCTATGTCGGTTTAGTGCCACTAACTCGGCAGCTACTTCGCAATCGTTTCGACTGAACATGAAATAGATCGCAGGCAACATTCCACCCTGTTCTAGGGCTTCAACTATGTCACGCTGGGTAGGTTCGGGGCGCTCACGTTTGCGTTCATCCGTTTCTGGGTCTCGTAAATCGCGAAGTCGGTTGCGGAATCCGCGCTTGGCTTCCCCACCTACGCCCTTGAAATCAACGACTTTCTTGCCTTCATTATTAATGATTTGATTTAGCTTGCCATCGAGGAAGTAATATAGGGCAAGCGGAATACTACGTTTGGAATGGCTTATCAGCCGAGTGGGTCGGTGGGTTTGGCTTATCCAACTTGCTACTTCCTGAGCATTGCTGATTGTAGCGGATAAACATACCAATTGAATGTTTTTAGGACAGAGGATAATAGACTCTTCCCAAGTTGTACCACGTTCGCTATCTGCAAGGTAATGTATTTCATCAAATACTACGCAGGTGGTATGCGTAAATTCCGAAGGTGATTGTAATAGCATGTTACGCATCACTTCGGTAGTCATAACAATAATGTGACCATTGGGGTTTTCAATAATATCGCCTGTCAGCAACCCAACTGCATCACCATATTGTTCACGCAAGTCCTTAAATTTTTGATTGCTGAGGGCTTTTATAGGGGTGGTATAGAATACACGTTTACGTTGAGTGTATGCTCGAAAGATACCAAATTCGGCAACAACTGTTTTTCCAGTACCGGTGGGGGCAGTTACCATTACCGACTCGCCTACTGCCAGTGCCTGGATCGCCTCTTCCTGAAATGGGTCAAGGGGGAAAGGATAACGCTTCCGAAATTGCGCTATCATCTCTTCACTTTCTACGTCCAAGTTATCCTCTTATCACGGACTTAATTAAGTCTCCTTTTTTATATTACTTCAAAACATGATAATAATGCTTCACAGGATAAATGTAAAGTGAAATTGGATTTCAGCTTACAATCCATTTGAAGAAACCTTATAAATTTATCAGAATTTGTTTAATATTATTTTTTTAGTTACCCGGACCAAACCCACCCCTAGTAATAAAATAGTAAATAAAAGCTGCCGTTACCCCTATTCCAAATACTAGCAGGCTGGCGGGAATAACTTTTGTTGAAACCGGATCAGCATAGGATGCTCTTGGGGGAAGGGGAGAAAGGTTGTTAATATCCCAATTTTCTTCCTCTTCATCCTTGCGCCTACTTGCTGGACTGTATTTAACGCCTAGCAAAATTACAACCGTTAAACCGGCGGCTATTAAACCAAAAAATACTAACTCGCTAATATTATTAACACTGGGCATACAACCCCTCCATTAGCAAAAGGTAAATAACAGGTAAATAATATTATAGCATAAAGCTCTTGGTAAGTGTCATGCAAATTACAGCTTAGTAATTGATTTTGTAGTATTTTGTAATAGTTACTTTACTAATCAAATCTATAATTAAGTGTACTGCTAATTAAGTGTAGGCGTATCAGAGTTTTGAGCATTACTGCATTTCTGAAACAGGCGTTATAGCATCATCCTAATATTGTAAATGTATATATCCGGGGGGTTTAAGAAAATTGAGTAGCTCTAAAATGTCCTTGCCTTTAAGTGGGTTAAGTAAACGGAAATGGTATATTGCAGGAGCGTTAGCTGTCGCCAGCCTCGTCAGCATTTTAATCATTACGTTAGCAGCCACTCTTTTCAAAGTTCCTGAAGTAATTGCAGCGCCTAGCGTTTCCTCAACCGCTAATCTAGTACTTGGTCAGACTGATTTTACTACCAGCAATCTTCTTAGCGCAGCGGGCATCTCCTCTCCCAGCGGACTCGTAATTGACACTCCCCACCACCGTCTATTTATTTCTGATACAGGCAATAATCGGGTTTTGGGTTGGAATATAAGCACTCCTATAGTAAGCGGCCGCATGGCAGATATTGTGCTTGGGCAAGCTAATTTTAGAAATAACCTTGCTCCTGCCCCAACTTCCTCAAGTATGAATGCCCCAACTGCGCTGGCGCTGGATTCATCCGGCAATCTCTATGTGGCGGATAGCGGAAATAACCGAGTTCTGGTATTTGCCTATAACAGTACATTTTCATCATATACCGGTAAAGCCGCCGGTTATGTACTAGGGCAAGGCGGCAGTTTTATCACCAAAGGTAGTGGCGCAACTGCCGATAATTTCTCCAATCCGAATGGGGTAGCAGTCGATTCGTCAGGGCATCTTTTTATAGCTGACTCAAGCAATAACCGTGTTCTGGAATATGATACCCCTTTGGTAGCTAGTCCTGCCGCCGACCGTGTTATTGGACAATCAGATCTTACTTCTAATTCAGCAAATCAAAGTGCTACTCCCGGAATAAATACTTTATCAAATCCGCGCGGTCTAGCTGTTAACGGTTCAGGCGTTTTGGCAGTTGCCGATAGCGATAATAACAGGATTTTACTTTATACCAGTCCTCTTTCAGCAACCTATAATCTCTCAGCTAATAATGTATTTGGTCAAGGAGGTTATTTTACCTCCAACTCTGCAACTAATCCCCCTACTAATAAGAGTTTAAACAGTCCTAACAGTGTTGCGTTTGATGCTAATACTCCTCAGAATTTGTATGTGGCAGATAAATTGAACCACCGCGTTTTAAAATTTAATAGCCCCTTCGCTGGCGACTCTCAAGCTAGTTTGGTTTTCGGGCAACAAGGAAGCTTTACTACCAAGACTTCCGGCACTGCAAATGATAGTATTTGGGGACCGCAAGATGTAAAAGTTGATGCTTCAGGCAACTTGTTTGTGATAGATACGGTAAATAATCGGATGCTGGAATATACCAGTCCCTCAACTGTACCGCCTGCTGCTGATTTTGTACTCGGTCAAACCACTTTTACATCTGGGGGTGCTAATGCACTTGCAGACTCTGCTATGCTAAAAACCCCCGGTGGCGTAGTTTATGACAAAGTACGAAATCGCCTCTATGTAGCCGATACCGCAAATCACCGGGTGCTGGGCTGGAACTCAAGTTCACTGGCAAATAATAACGCGCCTGCCGATATTGTAATCGGTCAGCCTAATTTTTGGAGCGTAGCTATGCCAGACCCTCCAACCGCCTCCTCCTTGAGTTTACCTAAGGGTCTTGCGGTAGATGTCGATGGCAACCTCTACGTAGCTGACAGCGGTAATAATAGAGTAGTGCTCTATCTGAATCCCTTTGCTACCGATACTATAGCCGATCGTGTCTTTGGACAACCGGACTTGACAACTTATAATGATAACTGGACACCCTCTCAAACTACTTTACGTAATCCGGGTTGGGTAGCTGTAGATTCTAGTGTAAACCCAAACCGTCTCTACATTTCTGATACCAAAAATCAACGGGTTTTAGCTTATCCTACTCCTAAGGTAAGCTCTGTTCCAAGTCTGGTAATAGGAAAAACCAGTTTTATTGATGCACCAATTCAATATTCTGACCCAAGCACTTCATCTAATACCTTTGAAACCAGCGGTATTGTGGTTGATGGGAAAGGTAACCTCTATGTAAATGATTATTATCGCCATCGCACTCTATTCTTCCCCACTCCTTTTGACTCAGGAGGAACAACCGCTACCAAAGTTTTGGGTCAACCTGATATGGTCTCTGCCACTGATTACCCGCTTAATGCGTATGCCGATACTATGTATTACCAACGCGGTATAGCTATTGATCCCAATGGTAATCTTTTTATCGCCGATAGCGGTAATGCGCGCGTACTGTATTGGAGTTACAAAGGCTCTGTGATTCCAGCTACCAATGGGCAAGCCGCCGATGGGGTTTTGGGACAATCAGATCTTACTTCCAAATCAGCAGGCTTGAGCAACAGTAAGTTTGGTCTGACTGATAAATTAACCAATGCTATGGAAGGTCTTGCAACCGACGCTTACGGTAGGTTGTATGTTGTGGATAGAAGCAATAATCGGGTATTGCGCTTTAGCACTAATCCGCCAAGCGATGTAAAATTTACGAGCCACCCCACCACAGTTCCTGCCGATGTTTATTCGACCGCAATACATGTTCAGTTGGTTGATGCTAATGGCAATCGGATGGTAAGTGATACCGATAGTATCGTTAATCTTACCAGTTCAAGTGGTACCGGTTCTTTCTTCACCCTTGCTAATGGTAGTTATTCTAGCATAGCCTCTGGCGCAGCCACCATTCCGGCGGGCACTGTCGGAATAGATGTTTATTATAAAGATTCCACTGCAAATGCTTCTGCTTATACCCTGACAGCAAAGCTCGGTAGTAGTACCGGAGATACTTTTTTAATGACGGTAAATGAAACACCGAAAACCTTAGTATATAAAAATACAGATGATGGTGCTAAAGGAACTTTCTCATACGCAATTGCTAACGCCAACTCCGGTGATACCATAACTTTTAGGCTTGAGGCTAACCAGCCGATTACATTTGTGTCCGGCAGTACTCTGCCTGTAATCAATAAGGAGCTTAAAATTGGAGAGTTAACCGATTGTATAAACGGGCCTAGTATTGTTATTGACGGTACAAACTTGACGAGTCATGCTCTGAGCACCCAGTATAGGCTGCAAATAATTGGAGTGAAGTTCAAAAAAATGAAGCTGGTGACTAATACCTTTGTAAATTCGGGTGGAACATTTGAAAACATATTCAAATGTACTTCATTTGATAATAGCAGTAGTAGCTAGGTTGTAGTAATCCCCAAAAGAGTAGCTAGAAATGAGCTTGCGATTATATGCAGGCTCATTTTATTGTTAGCCTTGACAATATAAAAACATTAGCATATACTAACAATGATTAATCCGGCTATTAACCAATAAATGTGTGGGAGCCAGACAAGATGAATTCCGCTATCTTTGTGAAACCTTCGAAAATCCGGTTGTGGGTACTAATATTATTGCCTGTTCTTCTTTTAAGTTTTCTTGCAATTCCGGTGCAAGCCGCCAGTCCAGAGGAAGAGCTTCAGCAGCTTAACACCAACGTAGAAACGGCGCTTTCACTGGCTAAGTCAGGAGATTTAGCGGCGGCGCAGAAAGCCTACAAGACTTTTGAAAGCTCATGGAGTACGGTTGAAGACGGGGTAAAGGAAAAATCCAGACAAACTTACCTTGATATTGAAAACAAAATGCGCGATATTACCGAAGCCTTTGCCACACAGAATGCCGCTAAAGTGGCTGAAACGCTGGACAATCTGTACGATATAAACATCGCCTTCATTCAGAGTAGCGCATCCGGTGATAGCGCCACAGCAGTTGATAGCACGCCTACGGTAAGCACTGTGCTGGGCAAGCTTGATGACGCTCGCAATTATGTTATCAGTGGTAACTATGCCTCTGCGCTAAACGAGGTAAAAGAGTTTCAGGTGGCATGGCTAGAGGTGGAGGGGCAAATAAAAACTCGCTCGGTAGAGGCATATACCGGTACTGAAAATGATATGAGCCTAGCTTTCAACTTGCTTTCTCAAAACTCACCTCAAGCTAAAGAAGTTTTGGATCGAATGTATGCGCGGCTGGAGCCATTTAACAATGCCGGGAACTATGGCATATTCGATGCGGTAGCAATAATTTTGCGGGAAGGTCTGGAAGCTCTGCTGGTTTTGGTTGCCTTACTGGCGTTCTTGCGAAAATCGGATAATAAAAGCGGACAGAAATGGGTTTGGAGCGGCGCTATAGGGGGGTTGGGAATAAGCATTGTGCTGGCGGTACTGATTCAGTTGATTTTCACCAACGCTTTTAGCGGCGGCAACCGGGAAGTAATGGAGGGCTTTGTCGGTTTATTTGCAGCGGCAATGCTCGTCTATGTTAGCTATTGGCTGCATAGCAAGTCTAACATAAGGGAATGGCAACGCTATATCAGTGCAAAAACCAGCAATGCGTTGGCAAAAGGTAGTTTGTTTGGTTTGGCTTTGCTGGCATTTTTGGCAGTGTTCCGGGAAGGCGCTGAAACCGTATTATTTTTGCTTGGCATGGCAGGCGCAATCAGTCTATTTGACCTGCTAGTCGGTTTGGGCATTGGGTTGGCAATTATGCTGGTAATTGGTATTTTAATAATGGTAGTGGGAGTACGAATACCTTTACGCCCATTCTTTATAGTAGCCAGTATTCTGGTTTTCTACCTTTGCTTCAAATTTTTAGGAACGGGTATCCACTCTTTGCAAGTAGCCAATGTTATATCGTCTAATACCAATACATTCTTGCCCACTAGTGACTTTTTTGGAATTTTCCCCACATGGGAAACCACCATCCCGCAATTACTTTTGCTCGGTGCAGGAGTTGGGTTCTGGTTTGCGGGAATACGCCGTTCCCGCTTGAATACCCTGAAACATGCTTCAATTCAGGCTTCGAAATAATATTTGCAATTGCTGCCCCTTCCAGTTGGTAAGGGGCATTTTTGTTGCTCGCCCCATGTATTTTGAGTTCCAAATTTACAAAAATAAGGTAAGAACCCTATATGAGTTCTTATAAAAATATGTTAAAATCTGGCTACCTCAACACCTGAGAACAGCAAAATTTCAACTTGCCCAAAGTCAACATATGAATTGGGTGACCTAACAAAAGGGTGCGAAATATGAATTTCACGGTGATACTTCCGCTGCTCGCCAGCATCGTTAGTTTCCTCTTTGCTTTGATGGTATTTGACCAGTTTATCCTGCGTCACCGGACATACCAGATCATTTGGACTATTGGTTTATTGTTGTTCTGCCTTGCTGCCTTTTCCCAATTTCTAGGATCTTCTAACGGTTGGATAGAATACACCAACTACTATCGGCTTTGGTATTTGGCAGGCGCGATGGGTACAAGCTCATTTCTTGGTATGGGTACAATCTTCCTGATTGCTTCTCGTAGAATTGCCCTTCCCGTTTTGGGTGTGCTGCTTATATGTTTCATTGCTGCGGGAGTGTTGGTATTTACAGCGCAGGTTGATGTATCTCAACTTCCAGTTAATTCAACCGATGAGATTACGGGTAAAGCCTTTCCCAGTTATGTTCGTGTACTGACTCCGTTCTTTAATATTTTCGGGGCAGGGTTTCTTTTATTTGGTGCAATCCAAAGTGCGTTCGTTTTCTGGCGTAAACGCATTAGATTTTACAGGGTATTGAGTAATATTTTTATTGCGTTGGGTGCTTTTGCTGCCAGTAGCGCCGGTGTTATAACTCGTTTTAACTTGAGTGGTTCTGATGCCTTTTCCTTGGCGACCTTGCTAGGTGTGACTTTTATATTTATAGGCTTTCTTATTAGCATTGAGGTTTTCGAGGAAGTACGCATTCCTTTCACCCGCATTCTACTCAAACGCCGTAGCGGTGTATTGCGCAGTTCAAAACAGTAAAAGGAAGCGCGAACTAAATGGATTCAGCTTACGAAGAATTTTGTCTAAACACCCTACGTGATTTAGTTTCTATCCCGACTGCCTCGTTTTTTGAAAATAATATCCTAGCTTATATCGAAGCTTTTCTAAAGCAATACAGTATTCCCTATACGGTTGACCGTTGGGGGAATATTCTGGCGCATTATTCTAAGGGTGAGAATATTCGCCCGCTAGCCCTGATGGCGCATACCGACCATCCCGCGTTTGAAATAACCGCAGCAAACGCTCCTGAAAGCCTTCCAACCGCAAACCTGACTGCTCTCTTGTTAGGTGGGGTTAATCCGCTTTGTTTTGAAGGAGCGCCGCAGGTTAAAATTTACAGCCTTGATTCTTCCCAGCCTTTTGTGGCAGGGAAAATAGTTGGCTACAAAGCTGAGGCTCTACCTCCTCGTAAGGTTGAATTGTATATTCACACTGAGATTGAACTACCGGAAGGCTATAAATTTGGGATTTGGGATTTACTTGATTTTCAAATTAGCGATGATTTTATTTATGCGCGGGTTATAGATGATTTGGTTGGTTGTGCCTCTGCTCTTTTAACTTTACATAAAGTTGCAACTGACGATGCTGAAGTCAATTTATACGGTGTTTTTACCCGAGCCGAAGAAGTGGGCTTAGTTGGCGCAGATATGGTTTTTCAATCCGGCGCTTTACCGCTAGATACTTTGGTAGTTTCGATTGAAGCCAGTAAGGCTTTGCCCGGTGCAATTCAAGGTGAAGGACCTGTAATCAGAACAGGTGATCGTTTTTCTACCTTTGATTCAGAAGCAGAGTTTGTTTTGAATCGAGCCGCTCTCAAGATGGGCTGTGATTTAGTGGCACGTGCCCCTCAACCTGTCAAAATCCAGCGACAGTTAATGACCGGGGGACGATGCGAAGCCAGTTCAGCTATTTTGAACGGTTATAAGGCAACCGGATTAGCTTTTCCATTGGGCAATTATCACAATGTCTCCGATGACTCACCGGGCAAGCCTTATCTTGCAACTGAAAATATCCACGTTCAGGATTATTTGACGGGGGTTAAATTGTTGCAACAGGCTGCGTTGCTTATGGTGGATTTACCGACTATGCGTGCTGAATATATCGCCAAAGAAAAGCCGGATTTTTCACTCGCCGCCCGTCTAGAAGAATTCTTGTAGTAGTAGAGGCACAATCTCATGCAGATAAGGTTGTGCCCACCCTTTTACCTATAGCTCGTACCCGATTAGCGGCCCACCCAGCGCAATTTCTAATTGTTCGGTACGCCCATTTAAACCCAATTCTCGTGCTGTTTTCAGAAAAGCCTCATGGATTTGCGGGACTCTTTCGCGAGTAGTAAAGGCTAACACCGCCGACCCCGCACCACTGAGTGCCGCGCCGTATGCACCCGCTCTTTGTGCGCCATCAATCAAAGCAGGAAGCTGCGGGAAAATTTGACCACGATAAGGCTGATGCAAGCGGTCATTCATTGCTTCTGCCAGCCATTCCAATTTTCCACCGGGAGCAGTGAAAGCGGCTATAAATAAGGCGGCTCGGCTGGAGTTGTGGGCAGCGTCTTGCATTGTAACGCTTGGCGGTAAAACAGCACGTGCTTCTTTGGTGCTCATTTCAAAAGACGGTATAAATACTACCGTTGTCAGATTTGCGGGAGTGGGAAGGGATACAACCAATGGGTTACGCCAAGCCGGACCACCATCGATGTTTTTAAATTCTGCGGGGGCTGTATCCTCATGCTCGTTATCACTGGCATTGGAACCAAAATATGGGGCAGCGGCGGCAGGCGCTGAAACCGCCAGTGTCAAACCGCCTAATAATGCTGCTGATACATTATCGGGATGACCTTCTATTTCCGTAGCGAGTCTAACCAGTTGGTTAGTGGAAGGGTAATTGATACCACCATAAGCGCGACGGCAAAGCGCATCTGCTCCAACCAACCCGCCTACGATGGCGGCGGCGCTACTTCCCAAACCCCTACCCAAAGGAATCCGGTTTTCAATTTCCAGCTTAAAACTGGGCACTTTATAACCGGTATAACCCTCGTAAACTCTAATTGCGTCATATACCAGCTTACAACGTTCTTTTAATAGTTTATCGGCTCCCTCGCCTCTTACAACCAACATCTCCCCTTCATGGGTTCCACTTTCAAATATAAAATCGGTGTATAGCGCCAATGCCAATCCAAAGGCATCGAATCCACAACCAAGATTTGCAGATGAGGCTGGAACTTTTACTCTGATACGCAATCGTTTTCTCCCTTTACCTTGCCAGGCTATTTCTAAATATAATGCTGAATTATGATAAAGCCGCGCTTGCAGCCTGTCAACAAGGCGGGTAATAGATGTTATATAATGGTTTAGATTAGCTACTGATTTTCTAACGAAAGGGGCTTTAATTTGCCGGATTTTAACCAACATAATTATCTGACCGCATATAAAGGCAGTAAAGTTCTCCTTACCGGGGGAGCGGGATTTCTTGGTTCAAACATGGCGCACCGCTTGGTGGAAATCGGAGCGTATGTAACCTTAGTTGATTCGATGATCCCAACCTATGGTGGGAATCTGTTTAATCTGAAAGATATTATCAGTAAGATTCACTTTAATATCTCGGATGTGCGCGATCAAAATTCCATGTCCTATTTGGTAAATGATATTGACTATATTTTTAATTTAGCAGGTCAGATTAGTCACCTCGATAGTATGTCTGACCCCTTTACCGATTTGGAAATAAATTGTCGCAGTCAGTTAGCTCTACTAGAAACTTGCCGCAAGATAAATCCCACCGTTAAAATAGTGTATGCGGGAACACGGCAGATTTATGGCAATCCAGATTATCTGCCGGTAGATGAAAATCATTTAGTTCGTCCTGTGGATGTAAATGGGATTAATAAAGCAGCAGGTGAGCGTTATCACTTGTTGTACCATAGCGTTTATGGGATGCGGACTGCCTCTCTACGCCTGACCAATTGCTATGGTCCCCGGCAGTGGATGAAAGATAATCGCTTGACCAGTCAGGGCTGGTTACTCCGATTGATACTGGAAAATAAGGAAACCCAGTTATTCGGAGATGGTTCTCAGCTTCGAGATTTGAATTATGTGGATGATGTGGTTGATGCTTTCTTAAGAGTCGGTGCGATAGAAGCAAGTAACGGTCATTTTTTTAATCTGGGTGGTGCCCCCTACTCTTTGCTGCAACAAGTAGAAACTATGATTGAGTTAGCAAAACGGGGCAGTTATCGGCTTGTACCTTGGCCGCCTGCGAAAAAAGCTATCTCGATTGGAGATTATTATGGCGACTATCGTAAAATAAAAGCAATGCTCGGTTGGGAACCCACTATCGATTTGCGTACCGGACTGAAGCACACTATAGAATATTATGATAAATACAAGGAATATTATTTTTAATAATACTCAGAGGAGTTATTAGTTTGGCTAATGTTGTAGGTAACATTCCAATATTTGAAACAAAAAGCCAGTATAACCTTTTGCGGAAGGAAATCGATACTGCAATCGAGCGGGTTTTAGAGCGCAGCTTTTTTGTTTTAGGCGAAGAGTGTAGCGCATTTGAAAAAGAATTTGCTGAATACCTTGGGGTAAAGCACGTATTCGGCGTTGCGAACGGTACAGATGCAATTCAGCTTGCCTTGATGGCTTGTGGCGTTGGTAGCGGTGATGAGGTAATTACCACCCCACAGACCGCCCTGTTTACTCTGCTGGCAATATCGGCTACCGGCGCAAAGCCGGTGCTGGTTGATATTGACCCTGATACAGGTTTGATAAATCCCGAATTAATCGAAGCTGCTATAACCCATCGCACGAAAGCCATCGTGCCGGTTCATTTGTACGGACAGTCCGCCGATCTCGATCCCATTGTGCAAATTGCAAATAACTATAGTCTCTTTATTGTTGAAGATAGCTGTCAGGCACACGGCACAACTTATAAAGGGAAATATACTGGCACAATTGGGCATGTCGGAACTTATAGTTTTTATCCTTCCAAGAATCTCGGCTGTTATGGTGATGGTGGCGCAGTTGTTACTAATGACTCGGAAATAGCCGATAGGTTGGTGCGTTTACGCAATGGGGGACAGCGCGAGCGCTATAACCATGAACTTATGGGTTTGAATAGTCGTTTGGATGAAATACAAGCGGCGATTTTGAGGGTGAAATTGCCTCATTTGAAGGCTTGGAACCTGGCACGGCGTGAGAGAGCCGCTCTTTATAACCGCCTTCTGGAAGGATTGCCCCTAGAAACCCCGCTCGAAAAAGGTTATGGGCAACATATCTATCATTTGTATGTATTAAAATTGTCATCTACTATTGTAAGAAATACATTTCAAATTTATCTAAAAGAACTTGGAATTGGCACAGGCATACACTATCCAATTCCGGCACACTTACAAATAGCCTATGAGTGGCTGGGTTTGGGTAAAGGCAGTTTACCGCAGGTTGAAGATACGGCTGACCGGATAATAAGCTTACCTATTTTCCCCGAATTGCCCCTTGAGCATGTAGAGTACATCGCCGAAAGCATTCAAAACTTCCCCTTTTAAGCTATTTATTTAAGAATCTGGTAAGGCTGTTTTACAGCCTTTATTGCCCTGCTCAAACTAAAATTACTATCTAGTAATTAAGTATTGCAGCCTAACAAAATTTAATGAGCAACTGCTATATTGCCATAAGTATACTTAGTGTATATCATATTTGTATATATGTCCTATAGGGCTTAGTCTTTAATAGCTTATGGTGAGTTTCATTTAATGTTCAACAGTTTAAAATCCATTGCCACTCCCTCTACAAAGAATATAGTTA
This sequence comes from Candidatus Chlorohelix allophototropha, assembly GCF_030389965.1. Lineage (NCBI taxonomy): Bacteria > Bacillati > Chloroflexota > Chloroflexia > Candidatus Chloroheliales > Candidatus Chloroheliaceae > Candidatus Chlorohelix > Candidatus Chlorohelix allophototropha. The sequence continues at coordinate 2,092,863 of NZ_CP128399.1, forward strand.
TCAGCTCAGGAGACACGTCCGAAATGAATAGCCTAAGAATTGCCACTATCTCTAAACCTACGCCCGAACAATGGGAAAGTATCGAAAACAACTGTGACTATGCTACTTTCTATCAAACCCATATGTGGCATAATGTACTCTGTTCAAATCCTAACCCCTATCGTGACAATCAAATTCCCGAAGATGCTTCTCAACTCATTCGCTTTAGCGATGGAGTAGAAATGCTGCTGCCTCTGGTTAGATACAAAAAGCTCAAAGGCATTTTTCACATGTATTCTATGTCACCAGATAATGTCAATAGTAGTTTTCTGAGCAAGGACGAGATAACAGCCGAACACGAACAGGTATTGGTTCAGCATCTACGCCGCTATAACCTCTCTTGGCGGCAGAACCCGTTCAAACCCTTGTCATTCTATTCTGGCTTTGATTGTGAGGAAGACAACATTTGGGTATTAGATATGCGTGGAGGGGTTGAAGAGCTTAGGAAAAGGTGGCAAACATCTCACAAAGATTTTCTAAAGCATGCGCGCCAAGCTTCCAACCGAGGTGTTACAGTAGGTAAAGCCGAAACACTAGAGCAATGGCGAGAGTTCTATGAGGTGTATCTGGAATCTACAAAACGCTGGGATTATCCCAAGATATACTCTTGGTCTGTATTTGAAGCATTTTACAATCAAGCTTCTGATAAAGTTCAGTTATGGGCAGCTTGGGCGGATGGCAAAATAATAGCAGGACAAATAGTCTTTTACCATAGTCGTACTGTTACTGCCTGGCTTAAAGGTGGGTTAAAGGAATATTTTCATCTCAAAGCCCCCAAGTATCTCGACCTACAACATTTAGAGTATTACGCCCAAGAAGGCTATTGGTGGTATGACATGGGTAGTGCAATCGACCCAGGTATTGCTGAGTATAAGGCTCGTACAGGGTGCGAGAAAATGGAAGGTGGATACCTAACCCATAAGAACCCCTCGTTGAAGGCATATGAGCGAGTACGGTGGGAATCAATTAGCAGATTACAACCCTTGAAAGGGCGTTTGCAGAAAGCTATTCCTGGTTACAAAAAATTAATCGGAGTTGGGTCATGACTACACTTTTGAGGATAACAACACAGCTCAGCAAGTTCAATGCTAAGAAGAGTTTATACAAGTTAAGGTCATATACCACTCTAGGAGACACGTCCGAAATGAATAGCCTAAGAATTGCCACTATCTCTAAACCTACGCCCGAACAATGGGAAAGTATCGAAAACAACTGTGACTATGCTACTTTCTATCAAACCCATATGTGGCATAATGTACTCTGTTCAAATCCTAACCCCTATTGTGACAATCAAATTCCCGAAGATGTTTCTCAACTCATTCGCTTTAGCGATGGAGTAGAAATGTTGCTACCTCTGGTCAGATATAAAAAGCTCAAAGGCATTTTCCACCTGTATTCTATGTCACCAGATAATAAATATGGTAATTTTCTAAGCAAGGACGAGATAACAGCCGAACACGAACAGGTATTGGTTCAGCATCTACGCCACTATAACCTCTCTTGGCGGCAGAACCCGTTCAAACCCTTGTCATTCTATTCTGGCTTTGATTGTGAGGAAGACAACATTTGGGTATTAGATATGCGTGGAGGGGTTGAAGAGCTTAGGAAAAAGTGGGAAACATCTCACAAGGGTTTTTTGAGGCATGCACGCCAATCCCCCAAACTTGGTGTTACAGTAGGTAAAGCCGAGACACTAGAGCAATGGCGAGAGTTCTATGAGGTGTATCTGGAATCTACAAAACGCTGGGATTATCCCAAGATATACTCTTGGTCTGTATTTGAAGCATTTTACAATCAAGCTTCTGATAAAGTTCAGTTATGGGCAGCTTGGGCGGATGGCAAAATAATAGCAGGAAATATTGTTTTTTGCCATAACCATACTGTTACTGGATGGATTCACGGTTCATTGAAGGAATATTTTCATCTCAAAGCCCCCAAGTATCTCGACTTACAACATTTAGAGTATTACGCCCAAGAAGGCTATTGGTGGTATGACATGGGTAGTGCAATCGACCCAGGTATAGTTGAGTATAAGGCTCGTTTAGGGTGCGAGAAAATGGAAATTAGCCATCTGATCCATAAGAACCCTTCATTGAAGGCATATGAGCGAGTACGGTGGGAATCAATTAGCAGATTACAACCCTTGAAAGGGCGTTTGCAGAAAGCTATGTCAGCCCGTCAGGAAAATAATGGTGGGAGCTAAATTCTAGCTCTCCTTTATGCTGATTTTAAATTATCTTTGCTAACTTCAAGGCTTATGACAAAAAATCGCATAATATTACTCAATTTCTTTATTTATTTGTTCTAAAAAGTCAACTAATTGCCTAGGAGATACATTCAAAATGAGTGTTCTAAGAATTGACAGTATTTCCAAACCTACTCCCGAACAATGGGAAAGAATTGAAAACAAATGCGACTATGCTACTTTCTACCAAACCCATATTTGGCATAAGGTTCTCTGTTCAAATCCCAATCCTCATTTTAATAATCTAGTTCCAGAAGATGCCTCTCAACTCCTTCGCTTTAGTGACGGAATAGAAATGCTACTGCCAATGGTGAAGTATAAAAAGTTCAAGGGAATTATTCACCTTTACTCAATGTCACCAGATGATAGACCCGCCAGTTTTCTAAGCGAACATGAGATAACAGCCGCACACGAGCAAGTACTGTTCCAGTATCTAACCCGCTATAATCTCTTATGGAGGCAAAGCCCCTTTCGCCCGGTGTCGTTGTACCCCGGTTTCGAGCGTGAAGATGAGAATAACCATAATATGATAATAGATATGCGGGGCGGTACCGAGTCGCTTAAAAAAAAGTTTAATAAAGAATTTCTCAGGCAGGCGCGCCAAGCGCCCAACCGTGGTGTGACTGTAAGCATCGCCACTACGCTGGAGGAATGGCGTGAGTTCTACCAATTGTATCTAGAATCTTCCAAACGTTGGGATGGTCCTATGCTATATTCTTGGTCTGTGCTTGAAGCGTTTCACAAGCAAGCCCCAGATAAAGCGCAGCTATGGGCAGCTTGGGCAGATGGGAAAATGGTTGCGGGCAATATGGTCTTTTGCCATAATCATACTGCTACAGCATGGTTTAAGGGTGGTCTAAAAGAATATTTTAATCTCAAAGCCCCCAAATATCTTGACCTTCAGCGTATAGAATATTACGCCCAACAAGGCTATTGGTGGTTTGATATGGGTAGAGGCGGAGATGACCCGGGTGTTATAGACTATAAAATAGGTCTAGGCTGTGAGAATATGGATGGTAGTATATTGACCCATAAAAGCTCTTCTTTAAAAGCATACGAGCGCGTACGTTGGGAAACAGTTACCAAGCTAAGGACTGCAAAAGGACGTTTACAGAAAGCTATTCCTAGCCATCAATAAACAGCACAAAGTATGCAGCACATTTATAGTTCAAAGCAGCCTTGTTTCATATTGTGAAGTTTAACTAGTTTTAGGAGAGTCGGTCTAATCCAATTTTTACAAGTCCAGATTAGCTTCAAAATATTTGGAAAACAATCAAGTTAGGCATGTAAATAATTGGCTCAAGTTTAGTACCGATTAGGAGTTAATAAAAATAGATGAGCATTAAAATAGTTAAAGTAGAAGAAGCTACCCCACAGCAATGGGATCGAGTGACTAACCATTGTGAATATGCGACCTTTTTCCATACCAGAGAATGGTCTGAGATATGGAGAACGTATCAATCCGGGAAACTGCGTAATGCTACTAAATATATAACATTTAATGATGGAACTGAAGTGCTTTACCCCATGATGGTACGAGATATCAGCTTTGGTTTGATTAAGCAATATCTATCTGCCCCTGAGTGGAAATATGGCGGATGGTTGAGCTTGAGTCACCTATCTGAGGCGCATCATAATGCTCTTTATGCTTATGCAACTAGTATGAACATACTCCTTCGGCAAAATCCTTTTGATCAAAGTTTTCCTACTAATAGTATTCCTTGGAATTTAACGGATTATACGCAAGTTATAGATTTGCGACCGGGCTTCGAATCAATTAAAGATTACTGGTTTAGAGAACACCGATCCGCAATAAGAAATGCGGATCGTGCCAGAAAGGCTGGGGTAACTTTTGAAGAGGGTACTACTCTTGAAGACTGGCGAGAATATTACAAGGTTTATGAAGCCGCAGTAGATCGTTGGGGTGATAATATACAAGGGGAAAAATTTGACTGGCGCTTGTACGATTCGATTTTGAAGAGCGGTACTAAAAACGTAAAAGTATGGATAGTTAAGCTTGATGGTAAAATAATTGGTGGCGCTGTTAGATTTTATCATAACAAACATGTTGTATCATGGAACAAATCGGTTTTGCGGGATTATGCCAAAAGTTATGCCTCGAACTTGTTGGATTATGAATTAATCAAACAGAGTTGTGATGGCGGCTACTGGTGGTATGATTTAGACACAAGTGGGGGTATCGAAGGAGTAATAGCTTATAAAGCCAGTTTGGGTACAATTTCACTTAGCGCTAATATGTTATTTCACGATACTTCGATGAAACGGCTAGCAAAAACTAGCAGAACTGCTTTACTCTCAATGAGTCATAAACTGTCTAAAACTTTCCACAAACCGGAAGTTTTAACACCAAGCATAGATGCTGGATATTCTGGAAAAGTTGAAGAGCAAGATCGGTTAGAAGTAACCCGATAAGCCCAATGTATCCGAATATCTATAAGCTTATAAGGAGAAGTTATTAGTGTGTGGAATTATCGGATACGTAGGTTCTAAACAAGCGTTGCCCGTTATAATTGAAGGGTTGCAACGTTTGGAATATCGTGGTTATGATTCTGCCGGTATCGCTTTAATAAGTCCGGCAGGTAATATTGAAGTCAGAAGAGCCGTCGGCAAGCTACAAAACTTGGTTACTCAACTACAGGAGGAGCCAAAACCTCTTAAAGGTTCGGTTGGAATGGGGCATACTCGCTGGGCAACCCATGGCAAGCCAACCGAACTTAATGCCCACCCCCATCGCGGTCCCCAAAGTAGAGTTGTAGTTGTCCATAATGGAATTATCGAAAACTATGTGCAACTGAAGCAAGAATTAGTGCAATCCGGTTATTCTTTTAATTACTCCAGTGAAACCGATACCGAGGTTATCGCCCACCTACTAGAGAAATGTATGTTGCGTGAGGGTGATACTTTGGAGCAGGCTACCATAAAAACCCTGAACCGCCTAAAAGGAACAGCGGCAATTGTAGCAATCAGCCTCGATGACCCCGAAAAAATTGTAGCAGCACGTTTAAGTAACGCCGGTGCGGTGGTTATCGGCTACGGCGCTGAAGTGGAACACGAGATGTTTATTGCCAGCGATATACCGGCTATTTTGCCTCATACAAGGCGTATAACCTTCTTAGAGAGCAATGAAGTTGCGGTACTCAACACCGCTGGCGTAACATTTTTTAACTCAAAAGGCGAAGTTATATCGAAAGAAATAGTTACCGTTAATATAGATGCTATAAGTGCTGCCAAAGGTGGCTACAAGCACTTTATGCAGAAAGAGATCTACGACCAACCACAGGCGCTCAGTGACACTTTGTTAGGCAGGGTAGATTTAGAGAACGGTAATGTTAAGCTCGAAGATTTCAAGTTCAGCAAATCGGACATTGCAGCGATTGAAAAAGTAACTCTGATAGGTTGCGGTACAAGCTGGCACGCTGGATTAGTAGCGAAATTCTGGATTGAAAGTCTCGCTGGTTTACCCTGTGATGTGGATTATGGCAGTGAATTTCGTTACCGTGACCCGATATTAACTCCTAACCATCTGCTGGTAGCAATTACGCAGTCCGGAGAGACGGTTGACACCCTTGCGGGAATAGAAGAAGCAAAACTCAAAAAGGCTAAGGTTGTTTCGGTAGTTAATGTAGTAGGTAGCCAAGCAGCGCGGGTAGCAGATGGCGTAATTTATATGCACGCTGGTCCGGAGATCGGAGTCGCCAGCACCAAAGCTTTTATCACTTCGCTGGCTGATTTATTCTTATTGGCAGTATATTTGGGTAGAGAGCGTGGCAAACTTGGCGCCGACCGCGCGCAAAGCTTGCTCCAATCGTTGGTTGAGATTCCGAATCTCTTAGCCAATACGCTACTTGAAAACTCCATTTATGACCAGATTTCTAGAAAGTTTTATACTGCCAAAGACTTTCTATATCTCGGTAGGGGTATTAATTATCCGATTGCACTGGAAGGCGCACTCAAGCTTAAAGAGTTAAGCTATATCCATGCGGAAGGTTATCCTGCCGGAGAATTAAAGCACGGACCGATAGCGCTTATAGACGAGGGGTTGCCGGTAGTAGCAATTGTGGTAAAAGATGGGCTGTATGACAAGGTGGTTTCGGCGGTTGAGCAGGTAAAAGCCCGTGATGGCTTTGTACTGGCTATTGCGAGTGAAGGTGATGAACTGATAGCAGGTAAGGCAGACAAGGTTATTTACATACCTAATACTGACCCGCTTTTGATGCCCTTGCTCACAACTATACCGGTGCAACTGCTTAGCTACCATCTAGCTGAAATTCGTGGTTGCGATGTGGATCAACCGCGTAACCTAGCCAAATCTGTAACCGTAGAATAAGCACTTATAATAAAAAACCAGTACGCCGCTATGTGTAAATATAGCGGTTTTTTTATTGAAGGGAAAAGTAGTTTAGACTCTGAATTATTTACCGGAAATATACCAGTTTTTACTTAGCTGTTGACTTGGGTATGTTAAAAAAAGTGTAATATGTTTTTACTTACCACTTACTTGTCTGTCGTGTTTAATTCCACAAAAATTATTATAGTATTTGAGAGGGGTTTTCGCGATGCATCCAATACGCCAACCTGCCCATTTAATACGTCAACCTGCCTATGATTTAAAAGAGCGACCCTTCATGGTTATCTGGGAAACAACTCAAGCCTGCGACCTAGCCTGTAAACATTGCCGTGCCGAAGCCCGCCCAGACCATAATGATCCTCTTGCTCTTACTTTTGAAGATGGCTGCCGCTTGATTGATCAAATTGAGAGTTTCGGTACGCCACGCCCCCTGGTTGTATTTACAGGCGGCGACCCATTTAAACGTGAGGACATTTTCGAACTAACCAAATATGCCTCCGCCAAAGGGCTTCCGGTGGGTGTATCCCCTTCCGGTACGCCGTTGTTAAACTTTGACAACCTTACTAAGCTAAAAGAGGCTGGCGCGAGAGCAATTTCCCTTAGTCTTGACGGCTCCACTGCCGAGATTCACGATGAATTCCGCCAAGTTCAAGGCTCTTATGACTGGGTTATCAATGGCTGGAAAAACGCCCGCAAGATCGGCTTAAAATTGCAGGTCAATTCTACGGTAACTCGCTATAACCTTGATGATCTACCCGCCCTGTTTGCGTTGGTACGTGAGTTAGGCGCTATGACTTGGAGCCTTTTCTTCCTCGTACCGATGGGACGCGCAATTTCGGAAGACGAAATCTCTCCTGAAGATTACGAAGCGGTGATGAACTTCCTTTACGATGCCTCCAAGTATATCAGCGCAAAAACTACCGAAGGGCATCAGTACAAGCGCGTAGTGCTACAACGTGCTGCTCTTGAAGCGCGTGGCTTAGCCCCGGAAGATTATCTGCCTCTAAACGACACCTATCGGAAGTTGAAAGCCGGATTAGCGGAAGTGACCAAGAACACCCCGCAGCCTGATCCGGGTGACCATATCCGCCGCACGCCTATGCATATCAACTCTGGTGACGGGTTTGTGTTCATTAACTTGCGAGGCGATGTATATCCTAGCGGCTATCTGCCGGTTATCGGTGGAAATGTACGCGAGAAATCTCTGGTAGAAATTTACCGTGAGAGTCCTCTCTTCCAATCACTGCGCGATAAAGGTCAGTTAAAAGGTCGCTGTGGCGAATGCGAATTCAAGTTTGTTTGTGGCGGCTCCCGCTCCCGCTCCTATGCTATGACTGGTGATGTGCTTTCGGAAGAACCATTCTGTGTGTACGAACCGGGTAGTTTCCCCTTTGCCAACGAGATAAAAGAACTAGAGCTGGCAGTAGCTAAAGGTTAATTCTGTATCTGGCAGGTGATGGCGAATTTGACTTCTCTCTCTTCACAGAGAGAAGTCAAACCTGACAGGTAAAAGCACGGTAAAAAGGTTGAATGTTGTTCACTTTAGCTTGAAATAAAATTCGCTGTAGTCTGTACTACCTACTACTTTATCACCTACAAGTATCATAGTGTTGAAATATAGCTCCATTCTTGCTGCATTAAATCTCAGCTATTAATATATTCTGGCATAAAATCCGGTTACGCCATCCGGCGTATTTACATTTACATTGCCATTTTTCTGGTAGTTAAGCAAAGGGGGATAGAGCGCGTGAATCGTGTGGTAATTATCGGTGGTGGTATTACTGGCTTGGCGGCTGCTTGGGAATTACAGCAACAGGGTATTGATTATTTGTTGCTCGAAGCCTCCAATAAACTTGGCGGCAAAATAGCAACCGAACGAGTGGATGGCTTTATCATTGAAGGTGGGGCTGACTCATTCGTTACCTATAAGCCGGCAGGGGTGCAATTGTGTCTGGAAATGGGGCTGGGCGATAAGATTATCGGTACGAGTCCCACTACCAAAAGCACCTACATCGTCAGAAATGGCAAACTACACGATATTCCACGCGGGTTACGTTTGATTGTCCCTCTCGATGAGCAAGGCTTACGAGAGTCTGATGTCATTTCCGAAGATGCAAAAGCGCGAATGCTGAATGAGGTAAATATACCGCCTCGAACCGAGGAAGGCGATGAAACGCTTGCCTCTTTTGTAAATCGCCGCTTTGGTGAAGAGGCGCTGGTAGTATTTGCCGACCCTATGCTTGGGGGTATCTACACTGGCGACCCTGATACGATGAGTATGCAGGCTACTTTCCCGAATTATCTTCAAATGGAGAAGAAATATGGTAGTCTGATTGCAGGTCATAGGAATGCACCTCCCCCACCACCAGCCAAATCTGACGTGCCTAAAAGTATATTTGTTTCAATGCGCAACGGTATGGGTGAATTGATTGATGAAATCAGGGCGAGGTTAACCGGCGAAATTCTCACCGGGCAAAGAGTAATTCGTATTGACTCGGAAGGCACTGTATATACTGACACTGGTGAGGTATATAAAGCCAGTGCGGTTGTGGCTACTATACCCTCTATATACCTGCGGGAAATGCTGCACGACTCAGCGCCCCAATTAGCGCAGGAGTTGCGCCGAATCAGAACTGTAAGTAGCGCCACTATTTCAATGGGCTTTAAAGAAAGTGAATTAGCGCGACCTCTAGACAGCTACGGCTTTGTAGTAGCAGGGGATGACCCTACGCCACTACGCGCTAGCACTTGGAGTAGTACCAAATTCGCCGGACGCGCCCCGGAAGGTTACGCCCTTTTAAGGGTATTTGTGGGCGGACATCGCAGCCCTGAACTGGTCACACGTTCTGATGAAGAATTGATTACATTGGCACTTGCTGAATTGAAAAAACTGTTAGGAATTGAAGCCACCCCGGTTATTTCCAGAGTATTCCGTTGGATAAATGCGAATCCTCAATATGAAGTTGGTCACTTGGATAAAGTTGCCAACATCAAGGCTACTTGCCCACCTTGGTTGGTTCTGGCAGGGGCTGATTTCGAGGGTGGTGGCATACCTGATTGTATTAGAACTGGGCGCGAGAGCGCAAAACAAGCGCTTGCTTCTAGGCTGGTATCAAATCTCTAGCCTTTAGTTATGCTGAAATTTTAATTCTCTGCTTGTAAAGCAGAGAATAAAATAGAAATTTGAAACCAAAGCGCTGTACCCTTGGAGGAGATAAGATGAAAGATAAGCGCGCAGCACTGCTCTTAGCAGGCGTGCTACTACTGACCACGTTACTTTATGCTTGCGGTGATAGTCCCACCGCTACCGTCACAACAACTGCGGCTGCTACTACGGTTGCAAAGACGACTGCTGCTGCGACTACCGCAACAACTACAGCAGCAACCACAACTGCGGCTGTCACAGCTACCACTGCGGCTGCTACCACAGTTGCCAACGCCAAACCGGCAGTGTTTCACTGGGCGAAAACCGGCGAGCCTCTGACCCTTGACCCTGCCTATGTTACTCTTACCGATGCGATCGGTAGCCAACTTGCCGATAATCTTTTTGAAGGTTTGCTCGAACTCAATCCTCAAATGAAGGTTATACCGGCTTCGGCTGAAGCCCTCCCAACTGTTTCGGCAGACGGCAAGTTATATACTTTCAAGCTGAGAAAAGACCTGAAGTTCAGCAATGGCGACCCGCTTAACGCCACAGATTTTATCTATAGCTGGAACAGAGTTGCTCGGAGTGGTATAACTGCTGCTGCTGGTAGCGCTTTCAGTTTGGTAGATGGTTTTGACACGGTCTGGAACCAGAAAGATGAAGCCACCAGAACCGCTATGACCGTTTCCGGCTTTAAAGCGGTTGATGACTACACCATCGAAATAACCTTGAAGAAACCGGGCACTTACTTCCTGACCCAGAGTACCTTACCGGGCTTTTATCCGGTCAATCGCAAGGTCATTGAGGCAAACCCTGCCAAAGTTGGTGAGCCTAACAAGTCCTTTATGAGTGCCGAAACTGTTGTAAGCAACGGACCGTTCTTGATTAAGGATTGGAAGCGCGATACTACCATTCGGTTAGAGCCAAATCCGTATTACAGTGGCAACCCGAAACCAAGTGTAAGCGCTGTGACTATCGATGTAATCAAGGATGCCACTACCTCCAAGCTCAAATATGATAACGGCGAACTGGATGAAGTCGGTGTGCCTCTCGCAGATATGCAAACCGCTCCCAAAGACCCCAAGTACAAGGATGCCTATGTGCAGGTTCCGCTGGCGCGTACCACTTGGTTGGCTTTCAATATGTCAGGGGATAACGTTTTCAGCCGCAACCTCAAACTGCGTCAGGCTTTTGCCTACTCGCTGGATTTAACCCTGATTACACAAGGCGCGCTTAGTGGTAGCGCCTTCTCCGCGACCAGTTTGCTACCTAAAGGTTTTCCCGGTTATCACGAAATGAATAATTTCGCCTATAATCTGGATAAAGCCAAGCAACTATTTAAAGATGCCGGTTATGATACCCCTGAGAAGATTAAAACTCTGGAGCAGGAAATTAATAACTGGGGTAACGGCGGACTGGGCGGCGGTTTGGTAAATAGCGGTGACCGCAACGCTAACAAGGTAATGATGGAAAATATCCAACAGCAGTTAAAAACCGCTTTTGGTGTGGAACTGAAAGTAAACCTTGTAGCTACCTTGAAGGAATTTGTTCAGCGTCGCGATCAGAATCATGAGTTCCTGCTTTACCGAGGAAACTGGGAGGCAAACTATCCTGACCCGCAGACCTTCTACGAGTCAACCTTCTTTAGCACTTCCAGCGGTAACTCCAGTGGGTACAAAAATCCGCTTTACGATGAGCTAGTTACAAAGGCTAACAGCGCCAGCGATAGCAGCCAACGCTACGACCTCTATTATCAAGCGGAACAGGTACTTCAGAATGATGTAGCCTATATACCAATGTATAACGCCGTTGAACCCCGCCTAATTAGACCCACAATTCAAAATTGGGGTTATAACGCGCAGGGTCCGATGAAGCTTAAATACATGCAGATAAAACCATCATAACTTAAGGCATCTACCTTCCTATTTTCAAAGTCCTTCTCAATATGAGAAGGACTTTTTTTATTCATAGCCATCATAAGGAATCAGTTGAGGGGTTATACTCGAATAAATTCGGCTATTTGCGGGTTACTGCGTAATTCTTCAAGGTTTTCGGCATTGGGCAGTTGTGGCTTGTCACGCTCAATATTGACTAAGCAGAGAAAACCAAGCGGTTCGTTATTGGTAGCGCGGAACTGGTGCCACGTATATGAGGGGATTTGCAAAACATCAAAACAATTAAGTTCAATTATTTGATTACCTAGCAGTGCTTTGCCGCTACCGCGAATAATCATTACCACATGAATATGCTCATGGCGTTCGAGGGTTGAGTTACCTTCTGAATCAATTTCAAAATAGCGCCATTGTACCGGAAGAAGTGGGTCACCCTCAAATAGAACCTGACGGGTGATACTTTTGAAATGCGCCCCTTCTTCTTTATAGGCAAGCAACGGAACGGACTCCCATTTAAATTCAGCTTGCCAATGTTTTACCTGATTCATAGCTTGATTCATTTCCTCAAACCTAATGGGCAACTGCTCTGCGTTCCTCACCAAAATGTTGCCGGATACCTTCCATAAATACTGAGGCGCTTTTCTCCAAATCTCTGGAATGTTGCATCAACGCCCCGCCAATCAGCATCACGGTATCTTGACCAAACGATTGTGCCATCGCTTCGATACGGTCGAGCCGCATCCCGCCACCCGGACATGGAAAAGATGGTTTGATATGTCCCAATGTGCCACGCAATGCGATTGCGAGGTCTTGGCATTCTTCTTCGGTAACCGCGAATCTGCCTCCAGAATTTATGAAAATTGAGATGTCTGCCCCGATAAGCCGGAAGATTGTGCCGAGCAATACAGCCGGGGTCATTCCATGGGCAGGATCATGAAAATGCGTGCCGGTAAAGCTTGGGTGTGTCATGATTGCCAGTTTGTACTTACGCGCCAAAGCTCGCACAGTATCCACACCTACCAACAAGGGCGCAACCAAAATTCCTTTTATATCGAGGCTTTTTGCCAGCGCAACCTGCTGTTCAATTTCATCAAAACCGCCTGAAATCATGGGGAAGAAAAGGGTATTGCCTCCGGTCTTGGCATTTGCCTCTCTAACCGCTTCTTGGAAACGTGGTACTCGCTCAACGAAGCGATGGTATGCCATATCTGCCATACCGTGATCTTCCTTGATTATATCCAACCCACCGCGTGCATACTCGCCTGCCATTTTGGCAAGTTGGTTTGTGGAAAGTCCAAGCGGTTTAAGGGCGGTACAAGCGAGCGGACGTTTGTATGTTCCAGTCAGGGCGCGTATTCCCTCTATACCATAAGCGGGACCACCAAAAACTTCGAGTAAGGCTGAAGTTAGATCGAGCTTGATAATTTTGATACCTTTTTTAAGCGAAATGTTGCCGTAAATTACATTTAAAAACTGGGGTATAGAAAAGGCGGTATTATCGCTGCGATAGCTGATAACCACATCGTGCTGATTTCGAGTGTGTGGAACTAGCTCAATCGACTCAATCCAGCCGACAATACCACGCTCATGAATTTCATCTGGAATGCAGTCGTGTGGGATTTCTACGCTCTGTTCGACCGTAATATCTCTGGCATGTTCATCGATGCTGCGATTATCATATACAGTTATCCGGTATGTAACCGAGAATCGCTCATCGGATTCTTTTCTTTTTAAAGCCTCATTCATGCATTTCTTCCCGCTTAGATGGCATTTTAAAACATTAAAACAATTTTATAATGGGAAATGTAGCAGATAGTGAGGGCAATTACAACCCTCACTATAAAGCTTCTGTCTTACGGTCTTGGGCTTCGCAAAATGATTGTACTGAGTGGCGGTAAAGTAAGCTTTACCGAATGATAATGTCCGCCCCATGCCACATTTTCACTGTCTAACCCGCCGCCATTTCCCATGTTGCTACCCCAGTAGCTTTCCGAATCACTATTCAAGATTTCTTGATAATAACCGGGTTTTGGTACACCAATGCGATGTCCCTGTCGTGGCACAGGCGTAAGGTTACAAGCAATAATAAGCTCATCATTGTGGTCTTTAGCGCGGCGTAAGAAAGCAATGGTGCTATTATCCACATCGCTTGATTCCAGCCACTGGAAGCCTTCCCAACTTGTATCAACCTCATATAGCGCCGGTTCGTTCCGGTAAAGGTGCAACAAATCCTTCATAAACTTTGATAAACCGCTGTGAGTATCATATTGAAGCAATTCCCATTGCAACGCCTCACGTTCGTTCCATTCCTTCCATTGCCCGAATTCGCCACCCATAAAGAGCAGTTTTTTACCGGGGTGAGTGAACATATACCCGTAAAAAGCGCGCAGGTTAGCAAATTTCTGCCACATATCTCCCGGCATTTTATCCAGCAAAGAGCGTTTAAGGTGCACTACCTCATCATGTGATAGCGGTAGGATAAAATTTTCACTGAAGGCATACATCAATGAGAAGGTCAGGCTGTTGTGATGATAGCGGCGATATATGGGTTCGTTCTTCATATATTCGAGCATATCATGCATCCAGCCCATATTCCACTTCAGGTCAAACCCCAGACCTCCCGCGTAGGTAGGCCAAGAAACCATAGGCCAGTCGGTTGACTCTTCCGCACAGGTCAAGGTATTTGGGAACTCAAGGTGTACTCGTTCATTAAAGCGTTTGATGAAGTCGATAGCTTCAAGGTTTTCTCTCCCGCCATAGCGGTTGGGTATCCATTCTCCCGGATTACGAGCATAATCCAGATATAGCATGGAGGCTACCGCATCGACTCTTAGCCCATCGATATGGTATTTGCCTAGCCAGAATAGAGCGTTGGAAAGCAAGAAGTTGCGTACTTCATTGCGACCGTAGTTAAAGATAAGCGTACCCCATTCGGTATGCTCGCCCTGACGTGGGTCGGAATGTTCGTATAAATGCGTACCGTCAAAGTAACCCAAACCGATAGAATCTTTGGGGAAGTGTGCCGGAACCCAATCTAAGATAACGCCAATATTATGCTGATGACATTTGTCCACCAGATACATGAAATCATATGGATCGCCAAAGCGGCTGGTTACCGCATAATATCCGGTAGTCTGGTATCCCCATGAGCCATCAAAAGGATGTTCGGTAATGGGCATAATTTCGATATGGGTAAAACCCATTTCTGTAATATATTCCACCACTTGGTCTGCCAGTTCACGGTAGGTTAGATAGCTCTCATCGTGGCTACTGCTATTCCAACGCCGCCGCCATGAACCAAGATGTAACTCATATATAGATACAGGCTTGTAAATATTATTATGCTTAGCGCGTCCTTCGTTAACCCATTCCTGATCTTGCCACTCATACTTATCAAGTTCAAATACTATCGAGGCAGTTTTAGGGCGCATTTCGCTGAAAAAACCGTAGGGATCGCATTTCTGGACATAGAAGCCATTGAAGTGGGATTGAATACCATACTTATATTTTTCTCCTGCGCCAATTCCCGGAATGAAAAGTTCCCAAACTCCCTGCGACTCATGCTTGTGCATAAGGTGTTTAGTTTTATCCCAACTGTTGAAATCACCGATTACTGCTACCCAATCAGCATTAGGCGCCCAGAGTAGGAAATTGACTCCTTTTACCCCATCACGTTCAATAATATGAGCGCCGAATTTCTCGTAACTCTTGAAGAAATTCCCCTCACCAATAAGTTGCATATCAAAATCAGTAAGGATCGAACCAGAAAGGAGTTTTGCATCCTGTTCTTTAATTTCCGCCATATAATTATCTCCGGTTTGGGTTAATTTAGAACTTTTCAAGAATAATTCTCTTATTATAATGAGACTTCACCTAGTTGTCACGTTTCTAACAATAATCAAAAAAGGACGTAACAATTCAGCCCAAATCACAGGTATAGGCTCGGCAGTACACGCGGATGTTCGGTTCCGGCGAATTTCAGACAAGAGAACAAATATTCCTCTCGTAGCATCCTTTCAGCTTTAAACTCCTATTTCACTTTGCCGCCATACTAACTGCCTGTTCGTAAACTTACCCTTGAGCTGGTAAAACTTGCTGGCGAAATCTGCCCGCCTCCACCTTGCACCTCTCCCATCTTTATGGGTAGGGTGGGTCGCCAGCGCGGTAACTGATTACTCAATCCCGTTTCTGTCGACCTCCCTCCAAACCACTCATACTACTTTCGCAGTAAGTGGCTTTCCCATTTTCCCTCATCTTTAGCTAAAGCTACCGATGAGTGCGGTAAAGCTAGATTTGTTTAATGCACTATGTGCTACTCCTCTTAGCTTTAACGCTGGAAAATCTAGCAGGCTTCGCCCTGTATGCGGTTTTCCCGCATTCCGTGAGTGGTGCGCAACTACCACTGACTACTACCCTGCTTCCGTAGTCTGGGGTGATATTCAGACCCTGTGGTCATAGCCTTTTTGAACAGGCTTTCACCCTCGGACTATCCCCGTTTAGACTTCAATCCAGATGCGATAGGTTTAGGTAGTCTTTTCGGACCTTGTCTTGCTATGCAAGCTGTGTCGCCAAAGTGAGTATCTCCACCTTGAAAGGCCGAAATGGAGATTTCAGCGAGACTGGGTGTCACCATCGTTCCCAGCCGGTGTGTAGTTAACCCACACGTCCTGGACTTTAAGCAGTCTAGCTTTTACCATGCCTATCTTGTTCTGAGAAACGCTTAGGTTTGATGGAACCCTTGCTTTCCCTTTTCACATCGTGCTGTGTTTCCCCATTGGTCTTTCGACCGCCGGGTAAGATGCTGAACAGTTCCCCTACCCACAGGGAACGGGGTGTTTGATAGCCCCGCTGAGATTAAGTCCCTTTTAACGGGCGCACCCTTCCGTACACATTGGAAAAATTTCGGGCGGTAAGGTTTTTACTGTTTTAATCGTAATTGTAGAATACGGGAAGGAAAGGAAAAGGATTCCGGGATAAAAATGCCGTTTTGGGTTTCTCTTAGAAGACCAATTTTGTAGAATAGTTGTTCTAGCAACACTATTGGCAAGAAGGGTGAGAAGAGAGGAGCTACGAGAAGGAGATGTTAGAAGTTATGGCCAGAAGCGCAATAAAGTACCACCGGAAACGAGGGGACAACTACAACGTAATTGCGGGCAAAGTGCAACATGATGCCCGTACCGTAAAAAGAGTGCTAAATGAACCTAGCGACAAGGTACAAACCCGCCCCAATCGTGAAAGTAGTGTGGCAGTCTTCAAAGAACAGATTGAAGGCTGGCTAGAACAAAAACTACAAGTGAAAAGAATGCTGGAACTAGCGTGGGAAGATCCCAAACAGCCCTACTGTGGCAGACCCACCGCCTTCTATGACTATGTGCGCAAGCTCAAAAAAGCCAGAGAGAACCAGGCTCATCAGGTACAGATACGTTTTGAGGGCTTACCTGGAGAGTTTTTGCAAATAGACTGGGGTGAAATTCGGGGAGTGCTGTTCAGTAAACAAGATAGTGTACCCCAAACCTTCTACTTTTTCTGTGCCCGGCTGAAATACTCGCGTTTTATGTATGTGAGCTTTCAGAAAGATATGGCCGAAGAAACGCTGGTGCGCTGCCTGGTGGAAGCCCTCAACCGGATGGGGGGAGTACCGTGGGTAATTACCACGGATAATATGAAGACGGTGGTACTGAGGCGAGATGAAAAGAACCAACCAGTGTGGCATCCGGTGTGGCAGAAACTGGCACTAGAATTCGAGTTTCACCCGGAAGCCTGTGCCCCGGCCAGCGGAAACCAGAAAGGTGCCGTAGAAAATTTGGTAAAGTATACCAAAAACAATTTTCTAGCTGGTCGTACATTCTACGATGCGGCGGATCTGGTAAGGCAGTTGGAAGAATGGTTAGGGGTAGTGAATTACGAGCGTACATGCGCAGCGACCGGGGAAATTCCGGGTAGCTTACTGGAAATAGAGCGTAAACACTTCAGCCCATTGCCTGCTAGTGCCCGGGATTACGGTTTATTTACCAGCCTGGTGGTAAACCGGGAAGGGGTAGTCATTTTTGAGACCAACAAATATAGCGTACCGGCGGAACTAATGGGACAAACCCTGACAGCCCGGATACATCGGGAATGGCTGAAGTTATGGCGGGGTACGGAACTGGTGGCACAGCACCCCCGTTGTTATTCCCGAAACCGCCGCTTAGTAATACCGGAACATTACACCCAAGCTTTTGAGATCAAACCCAGAGCCAGAACCATGGTGTGGCGGGATTGGTTGTTAAATTTAGGACCGCAAGTGTACCAGTATGTGGCGGTAATCTGTCGACGGCAAAGAGCCACCATGAGTGAACAAATCCACCAACTATACGCGCTGGCCCAGCAGGTAGGGCTGGAAGAATTCCAGGCGGCGGTGGAATTGGCAACGGAACAACAGCTTTACGGGGCGGAATATCTCAAGGGTTTATTACTCAAGCCAGCGGGTTCAGGCAGTAATGCCGCTACCCTCAAGCCCACTCAACCAGCGGTGGAACGGCTACTCAGTGAATACGAACCACTGGTGGCCAACCGTTTTTCGGCCATACCTGAGGAAAATGAAATAGAAAGGGCGGTGGGATGAATAGTCTGGAACATAAACTCACCAGCCTAAAACTGGGCAGGGTAAAACAGGTATACAGCGATTGGATTGAACGGGCACGCGAAACCGGAATGGATTACGGGGAGTTTTTAGAAGAATTGTTAAGCGAAGAGTTGCTATCTCGTCAGGAGAACCAACTCAAAAAGCGTTTGCACTCAGCCAGTTTCCCTTTTGAAGCCAGCCTGGAACAATTCGATTTCAGTCGCCACCCGGAACTGAAGCGCAGCGTGATTTTACGCTATTTCGACAGCAGTTTTGTAGAAAAAGCTGGGAATTTACTCCTAATCGGGGCAAGTGGGCTTGGGAAAACCCATCTTTCGATTGCAGCCGGAATTAAGATGGTGCAGTTGGGTTACACCGTAAAGTTCATTACGGCTCAACAACTGGCGAACCAAGTGATTGCGGCTAGCACTCGCCAGGAAATAGCCAGGATTTTAGAGCCGCTTTTGAAATGTCAGGTGTTGGTATTAGACGAACTGGGCTATTTACCGATGGACGCACGTGTAGGTCCGGCCTTATATGAGCTGATCAGCGGACGTTACCTCAGAGGTGCTACGATCATTACCAGTAACAAAAGCCTTTCTAACTGGGGCGAACTGATCGAGGGTGGTGATACTGCCTTGATGGTGGCGATTATTGACCGTTTATTGCATCACGGAGAAGTTTTTTATTTAAGAGGTAGCAGTTACCGCACTTTAGGAAAGGAGAGTTACGGCTTAGAGCGTCGGCAACTTCCACCAGAAGAAAAGAAACCGGAAGCGGGAACTGGTTCTTAAAGATTTCAAGAGGCTAAGATTATTTCAGCCTAATAAGAGCTGGTTGAGCGCAAAAGCTTGGCTTTTGTGCGAACGCCAGCGTGCGACAGGCCACTGCCTGGAGCTTTTTCTTAAAAAAGTGGGTTAAATTCAGATGCATTTTTAGCCCGGAATATTAGGTCTTGACAACCGCAATCTACAGTAATTCCCTCAATTTAGTCCGCCCCAACTCTTCTTCCATATTAAATTGGTACCTTCCGTAAGGGTTCACATGTTCGCTTCGAGTAGGGGAAAGGTGCGGATAGTCGACTTCTTCAGGAGGTTGGTTTCCTGTTTTTAGTTGCTCTAATATTTCAGTCATATACACTGTGTTCCAGATTACTACCGCGTTGGTCACTAGGTTGAGGCAACTGGCCTGGTTGGCTTGGGCCTCTAATTGACGCTTGCGTAACTGTCCACGATTGGCAAAGAAAATAACTTCCCGGAGAGCGTGTAATCCTTCCCCCTTGTTTAGCTGAGCCTCAATCCGGTGCTGGTATTCTTCGCTCTCATAATAGCGCAAGATAAAAATGGTTTCCACAAGCTTCCCATATTCTTCCAGGGCTTGTGCCATCGCGTTCTTCTGAGGCAGGGATTGCAGCTTACTGATCAGAAGCGAAGCTGTCACATAACCTAGCTTTAATGACCCGGTTATTCGTAATAATTCATCATAATGCTTAACAATCACACGCTGCTTTAAAAGGTTTTTAATCAGGGGTTTTAGCACCGGGTGTTCTTTTAAGCGACCTAAGCGGTACAAGCGTTGTTCACCCATATCCCGAATGCGCGGCGAAAACTGTAGTCCCAACAGTGAAAACAAGGCAAAAATAATGTGAGTGCTGCCCGCTGTATCAGATGTATGTTCGTAGAGCGGTAGTTCTGTTTCATTGTTGAGAATTTCATCCAGGATATAAAGGGCATCCCGGTCGGTGCTGACTGTCGGTTTACTACCATACTGCGAGTTTTCATCGGAGGTCCAGGTATAGAAAGGCAGCCCCTTGCCATAACCGAAATACTTTGGTAAGGCCTTGGCTTTGCGATTAGAAAGGGCTACTGGAAAGCGCTGGCCATCCGAGGAAGAAAGGGTGCCGTTGCCCCAATGGCGGGCGAGCGGCTGGTGGTGCTGGAAGTTCACCAATTTAGTAATGGCGGGACGCAACGTTTCTTCTCTTAAATACCAATGGGTGTAATAAGCCAAACGCTCTTCTGTGAAATCTGTAGCCTTTTCCATTCGCGCCAGACTGAAATTGCAAGCCTGGGTCAGGATAGCGATATAGAGATGGGCTTTAGCCTCGGCATCACAGAGTTCATGCCCACTGGCGTGTACAAAACAATCGCTGTATTTAGTCCAACTATCCACCTCGATCAACAGCGCAATCAGTTCCACCCAGGGCAACCTTTGGTTGATCTGGTGCTGGAGCTCACTGACCCGTTTAGGTAATCCGCTCGCTTCCAAAGAGCTAAGCACGAATTTTCCCTCTTCGATGCGAACTTTGGTCTCCTCTTTACCTAGCCGCTGCTCCAATTTGGTCATCGCCGTTTCCAATTCCGCCGCAAGCAAGTTTAATTGTTTGGCCCCATCTTCAGTAATACCGAGTTGGCGGCACACTTCCGGTCGCAAACCAGGCCACTGTTCGCGCGGAATAAGATAGGATTCGAGGGTGGCATAGCGGCGACTACCTGTCACCCAGACGTTGGCCGAGCGTAGCGCTGCCCGCAGTTCCCATAACACGGCCAGTTCATAATATTCTTTATTGATAGAGCCATTGGGGTTCAGGACATAGTTCATCCATTTGCCAGGCACAAAAGGGAGGGTCGAGTGATCGGAAAGGTGTTTTTTGCGAGAGGCATTGAATTGGCACAGGGTCTTTATGGCTTGCAACAGCGGGGCAGTGGCTACGTTCGAGTGAAAAGTGAAAGCTGCCAGAAACCTGGGTGAGAAATGACGAATAGCCTTGTAGCTCTTTAGCAGGAAATCATAGTGGGTATTGTCGATTGGGCGCACCAACATGGTGCATTCCTCTACCGCTGCCTCCAGTGCCGCTCGAGGTAAATACTGGAAAATAGACTCGCGCAGTTTGTCGCCCACAATTTCCTCGCTCAGCACAAAACTGCCAAGAGCCTGAAAATGACGCACCTTCTCGTCCATGGCCCTGGCCTTATTCAGGCGGAACTCTTCCAAATCGTTGATGGCCCTGGAATTGGCTTCCTCCAAATAACCAATGAAGAGATCCAGCGTTTCATCGATGATGTCCTCGTAAGATTGAACCACGAAAGCCAGCAGAATGGGCAGGCGGCGTTCAGTTTTTAACCTGGACAATAAATAGGGGGTGGATTTTCGACCTACTTGGGTGAGAAACTTGCGCCGGTTGGGGTTAAGTCCGGTAAGCTGCCACGTATCCACGCCCGCCTCCCGCAGGAAATCCAGTTTGGTAAGGTTCTCAAGAATGAACTTGCTGCTGTTGGCGGTAGCGCCTTGCCGTAACCATTCCAGCCGGGAACTGCCTAACTCTTTATTGGCTTTGAGGAGACCATCCAAAAAAAGAATGCGTTCCTCGGTGAGCAAAGGCGCCAGTAGTCGGTAGGTTTCGAGGGTGGCTTTTTCTCTGGCGCTGTCCACCAACTGCGCCAGACGGGTAATCCCTGGACGAACCACTTTAGCGGTGTGGAGTTTCTGGGTTGCTAGACCCAAGAGAGTAATCGGTCTGTCATGTTCCAGCGCCCGCTTGAGCAGCCATTCCGCCAATTCTTTCAAATCATTCTCGGTGGCTTCTCGGTAACCCAGGTATTCCTGCACCTCGCGGGTATGCTGGGTGCGAGTTTTATCACGCTGCCCATAATTGGCTAAAACCTGCGGCTCTACTCCTACTTGTCCGGCCAGGTAGCTGACGATCGAAGCCGGAACCGTTTGCAAGTCATTGGGACAAAAGCCCAGGTAGCGTAAAGCCGTCAGTTGCAGAGCCCAGCCGAGCTTATTCTCATCACCCCGATGTTGTTTGATTTGGATATGATCCGCTTCGGTGTAGTAGACAGAACTAGATCGGACAGTAGTGACTTAACTGACAAGAGCGGTAGTAACCGCCTGACTATTAGGGTGTGTTGTTTCTATCAGTTTATCCAATCGTTTCTGATCGAGAGTGTATCCTAACGTGTGTAAAAGGAAAAAGCTGATGGTAAGATAGCCGAAAATAAAAACAGCTATTAAGGAGAAAACCAGTGGCGGCTAACAACAAACCAGCAAATCCAGCAAAACCCATCAATTTGCCATCAGTAGAAGTGGTCCAGCAAGAACTGGACAAGGCTAGCTCCATCGAAGATTTCTTTGGTCGGGAGGGGATTTTCGCCAAACTGTTCGCTCGCACCCTGGAGCAAATGCTGGAGGCGGAACTGACCAACCAGTTGGGTTATGAGAAATATGAGGCTAAAGGTCGTAATAGTGGTAATAGCCGAAACGGCAAAGTTACTCGCCAGCTAAATTCCTCAGCCGGTAGCACCACCATCCAGGTGCCAAGGGATCGCAATGGCGAGTTCGAACCCACCCTACTCAAAAAGTACGGTCATAACACCAACGAACTGGAAGAAAAGATCCTGGGTCTGTATGGCAAAGGGCTCTCTACCCGAGACTTGCAGGAGACTTTACAGGATCTGTATGGGGTGGAAATCTCGCCCGCTACCATCAGCGCCATGATCTGGCCGATGGTAGAAGCCTGGCAGAACCGGCCACTGGCAGCTATTTACCCGATCATCTATCTGGACACCATCTTTGTGAAAATGCGCCGGGAAGGCAAAGTCGAGAATATGGCAGTTTACAATGTGTTGGGGGTCGATCTGGAAGGGCGGCGCGATATTCTGGGTCATTGGGGAAGGAGCTAAATTCTGGCTGGGAGTGATCAGTGCTCTGAAAGGGCGTGGGGTCGAGGATATTTTTATCGCTTGCGTGGACGGGCTAAGCGGTTTCAGTGAGGCGATCCAGGCGGTCTTTCCCTACGCCCAGGTTCAGCGCTGCATTATTCATCAAATCCGCACCAGCCTGCTCTATGTGGTCTGGAAGGATCAGAAAGCCTTTATGGCTGACTTGACAAGGCGGCTACTCGGGAAGAAGCCGAACTCAACCTGCTAAATCTGACCGATAAATGGGTGGGAAGTATGCCATTGCGGTAAAGAGCTGGGAGAACAATTGGGCGGAGCTGTCCACCTATCCACCTGATATCCGGCGGCTGATCTACACCACGAATTCCGTCGAGGGCTACCATCGCCAATTGGGTAAAGTGATCAAAACCAAGGGGGCTTTTCCCTCCGCGGAGTCAGTAAGGAAGTTATTTTACCTGGCAAATTGTGATATTACCAGCGATTGGACCATGCCGATACCTAATTGGGCATGTATTTTGAACCAGCTTTCGATCTGTTTTAAGCAAAGAGTAACTATTTGAATTCAGCAATCAATTCCATTTACACAAAACTATTGACATACCCTCAAGTCGAGCCACCTTTTCAGTAAGGAGGGCTACTTGGGCTTTGACAGCGGCATTTTCGGTTCTTAGTTGCAATTCTTCTTCTGTTCTCATACCTTTTATTTTACAGCCTTGTCAAGGACATGAGTAATTACTTCCCTTCATTGCTTCCAGTCCTTTCACATACTAATCTGCTTTTATTCTACCCATTTCTTTTTAGTTTGTGGTCTAGTCTGAAAGGGTTCACTCCACTTCGGAAATCTCACCTATATACGGATTAATTTCTTAAAGTTCATAAACTTCAGAAAGCCCAATAATAACGGTTAGCTCATTTAGATTTCAAATATGTAATCTGGCATATAAGCTATTTCACATCCTTATTAATCGTACAAATTATACTATTCTCAATAGATTTTCTCCTGTATATACAGGTGGCGATTGATAATTAGGGCTAATCGAGCACATACTAGAAGTAGGAATTTGAAGATTGAATAGGACAGAAAATAAAGCTTATATTACTGTCGAAGAACCTTTGATTTCTTCCTCCAATCATTTCAGGTGGTACGAAACGACTCCCTCACGTTTGCGCCTGAAAAGTGAAATTAGCAAGCTTGAAAAAAATGGACACCGTTTGGTAGAAAAGGAAGAACTGAAAGAGTTTTTTCGACTTGAAGTTCAGCCTGCCGGGTATGAGGATTATCTTTTAATCTTTTCTTGCGCCGATGGTTTTCCCTCACGTGCTCCTGAATTGCAGATTAAAAGAGCAAATAATGAGGAAGTTCCTTTCAAGTCAGAAGTTTTGCGCTATTGGAATGATCGTTGCACGCTGGCGATGGTGGTTAAAGAGTTTGTTGTTTCAAAGCATGGGTTTAGCTTTGACTCTTTTTTGAATCTTTTTGGACAGGCGCTTCGCTTTTTCCTTAAGCCGATTTCTTTAGGGTTTATAGCGCTGGCTCTGTTTATCATTTTGCTGGTAATTTATATCGCTGCCATCGTTAATGAGCAGGGACCAAGCCAATTGAGAGTTACTACCGATCTTGAATTAACCAGAAACGTCTCCATTGGGGATTTAACTGTAGGTGCGTCTAACATCTCAAATTTGAACAATGCCGATAACCGAGCTAAAAATCAGCCTACCCGCACTGCGATAGGTCAGGAATTGAATCAGGCTAAAACCCAACAAGCTACTGTAATCGCACGGGCTACTCAGGTGGGCTTAGAGATGCTTACCAATAGCGCCAAGCTATTGGTTTATACAGTACAGACCAGTGACCTTAAACGTGCTACACCTACACCACCCCCTAATCAGGGATTGCCGCAGGTTCCACAACAAGTAGCCCAACCAACAGCAACTCCTGTGCCGGTTCAGACTACTGTGACAACGGTTGTGCCTACTACCGAAAGCGCTACTGTCGCCACAACTGAGCTTGTTACAACTGTAGTAGCTTCAACGACACCAGCACCGACCAGGGTTGTTGTTACAACGACACCCGCACCCACGACAAACCCTGCGGGAAATTCGGCAACTACTACGGCTGCGCCAAAAACGACAACAGTTCCGGCGACTACCAAAAAACCTTAAGGGAAGCTAAAAGGAAGCTTTTCGCAATACCGATCATACTTGGTTGAGAATATTAAGTGAAAATACGTTAGTCGAAGTTGATAATCACTAACTAAAGGAGTTATAAATTTAAATGAGTCGTCAAAACCGCGTATTGATGGTTTTCAATGCTAAAGTAAATGAACGTAAACAGCAACTTAAAAAACACGGCAGAGGCGCAATTCCTTATTCTGATTATATTGCGTTAACCGAAAATGTTGATGTTGATTACATTGATAGAGAAACAATTGATTCTATCCTGTGGGCTAAGCTGGTACGTCGCTTTCTGGGTTATATGATGGCGCTGGTATTGGTGGCTTTTGTGAAGAGTCGGAAATACGATACTATCTATGCTGACTGCGAACCGATTGGGTTACCGCTTGCTTTCCTTTTCAAATTATCAAAAAGCAAAAAAAGACTTTTATTCATTGCCCATTGGCTTACTCCTTTCTCTCGGACGGTTTTTCTTGATTATTTGAAAGTGCAGAAGCAAATTGATACCGTCTTTGTACATACTTTAGCACAGCAAACTGTCGCTATAGCTCGCTGTGGCTTTGCCTCCAAACAAATCCAACTTATCCCTTACCAAATCGATACCGAATTTTGGAGCCAGCAAGCCTACGAAACGCAATTGGCAAAAGAGAATCGTAGCCGACCTGTACCTGAGAAGCCCTATATTTGCAGCGCCGGTTTGGAATGTCGTGATTACGGTACTCTAATCAAAGCGATTGAGGGTCTTGATATTGAATTAAAACTGGCAGTTGGTAGCCACTGGTCGAACACCACCGGCGCAGGCTTGGAAGGTGAGTTGCCGCCCAATGTTAAAGTGAAATTCTATAATTACACCGAATTACGCGAATTGTATGCAAACGCTGCCTTAGTAGTAGTGCCTACCCGCGATGTTGACCATGCTGCAGGTATTACTGTTATTCTCGAAGCGATGGGGATGGGGAAAACGGTGATTTCTACTCGTAGCGTTGGACAATCGGATGTAATAAACGATAAACGCTCCCATAGCAGAGGCGATTTCAAGCGGATTTCAATCAGTACCTTCCTTCGTATGTTTGCCTCGGATGAACTCAGCGATTTACAAACCGGGTTTTATGTGAACCCCGGTGAAGTTGAGGAAATGCGAAGGTCTATCGTTCATTTAATGGAAAACCCCGAAAAGGCGAAACAAATTGGACGCAATGCTAATTTGGTAGTAAATGAAGTAATGACGGTGGGGCATTTCAAGGATAGAGTGCTTGCCCATGTTATCGGCTCAACTTACGTGGCGGATACACGAGTCGGAACGAATCCGGAACTATTTCGAGAAGCGGTTATGCTATAGATTCGCAGGTAATTTTGGTAGCTTTAGCCTCTTATAAGCATAGCTGTAAAAGAAAATATGAGGAAGGGCTGAACTTAGCACGCGAGGATTTGGCGGCGGCTACTTCTCAAAACTCGAAACTCTGGCAGACCTGTCAGAGTTTTAATATCTATTCTCCTATTTTCCGTTTTCTGTTATTAAAAGTTATATCCCTCAATAGTCTATATCGTTTTACCTTGCTTTTGCTCATGGCAATGGCAGGTAAAACCCGCCGGTTGACCGAAACGATTAGTTATTATCGAGGGTTGGTGGTAGGGCTAGGTTCCATTGAAGCCTTTCGCACCTATACAAGGGCGCTTCCAAGGAGCAATTCAGACTCTGCTCAGGGTATCAGCCTTATACTTTGCACCCGCAACCGCGCTGCTTTCCTGCGCACTTGCCTTGCCTCAATCCTTGCGACTGAATATCCCGAACTTGATTTATTGGTAGTTGACCAGAGCGATAATAATCACTCAGAGTTAGTATTCCAGGAATTTTCCACCGATAGCCGGGTACGTTACCTTAAGCTCGAAAGTAAGGGTAGGAGTAGAGCCTTTAACGCCGCTTATCCGCTTGCTCGTTACTCCATAATAGGGATATTTGATGATGATTGCCGTCCTGAAAAAGACTGGCTTAATAATATCGCAGCAATTTTCCGCAATCGCCCGGAAGTGGGAATGTTAGTAGGGCAAGTGTTACCTTCGGACTATAACCCCCAATTGGGTCATATTCCTTACTTTCTGCTGCCTCACGCCCGTTATTGTGGCATTCAACGTTTATTAGAGCCGGGCGGCGCAGGTATGGGCGCAAATATGATCGCTCGTCGCGAAGTGTTTGAAGCTTCCGGGTTGTTTGATGAACAGATCGGTCCCGGTACTCCTATCCCCGCTTCCGATGATTTTGATCTAGTTTTCAGAGCGGTACGTACCGGCTTTCTGGTATTTCAATCACCTGCCTCTACTATCTGGCATGACGGGTTTCGCGCGGGTGAAGACCTTTCAAAGCTGATAGATGGCTACCAACTTAGCGGTAGCGCAGTGTGTATGAAGTACGTAAGGGCAGGAGAGCTAAAGGGCTTGCTATTGTTATTAGGGCTGCTGTGGAATTCGGTAAGTTACCTGACTTTGCGCCTGCTAAAAAGGCAACAACCTTTAGGTTTACGCGCTTTAAAAGCTAATCTCAAAGGCGTTTGGGTCGGACTTAAGATGCCGCTTGACTTAAAAAACCGTGTATTTATCGAAAAGCCTCTTTAGATTCTTCCTACAAATACACAAGAACTAAATAGTATTCAAGTGTAGTTATAGCTACTGACAATGCCCTTGTTCACAAATAGGATTATATGATGTGGAAACTAGGATCATTGTTTATCCCACTTTACATAAATAAATACCTTGTACGCAATATCTGCCTCAAGGAGGTTATATGAAAACGCACTCTCAATATACAAGCCTACCTTTGGCTTCTCTTTTAGATGAAAGCAAACCTGCTCGTTCTTTACATGTACATTTTATCAATCCGCCTGTACCTACTCTAGATAAAAGTTATGCCAAGTTACTCACCTTCAACACCATTCCGTTGGCGCTACTCTACCCTGCCACAGTTCTCAAGCAAGCCGGACATCATGTGACGATTAACGATGTGAAATCCGGTGAAAAGCTTCAGATTCCACGCAGCGCGCATATTGTGGGTATCACTACCGATACTGTGCGCTATTATGATGCCATTGCCATTGCGCGTCTTGCTAAAAAGATGGGCAAAATCGTGGTGATGGGTGGAAATCATGTGACTTTTGATACCGAAAAAACCTTGCGAACCGGGGTGGTGGATTTTATTGTACGCGGTGAAGGGGATGTAACTATACTTAACTTGGTGAATGCCCTGTCTCAAAAAGACGGCTGCGACCCGCACACAATTAATGGCGTAAGTTGGTACAACAAAAAAGAAGATGTGGTTGTTAACAACCCTGCCGGTCATTGGATTCAAGACCTCGACGCTTTGCCCTTGCCAGATCACAGCATCTTGAACAATATGGAACTGTACCGCAAGAAAGGTTTTAACCGCTTTGGTAAATTGGGCAAACCGCAATTCCAGATTTCCGGTAGTCGCGGTTGTCCTTATGAATGCTCTTTTTGCATCGTTACTTCGGTTTACGGCGCGAAATGGCGGCATCGTAGCCCCGATAGTATCTTGCATGAGGTTCAGCAAGCCTTGAAGCTCGGCTTTGATACCATATTTTTTACCGATGACATTTTCAGCATCAACTACAAGCGGACTATGGAGTTTTGCGAGGAGGTTTTGCGCCGGAACATGAAGTTTTCTTGGACTTGCCAGTGTTCATGCGACTCGATAGCGAAACATCCCGATATGGTTGAACTGATGGCAAGAGCGGGTTGCGAAGCGGTTTTGTTGGGGGTGGAGAGCATGGATGAGAGCGCTCTGACGCTTTATCGGAAACGCGCCACCGTTGACAACAACTTTGAAGCGGTCAAGAATCTCAAGAAGCACAATATTATTAGCTTGGCATCTACGATTGTGGGAACACCACAAGAAACCCATGAATCAATTAATCGCAACTTCGGTTATTTGATGGAGCTTGCCCCTGAAATGCTCTGGGTTAATATTCTTACTCCCTATATTGGCACCGACGATTGGGAACTCTATCAGGATCGCATTTTCGACCGGAACTGGCAGCATTACGATGTTTATCACAGCGTGATGAAGCTAGATAACCTGTCGCCAAGTGAGGTAGAGTTCGCGCAACGCCGGATGATGACCATGTACTATACGCGCCCTAAATATATGTTTCGCACTTTGCCAAATCTTTTTAACAAACAACTTTGGTCAAATAACTAACCGCAATAAAGCGCATTAAAAGAGGATGGTCGGGTTATATCAGTACCATCCTCTTTTTATTTATCAATAAATGTAACGATTCACCCCCTAACCCTCTCAAGGGGGAAGGCGCGCAATCTGTTCACTGTTTTGACGACCCTATTTTGGCTCATCCTCATCTTTTTTAATATCTTCCAGTTCACGACGAAATATCTCTTTATAAGCATTCGTCCGGTCAACAGGATGACGCTCTTTCACAAAGAGGAAAAGCACCGCGCCAATCACCAAGCAAGTTAAGGCAGATACTTCTAACACACCGGAAGGAATACCCAATTGTTCGGTTAGTTGGTCATAAACTAGAGTCAGGAATAAAGCCAATCCCACCAGAATATAACTTGTAATTCTAGCCCAACCGGGAGGTTTCCTGTCGGCGTTCGGTTGCTTGGAAGGTTCGTTATTATTTTGCATTTTCTTAGATTTTCATTACAACAGGCAAAACAACCGGGCGTCGTTTAGTCTGCATATAGAGCAAATCTCCCACAAAGTCTTTAACCTTGCGTATAGTGCCCGCTTGATCTGACAGCAAGTCTTCATCGCCGAAACGTTGCTCTACTTTTTGCTTTACGAAGTCCATCAATTCTCCGGCTTCACGCACATAGACAAAGCCCCGACTCACCACATCGGCAGGTCCTACCAGCAAACCGGACTCTTGATCTGCAACCAGTACCACCATCAATACCCCGTCACGTGCCAGTAAGCCTCGGTCTTTGATAACTATATCGCCGATTTCTCCAATGCTTGAGCCGTCGATGTAAACTGCCCCTGAAGGTACAGTGCCGGTAACTCCTCCAAAGTTTGGACCAACTTCCACCACTTTGCCATTTTCGGCGATGAAGATATTTTCAACGGTATAGCCCAATTCTTGCGCCAGTTTCGAATATAACGCTAGATGGCGTGGTTCGCCATGTATGGGCATCAAGTAGCGGGGGCGTACCAAGTTTATCATCAATTTGAGTTCTTCTTGGCTGGCATGCCCGGAAACATGGACGCGCTGGATGGTACTATAAGTTACATCTGCCCCTTGCCGGATTAAATTGTTAATGCAATTACCAACCGCCGTTTCATTGCCCGGAATGGGAGTGGCGGAAATTATAACCATGTCGCCCTGCTGAATGGTCAAGGTCTTGTGCTCACGATTGGCAATCCGACTCAAAACTGCCATTGGTTCCCCTTGCGCACCGGTTACCACAAAGGTCAATTGCGACGGGTCATATTTGGAAGCTTCGCCCGCTTTTATCAAGGTGTTTTCGGGAATATCTAAATAACCTAACTCACGCCCCATTGCTACGTTATTCTCAAGACTTCGCCCGACTACGACTACTTTTCGTCCGTATCGGTAGGCTACATCGACCACTTGCTGCACACGGCTGATAAGCGAGGCAAAGGTAGCCACGATTATGCGCCCTTCCGCTTCCCGGAAAATCTGATCGAAGGTTTGGGTTACGGCGGCTTCGCTAGGCGTGATGCCGGGGCTTTCTACATGAACGCAATCGCTCATCAACAGTAATACCCCACGCCGTCCAAACTCGGCGATTTTACCGAAATCGGTGATTCTGCCATCCACCGGAGTTTGATCAAATTTGAAATCTCCGGTATGGACAATCGTTCCAGCCGCAGTGGAAATAGCCAGACCCACGCCATCCGGTACGCTGTGCGCTACCCGGTACGGCTCAATCGTAAAACTTCCCGCTATAATTTTGTCATCTGGGCTAATAACACGCAGGTTAGCGGTTTCAATTAATTTGCGTTCTTTTAGTTTTACTTTGACCAGCCCGGCGGTAAGCGTGGTGCAGTAGATTGGAATTTCTATCCCCAGTTGTGGAAGCAGGAAAGCTAACGCTCCAATATGGTCTTCGTGACCATGAGTGAGAATGATCGCTCTGATATATTCCTTTTTATCATCGAGATAGGAAATATCAGGAATTACGAGGTCAATACCATGCATTTCCTCGCTCGGAAATCCCAAACCTACGTCCACAATAATCAGATCGTCTCCATATTCGAAGACAGTCATATTTTTCCCTACTTCGCCGACACCGCCAAGTGGAATAATTTTTATTCGATCAGTTGTATCCAAAATGTTTAAGTACCTCCAAAATATATAAATAAGGGTTAAAAAACAATGTGAGGTCACTAACCTCCAATTTCCAAGAATAAACAGTTTTCAGATGGCGGCCCAATCGCCTTGAATTGCCTGATTACTGTTTGAGATAGCCCCTGATTTCGGCAAGAAGGTTAGCCCGGTCGTCCAAAGCCGGGTATAACAGCATCTGGTCGGGGCGGCGTGCTTGCGGATATAGCACTCTAGTCCAAAGGTTTAACGCTCGCCCATCGGCATGGGTAGCGCGTGTTTGAATAAGAGACAACCCTTGCTTGCGACGCTGACGGGATAGCTTGCGTTCTTCACGATTTGCATTGCGATCCGGTTCACTCAGAAATGTACCGGAGTGGTTTTCTTCAGACGCTATTTCGGGAATATCGTGAGTGCTGATGCTGAGACGGGCAACCGAATCTTCCTGAATAGATTCTAGCACATCGATTCTGCTGACTTCAGACCAGCGATAATAAATCCGATAACCCGGCGCGGTTATGCCAATGCCATTATCAGAAACTTCAATATGGGTAAAGAGTTCTACCAGCAAATACCAGCACACCGGAATACAGGCAAGCGCTACAAGACTCAATAATAAAGCCGGGAGGGTGGTATTCAGGTTTAAACCAAAGAGAAGTAGGTCGGTATCTTTTTTAGGTGAGTTTTGCCACAGACCAAACGCTTTTCGGGCAGTGTACAAGAAAAGAATCCCAATTGTGGTCAGCAATATTCCAGCCCGCACTTTCCCTTTGTTTGAAACCCTGTACACCTTCATAACTTTGACTCGTTTCAATCAGAACAGGGTTAACTGCTCGGCGGGTGGCTCATCCTGTTTTTTTTTGCGTGTTTTAGCGGCTTTAGGGGCTTTTTCTTCTTTAGGAATATCCACTACAGGTTCTGTATTAACGCTGGGTGGGGTCAACTCGGAACGCTGCTCTGCTATCTGTACCGATATTTCGGGAGTGGCTTCTTCTACAGGCGTGTAGGTCTGCCCCCATAATTCGGTAAGGGCTAATTCTTCTGCTCTTTTTAGCAAATCGGGAATGGTATAGGCATCTTCTCTGAACATTTTGTAAGTGCGGTCACGGTCGCGCAGAGCTGCGGCAGGATGGAACATCGGCATAACAATACGCCCGTTATCTTCTTTAGGCTTGCCGTGAATCTGGCTGATTCGTTCGTTGGGGAACCAACGGCGCATCGAAAATCTTCCGAGCGTAACGATTAAGCGAGGATTGAGGGCAGCAATCTGACGATCAAGATAACTTTTGCAAGCGGCTATTTCAGAATCCTGCGGATCACGGTTATCGGGTGGGCGGCATTTAACTACATTGGCGATAAACACGTCTTGACGGCTATAACCAAGCGCGACAAGCATTTTTTCCAGCAATTGCCCGGATTGCCCAACAAAAGGCTTGCCCTGAATATCTTCATGATAACCGGGCGCTTCCCCAATAAACATAATTTTTGCTTCGGGGCTTCCTTCGCCGGGAACAGTTTTAGTGCGTCCTTTGCAAAGAGGGCATTTGGTACATTCTGCCACCTCCTCCGCTATTTTAGCCAGTATCTCCGCCGACATTTATTAGTGGTCAACTCCGAATTGAAGCTTATAGATTTTTAGCATTGTAATATTCACTATCGAGTAAATTATACTCTATTTTGGAGTAACCCGGCAAGCAATTGACATATCACAAGGTGGAGAATATAATTTTAATTGGATTCATTTTCCGGTTTTGTACTGGATTCAGATATTTGCCTCTTTTGCCGCATCCGAACTTAGGGTGGTAGTATTACGGTAGTTGCTCGGCAGAGTTAATAGTTTGTCGCCGAGCTTCTTTTAATTGATAATTACTCCGAGCCTTCCCCTGTTACATACGGCTGAAGCGGAAGGATTTTAGCTGATGCATGATTCTGATAAAACGGCTCCAACTGTAAAATCTGGCGTTATTGAGCGGCAGGTAGAGCAGAATGGGCGCTCAACTGAAAAAAAGATTGCAGGAGCTACTGTAGAAATACCCGATACTACTAAATTGATTGAGGCTGTTTCAGCCAGTTTACCTGAGGCTGACCTTGCAATTATAGAACGGGCTATTCATTTTGCTGCTTCTGCTCATGCCGGACAATATCGCGCCAGTGGCGAGCCTTATGTAATACACCCAATTGCAGCAGCTACCACCATTGCTGAAATGAAACTTGACCGCGATTCGGTAATCGCTGCCCTTCTCCATGATGTTCCCGAAGATACCCACGTTACCATCGAACAAATTCATGATGTTTTCGGCGAAAAGGTTGCCAAGCTTGTTGACGGCGTAACCAAATTAGGGAAAATCAAATGGGATCCGGGTACTGAGCATACCACTAAGGCTATGCATGAGAAACAGGAACAGGCGGAGAACCTGCGTAAAATGTTTCTGGCGATGGTGGACGATGTGCGGGTTGTGCTGATAAAATTGGCAGACCGCCTTCACAATATGCAGACTCTCAAGTTCAAGTCGCGCGAAAAACAGATAAAGATTGCCACCGAAACCCTCGAAATCTTTGCTCCTCTCGCCAATCGTCTTGGTATTTGGAATATAAAATGGCAACTGGAAGACCTTTGCTTTTACTATCTACATCCTGATAATTACCAAGAAATAACTCTTGCTATTTATGACCAGCGCGAGACCCTGCAAAGCTACCTTGAGAAAGTTATAAACACGGTTGAAAAGGCATTTGAAGAACAGGGTATCCACGTTCTGGAAGTAACGGGCAGACCGAAGCACATTTACAGCATTTATAAAAAAATGATGCGTAAGAGTCGCGCTTTTGACCAGATTTATGATTTGCTGGCAATTCGCATTATGGTTGAGGATGTGCGCGATTGTTATGCCGCGCTTGGCGTAATTCATACGCTTTGGCGACCGATACCCGGCGAATTTGACGATTACATAGCCAACCCCAAAGAGAGTATGTATCAATCGCTTCATACGGCGGTGTTGGCTTTGGATGGGCGTTCGCTGGAAGTGCAAATACGCACTAAACAGATGCACGAAGTGGCAGAATACGGTATCGCGGCACATTGGCGCTACAAAGAGGGCGGCAAACGGGATGTTGAGTTTGAGGCAAAAATCGCTTGGTTACGCCGTCTGATAGATTGGCGCGAGGATTCCGGCGATAACTCGGATGCTATGGATTTTGTTGAAACCCTCAAGTCTGATGTATTTCAGGATCAAGTTTATGTATTTACCCCTCGCGGCGACATAATTGATTTACCTGCCGGGGCAACTCCGATTGATTTTGCCTACCGGATTCATACCGATATCGGACATACTTGCGGTGGCGCAAGGGTAAACGACCGCCTAGTGCCGCTCAGTTACCAATTGCAAAACGGCGAAGTGGTAAAAATCATTCAGGTGAAGAATCGCAAGGGACCGAGTCGCGATTGGTTGAATCAAGCGCTAGGTTATATCAAAACGGCGGGAGCACGCGATAAAGTTAAACAGTGGTTCCGCAAGCAAGAGCGCGAAGATAACCTCTCTCACGGTCGGGATATTCTTGAAACCGAACTTAAAAGGCTTGGCTTGGATAACATCAGCTTTGAAAGTGTTGCCAGCCATTTCCCTAAATATGATAAAGCCGATGATTTTCTGGCTGCGCTCGGCTATGGCGGTATAACCATAAATGCTGTAGCTAACCGCTTGCTAGAAGAGAAGAAAACCCAACAGAGCCTGCCAGAGTTTGCCCAACCCAATAGCATCGTTACCAGCGGTAACGACAAAGCGCCCGTACTAACTGCTAATATGCAGGTATCGGGGATGGATGGGTTACTTACCAGCCTAGCTAAATGCTGCCATCCCGTACCCGGTGATGAGGTGGTTGGTTATGTTACCATGACCAAAGGCATCTCAGTACATCGCTCGGATTGCTCGAATATTCTCCACATTCCAGAGAAAGATCAGGGTCGCCTGATGCGGGTAAACTGGGGAGATAAAAGCGTTCAATACTATCGCGTGCCTATACGTATGGAAGCAATGGATAGAGTAGGATTATTGCGAGATATTTCGGTACTTGTAGCGGACGAAAATATCAACATGAGCGATTTTCGAACGCTTCAGACCAATTCGCGTGGCATTATAACCATCCTTTTCAATGTGGATGTTACTAGTGTTGATCAACTCTATCGGGTGTTTCA
The DNA here is from genome assembly GCF_030389965.1 of Candidatus Chlorohelix allophototropha. Taxonomy (NCBI): domain Bacteria; kingdom Bacillati; phylum Chloroflexota; class Chloroflexia; order Candidatus Chloroheliales; family Candidatus Chloroheliaceae; genus Candidatus Chlorohelix; species Candidatus Chlorohelix allophototropha. The sequence goes on from NZ_CP128399.1 coordinate 2,128,523, forward strand.
CAAACTTCAGGGTGTAAAGGATGCGCTTGAGGTGCGGCGTGACGTGCCCAATAGCAGTCGTACAAAAAGCTAAACTATCTACTTTCATCTTTATTTAAATATATCGGGACTATTATATGTCTTCAGTAATCCGACCACGTCTCGACGAATTCTTGTTAGCAGTGCTTTGGCTGGTTACTGTTCCTGTTTGGGCTTATTTTGGTCTAGCCGGGTACTTTATAAACCTGTCCGAACCCCCGAATTTCAAATTGCCCGGTTTTATCATCGGTTTCTTTTTTCTCTGTTTGATGGTATTTGGGCTTCGGTTTACCATAAAAATATTCTTGAGACTTCCCAAAACCCCACCAAAATGGGTTGATAGCGCCGCTCCGGTTGTTATGGGTATTACCCTTTTGCTGGGTTCTTTATTCAGCTTTTTCACTTTGGGAGTGGTGCTATATTATGTATTCTCAACCACTCTTGAGAAATTAATGTTTGCGTGGGGTTTCATTACAGCAGTAGGCATATTGGTATTTGGTATTTATCTGCTGCTGGCAGCCCTTTATAGTTTTGAGCCGTTTCTTCTGCTGTTTGATAAGTCGAACAATCAAAAACCGCCTTGGTTCTTGAATTGGGCTATCTGGATAAATCAATTTAGAGTAAAAATGCTTTCTAGCGGTTTGGCAAGGTCACAATCGGAACGTCGGTTGCATGGGCCGCTGGTGTTTGAGTCAGATTCACTCTCTATTATCCATGACGAAAAAGCAGGTGGTCGTCCTGCTCTGGAAAAGACCTTGATTGGGCAAGGTGGTTGGCACGTCACTACTTTGGGTATTACGGCTAATGCCTCAGTTATTTTCGCCGCCAGTGATGGCTCAGTCCCACACTTTCAGGCAGGTGGAAGAAAAGGGATTTTGTTCCCGCCCGAAATCAAGTTCTGGGATTGGCATAGCAATAAGGTACAAACTACCACTCTCGGCAAAACTCAGTCTTTTATAACCCGAAATCAGCAAGTACCCGAATCACTCCTTAATTATGCTTTCCTTGTGCCGGCGGGCGGAGGGAAATTTACTTGGATTACCCCCACTGCGGTTTATTTGGGTGACTGGCAAAATGATACAGTCAAAGTTTTAAAGCCGGAAGGTGAGCTATTCTTAAAGGGAAACGGGGGGTTTGCGCCCGTAGCTATCAGCCCTGAAGGCACAAAATTTGCGTGGTGTGATGCCACAGGGCAAATCTTTTTCTGGGATGTAGTCGCTGACCAGACCCGCCCACTGCGTTCGTATCCCATCGGGCACAATGCTCAATTTGGCAATGAAGAAGGTATTTGGGGTTTAATTTTTAGCCCTGACGGTACAAAAATAGCAACTATTGCTAAGAAAGGCGTATTGCTACAAAATGTTTATACCGGCTGGCGCTGGTTTGCCGAATTAAAAACAAGCGTAGAAAAACTGACTACCTTTGCTTTTAATCATGATGGGTTTGAAATGGCTATCGGTATAATGATTCTGGAAGAAGCGATTCGCCGACCTTCGAAACGTTCCAAATATAGCCGCCCACCTGTTCTCCAGCAATTGCCGCCCGGTAGTACCGATTCTTCCGGTAAGACATGGTATTCAGTAGTACGCATCTGGGATTTAAGAGCAGCCGATTATATTGATATTGTGGTTGGAGCTAGTCCCATCCGCGACCTCGCTTTTAGCCCCGATAATCGGGTTCTCGCGGCGGTTGACGAGGAAGGGGTTTTGAAGCTGTGGGATATTATGCCGGAAGGCAGCGCGATTAATCCCCCTCGCTTGGCGGCTTTGCTGGAATTGGGTATAACCGGGCGAAAGACTAGGGTAATTTTCTCACCCGATCTCAAACGCCTGATTTGCGCCACCGATAATCGCATTTTAATCTGGAATATTGAGAAAGTGCGGCAGGAGTGGAAAGCCGTGGATTCTCAAAAATCAGTAACAGATGTATGAATCAGGGATTCGCTTAGAGTAGTAAGAATGTGAAGACAAGGGGCTTAAACCCCTTGCCTGAAATCGCCTATAATTCCTTGCTGGAATAACCGAGCATGCGCCGTGCCACTACCAGACGGTTAATCTGTCCTGTGCCTTCGTACAGGTCGTTAATCTTGCCGTCACGCATCCACTTTTCGACCAAAAGTTTGCAGTCGTAGCCCTCTGCGCCTAGCAATTCCACCGCTTTCTGCGTAACCCACGTTACCGCTTCGCCCGCTTTCACCTTGCACATCGAGGCTTCCAGCGAATTGGAGATACCGATATCCATTTGCCATGCGGCACGTATGGTCAGCAACCACGCTGCCCGCAATTGCGCTTCCATCCGCATCACATCGCGCTCAACCGCCGTCAGTACATTAGGGGGCGCATCGTAGCGAATAGTAACCCCCTGTTTGAACAGGAAATCTTTAGTGAAATCGAGCGCGGCGCGTCCCACTCCGATGGCGCTGGCGGCAACCAAGGGGCGAGTGGCATCAAAGGTTTTCATTGCGCCTGCAAAACCCTTGCTATCCTTACCCTCTGCTTTTGCCAGTTCGGGGCTACCGATAATATTATCATAGGGGATGCGGCAATCGGCGAAGGTGAGGGCGGCAGTATCGCTGGCGCGAATCCCATGCTTTTTCTCCAAACGCGCTACCGTCATACCGGGAGTGTTGCCTTCTACCACGAAAGCGCGCATCCCGGCGCGACCCGTACCGGGGGCAATAGTAGCCCACACCACCACGATTCCGGGCGATTCCTGCGCTGCCATCAAACCGTTGGTGACGAAAATCTTTTCACCGTTGAGAATCCATTCCTTACCGTCTTCGGTCAGTTTGGCGGTGGTGCGGATATTGGCGGTATCGCTTCCGGCTTGCGGCTCGGTCATTGCCATTGCGCCCCACTTGGGTTCGCCCCCTTTGAAACGGGTGAGGAAGCGTTCGCGCTGTTCGGGGGTTCCGGCTGCTTCTACGGCGGCTGCCCCTAACGCGCCTCCGGCAGTGGAGAGGTATAAACCGCAATCGCCGTAGGAGAGCATCTCCACGGTGTACATCAGCGCGAGGTTGCGGATTTTCGGACCGCTGACCTTTTCGCCACCTTCGCCACCCGACATGGAGAGCAAATCGCCGCTTCCGGCACGTCCCCGATACCCGGCGTTATTGCCACCATCCCACATCAGCTTGATATAATCCCACGGGCGATCATGCTCATGCACATCAAAATGGCGGGAAGCAGGACGCATTACGTTTAACGCCACCTGCTCTAGAATTTGTAACTGTTTGCCTAAAGAGGCTGGAATTTCAAAATCAATCATCGTTTTGCCTCTTTCTTTCTACAGCATTGCCGCGCCGGTAAGGCTGGCAAAAGCGCGCGCGTTGCGTAAAAGCTGTTCAACCGGATTCTCACGGATGTAGCCGTGTCCGCCCCAAATCTGAACTGCTCGGTCTGCCACCGTCATAACCGTATCGTTAGCATAGTTCAAGCCTAACACACATTCGCGGGTAGCTTCGTTGCCTTTATCCAGATTCCAAGCCGCTTCCCATGTCATCAGTCGCGCCGAGTCAACTTCCATTTGCATTTCCGCCAACATAAAGGCGATGCTTTGGAACTGGGCGATAAATTTGCCGAAAGCCTGACGTTGTTTGGCGTATTCAAGGGCATGCTCAAGGGCTATGCGGGCTACTCCCACGCCCAAGCCCGCCACCGTCACGCGGGAAACGTTTAGCAAGTGGCAAATGTCGCACCCGCTATCCTCACCGAGACGTGCTGTTGCCGGAACGCGACAACCTTTCAAGGTAACGCTGTAAGTGGGCAAGGCGCGCAAGCCCATCAGCGATTCGCGCTGGCTTATCTGCAAACCCTCTGTGCCTTTTTCTATGATAAACGCTTGGGTTGCGCCGTTTTCATTGGCATAAACTAGAATGGCATCTGCCCCTTCTGCGTTTGCAACCCGTACCTTTACGCCGTCCAATATATATTCATCACCCTCACGGCGAGCGGTGGTTTTCATACTATTAGGGTCAAAACTCCAGCCGTTTTCGGTAAAAGCCGCGGTAAGGGCGGGTTGTTTGTCTTCGCCCAAAAGGGGCAACCAGCGCGCTTTTTGGGCATCGCTGCCGAATTTGAATACCGGCAAGCCAAACAACGCGGGGGCAAGCACCTGCAATGCCAGCGCAAGGTCACCGTAAGCCAATTCCTCAGCGTAAATAGCGGCGCTAATTGCCGAATGTGGCTCACCCAAACCGCCAAATTCTTCGGGCAGCCAGCCGCCTACTATACCGAGCCGCCAGCCTTCTTGTACCAGCGCGGGTGTAAAAGCGTTATTTTCGTCTGCATCATGGCGCGCCCGGCTTACCTTGTCGCGGGAAAAGCGGCGGATAGTATCAATAACCGCCTGTTGCTCTTCAGTTGGCGCAAAGGAAATCATTCTTACTCTCCAATTTGGTTTTATAGGGTCTTTTTGAACCGAGCACCACTGCTCGGCGTTACCTGAGAATAGTGGATTGAGCCGAAGGTGTCAATTACAATTACTTGTGATAAGATAAACGTGCAGGCAATACGGTAGTGTTAGATGGGGGCGCTACTGCTCCGTTTTTTAGCGAAGGAGAATGAGACGTGGATTTAAGGGACTGGATTCGCGATGTGCCAGATTTTCCCAAGCCGGGTATCCTTTTTAAGGATATTACGCCACTGCTGCAAAACCACGAAGCGATGACGTTCGCTTTTGATCAGATGGCGGGTTTATTCAAAGGGCAACCAGTTGATTTGGTAGTCGGAATTGAATCACGCGGTTTTATCTTTGGTGCGCCTCTTGCCGATAGATTGGGCGCAGGTTTTGTACCCATTCGTAAGGTTGGGAAGTTGCCTTACAGCACTATCTTCGAGGAATACGACCTTGAGTATGGCACCAACAAGATTGAAATTCATGAGGATGCCATCAAGCCGGGTCAGAATGTTTTAATCGTGGACGATTTGCTAGCTACGGGCGGTACGGTAACAGCTGCTGCCAATCTGGTAGAGAAGTTGGGCGGGAAAGTGCAGGGTATGACTTTCCTGATAGAGCTAAGATTCCTCAATGGGCGTGAGAAGTTAAGCCGTTTTGAGGTTAAGTCGCTGGTAGAGTATTAGAAGCCGAATTTAAGAGCAAAGGGTTCTTTAAAACTCCCTTTGCTCTTTTCTGTTACACTTGTTTTGCTTACCTTCAAAACTCTTGCAAAAATAGCAAGACTTATAAGCTGCTATATACATTATTTCAAAGAATCATAAGAGTAATCCTTGATGTCGGAAAATAACCTGCGAAAACTACGAGTAGCGAGCCTGCAACTGGAAGCGCTCGACCTCCCACGGGCGAATGAGGCATTGCAACGCGCTTTGGCTTTGATTGACCGCGCCGCCGCCGAATATCAGCCCGACCTGATTGTTACCCCCGAATGTACCTATCCCGCCTATGTGTTGGGTAATGAGAAAGAATTCAAGACACATTATCCCGGCGACCCGCTTCCTCACTTTGCTGAGAAAGCGCGTCAACATAATTGCCATATCATAGTGGGTCTTGCCACTCCCACCGAAGACCCGGAAGGCAAGTTGCTTCTATATAATGAAGCGGTACTGATTTCACCTGCTGGGGATGTAATCGGGCGGACTGCCAAGAGCCTGTTATGGCACTTCGATAGCAAATGGTTTTGCCCCGGCACAAGTTATCCGGTGTTTGATACGGAAATCGGGCGTATTGGAATGATTGTCTGTGCCGATGGACGGCAGCCCGAAATCAGCCGTATATTGGCGTTGCAAGGCGCACAAATCATCGTTGACCCAACGGCGTGGGTGACTTACGGCACAGACCGCCAGGCTCTTACCAACCCCCAAGCCGATTTTATGTTGGCAACCCGCGCTTTTGAAAATGGCGTTTGGTGCGTGGCTTCGGACAAGGTAGGTTTAGAACGCGGCACGGTGCTTTACGCCGGACGCAGCAGCATTATCAGCCCTGAAGGTAAGAAAGTAGCGGTAGGTTCATCCTATAAAGAAGAAATTGTTTTTGCCGAAATCGAGTTGAAGCCTCGCCCCTTGCCTTCTGCCCCACGTTACCCAAGCCTTTATCACGATCTAGTAAAACCTATTGAAAATCAGCCCATCCATTTTATTTTGCAAGAAGCAATTGTGCCACACCACGCCCATATTCGGGCAACCGTAGCGCAATATCGCTCTTTTACCAGCACCGAGGAGATGGGCGAAGTTGCGCGTACCCTGCTGAAGCAACTGACCCGTGAATCGTCTGATTTGGTGGTATTGCCCGATATTGCGCCCGGTTTTGCCGATGAAGCGGCACAGCGCGGCGATTTGGTCTTTCCTTTTTATCGTATTCTCAGCAAACTGAGCGGCGTGGCTATACTGGCGACTGCCGTTGAACACGAGGGTATTCGCCGCTACAAGACGGCGCGTCTATTTCAGAATGGAATAGAACTCGGTATGTGGCGGCAAACCCATTTTACCGCACAGGATGAGGGTTACTGGACACCTGCCACCGAGATTGGTGCTGTTATCAAGCTGAACGGTAGCGAGGCACGTATTGGGGTAATGCTAGGCGCAGATGGCTATGGTCCGGAAGTAGCGCGGTGCTTGATGCTCAAAGGGGCGGACGTGATTTTATATCCAACCCGCGCTGTTTTGCCTACTACCGATTTCAGCTTGGCACAGTTGGTACGTTCGCGCGCTTCTGAAAACAGGGTATATGTGCTGGCGGCTACTCCCTTGGAAACGCTTAAAGATTTGTCTGGAAATAGCCTGATCGGTTCATCGCTAATTGCCGACCCATCCGGCGCGGTAATTGCCCCTGCCTTGCCCGATACTGCGATGGCGGTCAGCGCACAACTTATGTTAGGCTTGAGCCGCAACAAATTAAGCGCACCCGGTACGGATGCAGTTTACAATCGTATGCCTGACGCTTATCATATGTTGGTAGAGGATGAGAACTCCGGGACATCAGAAAAGAATCCGGAATAAGCGGTAAGGGCTTTAAGCCTTATGCCCGATTGACTTCTGAATACTAGAACCAGGAGATGCTCGAAGATGATTGAGATAGAATTAGCTTCTACTACCGGTAACCGCCGGATTGATAATATTTTGGGTGGGGTGGTCGGTTTGCTGGAAATTGTTTTTCCCGGCAGAATCTTGAGTTATTACCTTACCGGAAGTTACGCTGATGGCAGCCAGGTTGAAACCAGCGACCTAGATATAGAGCTAATATTCAAAGGGGTTTTGACTTCGCAGGAGCGTGACCTAGTTAGAGATATAAGCATGCAACTTTCTTTGCTTGCTCAAATATTCATAGATGTGCATCCTCAAGGTGAAAGCACCTTGCAAGAAAAGGTTAACTATTTTATAAAATTGGGAGGACACTTTATCTACGGTGAAGATATTCGGGATACAATTCCAGAAATATCCACCGAAAAATATGTACATTGGGCGGCGCATACCCCGATCAGTCGCATGTTATTCTGGCGTGGTGTTCCCCAATTTTTGCGCTATCCGCTTGAGGCGGTAAATCCGGCTGAGGAATTTTATGGCTATGCTCAGCGCGAACTAATCTTGCCAGATGGCGAACATGTGCATAGTATCAAAGAAATGGTGGCAGCAGTGGGCTGGATGGCTACTGCAATCATTGCTATGAAAACCGGGAGAGTTGCCATTGGCAAGGAAAACTGCTTGCGGTTATACCTTGAATTGGTGGCAGATGAGTGGGCTGGTTTTGTAGAGGACGCTTTTTATAAGGGTCGCAACCTATGGCATTATTTAATACCACAGGAAGTGCAAGACCGCGAGGCATTGCGTGAAATCTGTGGACGTGTCCCGCTTTTTGAGAATCATTACCTGAACCTATATCGTAATTTCTTGTTAGATGAAATTAAATCTCCAGATCGGGATGCCCGTAGAGTGGCAATTCATCGGTTAGGAGAAATAATTTATCCCGGTGACGAAGCGTTAATAGCTTTAAAAGGCTTGGAATCGGGTGATGACCTAGAGTTGCAATCGGAAATTAATCAGGCTATATATAACATTCAAGAGGCGCAAAGCTTAAATGAGCAAAAAGGGTAACTTGCTAATCGGGCAATCGGGTGGCGCTACCGCTGTAATAAATAGCAGCTTGGCAGGCGCGCTCAGTGAAGCTCTAAAAAACGACAAAGTCGGCGAAATCTATGGCATGCTCGAAGGTGTGCAGGGTTTATTGAACGACCGCATTGTTGACCTGCGTATGCAAGCAGGCACTCCTGCCGTGCTTGAACATCTCAAACGCACTCCTGCTGCGGCGTTAGGGATGTGCCGCTTAAAATTGGGCGAAGCGGAAGCCGAACGGGTATTGAAGATTTTGCAGAAACACAATATCCGCTATTTCATTTATATCGGTGGCAATGATAGCGCCGATACTTGCCATCGCCTTGCCTCACTGGCGAAAGCGCAAGGTTATGATCTTTATGCAATCGGCATCCCCAAAACCATTGATAATGACCTGCCTGATATGGATCATTGCCCCGGCTACGGAAGTATTGCCCGCTACATTACCCAAGCAACACGCGACACCTCGATAGATACTGCGGCTGCGGCAGTAGTACATCCGGTCAAGGTGCTTGAAGTGATGGGTCGCAACGCCGGGTGGGTGGCTGCCAGCGCGGCTATGGCAAGGGTGAATGAGAATGACCCGCCGCATCTGATTTATACCCCCGAACGTGGCCTAAACCCTGATGATTTTCTGCGGGACGTAAAACGCACCTATGCGTTATACGGCTATTGCGTGGCGGTAATCGGTGAAACGGTCAAGGACCAGCACGGTAAGCCTTTGTCGGGTAGGGGCGAGCCTTACTTCGTGGATAGTTTTGGGCATCGTTATTATCAGGGTCCTGCCAGTTACCTGACCGGGTTGGTGATGAAGGAACTAGGGTTAACCAGCCGTTTTGATAAGCCCGGCACACTTCAGCGCATGAGTATGAACTGTGTGAGCGAGGTTGACTTAGAAGAAGCTTGGTTGGTAGGGGCTGAAGGGGTGCGCTTGGCTCTTTCGGAACACTCTGACTTGATGGTTACTATCCAGCGAGTAAATGCGCCAAACGAGGAATATGCAATAACAACCGGGACAACTCCTCTTTTGAATATCGCGCATAGCGAGCGCAAAATGCCTGCCGATTATATTAATAGCGCGGGCAATAATGTTACTCAGGCTTTTCTTGATTATGCGAAACCGCTAATCGGTAGCGCCATACCGGACTATTTCCACTTCGATAAAACTCGCCTTGTGGCGAAGAAGTAGAAAAGCTTCAAAATTTGGATTAGGGCGAGTCATAAGGCTCGCCTTTATTTATTCGGCTGCTTCCAGACATTTAGAGTTATCAGGAGGTTATCCGCTTGAAAAGTCTTACAAAGTATCTGACCGTCAATACCCGTAACGAGCATGAGTATATCAATATTACCCGTGAGGTTGCGGATGCAATTCGGGAAAGCGGTATTAAGGAAGGGCTGGCATATGTCGGCAGTATGCATATCACCAGTTCAGTTTACATAAATGATGCAGAAGATGGTTTAATCCACGATATTGAACAGTGGTTGGAGAAGCTTGCGCCCGCTCGCTCAGACTATCTGCATCATCGCACCGGAGAAACCAACGGCGATGCCCATCTTAAAAACCTGTTGCTACATTCTTCGGTAACGTGTCCGGTTACCAATGGCAAACTCGATTTCGGACCGTGGCAGCAGATATATTATGCCGAATTTGATGGTCGCCGCCAGAAACGAATCATAATAAAAATAATTGGGGAGTAGCGAATTATCATTGGGGGTTTGGTTAACTAACATTATATGGTAGAATACTCCTCAATTACCGCATTTATTATGATGTAGGGGCTACTCCTGAATGTGAGGTTTTGAAAGTTTGACTGAAATTAATCGGTATCCTACGCGCCATTTGAGCGACAGCCTGAAAGAATTACCCTTTAACCCTGATTATCGTGAGGGCGCGCTTAACGCGATCAATACCTGCCTTAAGGTTCAACCCGGCGAGGTAATGACGGTTGTAACTGATGAAGAGACAATCGAAATTGGGGCATCGCTGTTTGAGGCTTCCGTAAAAGCAGGCGCAATTGTTACGCCCTATGTAATAGAGGATTACAGCACGCGCCCGATGGTAAATATGCCTAAGCCCATCCTTGAAGCTATTGCCAAAAGTCAAGTGGCGCTTTACGCGGTGCAATCTCAGCAAGGCGAGTTACCTGCCCGCAAACAGTTTGTAAACATCATCGAGCAAAAGCAAATTCGCTATGCCCATATGGTGATGATTTCGCCCGAAATAATGCTGCAAGGTATGCGGGCTGATTACACTGTGGTAGATAGTATTGGGTCTAAAATCCATAGTATGGTATCTGCTTGCCACACTATCAATTGTAAAACCGCTGCCGGAACCGATATTGAAGCTACTTTTGACCCCGATATTAAGTGGATTAAGACCTGCGGGATGATTACCCCGCAAATCTGGTCGAATCTACCTGCCGGAGAGGTTTTCACTGCCCCGCAGAACGTGAACGGCATCTACGTAGTGGATGGCACAATCGGCGATTACTTTTCCCAGAAATACGGTAATCTTGAAGAATTTCCGATTACACTGGAGATTGAAAATAATCGGCTACGTTCGGCGCACTGCGATAACAAATATCTGCAAACCGAGTTCTGGCGTTATGTACATCTGAGCGAGAACAGCGACCGCATTGGGGAGTGGGCAATCGGGGCTAATATCGGCGTAAAGAAGATGATTTACAACCTGTTGCAGGATGAAAAACTGCCGGGTATGCACATTGCGCTTGGTGACCCCTATGGTAGCCAGACCGGCGCCGATTGGAGCGCACCTACCCATGTGGATGCCATTGCTAAGAATTGCAATATCTGGGTGGATGGCAACGAGATTATGCGCGGCGGCAAATTCACCTTCCTCGCACAATAGGAATCTGCGCGGTTCGTTCTTTAGGACGCGCCGCTTTTTAATTACCTCTGGTTCTGATACATTCCAGCATGTGGTAAAGTTCGAGGGTACGTTCGGCGGTTTTGCGCCACGTAAATTTTTGTGCCTGAATCGGACCTAGTTCTGACAATTCCCGGCGTGCGCTTGGGTCGGAAGCCACTTTTACGATAGCATTTGTCCAGCCTTTTTCATCTTCGGGCGCAACAAGCAATGCCGCTTGCCCCACTACCTCCGGTAGTGAAGTGGCATTTGAGCAGATAACCGGCGCGCCACTGGCTAAGGCTTCTAACGGATCGAGTCCAAACCCTTCGTAGCGGGAAGGAAAGACATACATATCTGCCTCGCAATAGAACAAAGGTTTATCGGCTTCGTCTATAAGCCCGGTAAAATGGACGCGCTTGGCATCCTCGCCCTCACCCAAAGCTTTGCGGATAGGCGTTTGCAAGTCTGGATACATAATCGGATTGCTACTATGCCGCTTGCCGCCCAATACCAACGTCCAACGTCCGCCGTCGTCCTGTTGTTCCAGTTCTTTTAAACGGGGGAGGGCGCGGGCAAAAGCGTTTACCAACATGGGTAAATTCTTTCGTACATCAAAGCCGCCCAGATAAAAAATAATGCGCTCATTCCCGTTCAAACCGTAGCGTTTTAAGAGGGCTTGCCGCTCTTGCTCAGCCACACGCCCCGCTTGATAACGCGCTTCTACCCCCAGATAGACAACTGCAACTTTAGAGGGAGGCACTTTAAGGAATTTCAGAATATCTTGTTTGCTGTACTCGGAGTCTGCAAAGATGAGGTCGGCACGTCGGGCTGCCGCGCTTACAAGACGAAAATATAACGAGGCAGCGCGACCGGAACTGTAAATCGGTAGGGCAAGAGGAATTAAATCATGGATGGTTACGGCTAAGGCAGCATTTTTTTTCAAACCGAGCAGTGGAGCAGCAAAATAGGGGTAATGCACCACATCGAGCGTTTGTTTGAGGGTAGAATTACGCTCTACTAGGGTGGGTAAGCCTATTTGCTCCCACCAAACCTTTTGAACATTACCCCCAGCGCGTCGTAGCGGAGCGAGCGGTTGTATCTGGAATTGTTGGTCGGTGGCAACCCCCTTAAAGGATACGCCATCGCCAAGCAGGTAATACGAATCTTCAAGCGCGGTATTGAGTTCTAAAAGTTCGTTCCAAAGGTGACGAGTATATTGCCCGCTTCCGGTAAATTCCTGATTCCAGAACTGCCCGTTTATTGCAACCCGCATTGAGATTAATTAATGCTCCAATTGTAAGCTATTCTACTATCTACCAGCGTGTAACCGGCTACGCTCGAAGAGGGCGTATAGATAACAGCTTTTTTAGGGGCGGGATTTGCATCCGCGTAACGCGCCCACTGTACTCCTAGCAAAACCAAACTTAACACGGCAGCGAACAATAAACCTAATAGTAAAGCTGTTCCAACTATTCTTGACAAGGCTTTTCACCTCTTTCATCTAGATAAAAAATCTGTAATGCTATAGATATATTTATTACATTACACATTACGTATCCTGCATTATAATTATTAAGTGGAGATATTGTACAGAAATTCACAGCCTCTATATTATAGCATAATTTTATTTGACCGATTTTGAGTTAATGTAATTAATGGGTTGTAATAATTCCTGTCACAAATAAATTTAACCCATCATTGGAGTATAAATGTCCCAGACGCTTAAAGAAACGTCTTTAAATCAAGAAATAAAGGAATTGCTAGGGCAGATTTACCCGGTAGAAGATGTTTATTGCCGAGTAGGTGCGCTACAAGTACATTATCAGGTCAGTGGCGCGCTGGATAAGCCACCGCTGATTTTGATACATGGTATTGGTGGCAAGCTGAACTGGTGGCATGAGAACATGCCCTTGTTCAGCAAGTTCTATCGTACTTATGCGTTGGATTTGCCCGGCTTTGGCAGGAGTAAAAGGCTGCCCGGTAGGTTTACGATTAATCGGGGCGCGGATTTTGTAAAAAGCTGGCTGGATTTAGTCGGATTAAAAAAGGTTCATTTGGTAGCGCATAGCATGGGAGGGCAAATAGCCGCAAGGTTAGCGGCGAATCACCCTGAAATGCTGGATAAATTGGTGTTGGTTGCGCCCAATGGCATTCCGCTCTCTTTTAAGGCTTGGGCGAGTTATGTCAGCAAAGTCCCAAAAGTGAAAGTGCCGCTGAACCAGACTATCTCAATTGCGGTTGGCACAATGCGCACCGATATGCTGGCGCTTGGGCAAAGTATTTATGCAATTTTCAATGACCCGGAAGTGGAAGAAACCCTGCGTAAAGTGGTTACGCCTACGCTGGTGGTATGGGGTACTGCCGATTCGGTATTGCCTCCACAGTTAGGGCAGCGCACCTTAGCTTTATTGCCGAATGCCCGTTTGGCTTTGATCGAAAACGGCACTCACAGCTTGATGTTTGACCAATCTTATGTTTTCAATAGAGAAGTTCTGACGTTTTTAAGAGCTGAACATTAGAGAAAAATTAACTTGATACTCTTTGACGTTAAAAGATGGTAAAAACGCATTGGTTTAGTTGCAGTCGTGTTTGATTTGGGTTATTCTTGGTTTCTAGGGACTGTTGCTTAACATTATCTCTCAGTTGAGGTTTGTTATGTAATGTAAAAAAGTTAATCGGCAACGATTTATCGCTTGATTAACTTTACCGAGTAGCAAATGCGCTTACCATTTTTGGATACCCACTTGCTAGAGGTTGTTTGTGAATATCTTGACAATTCTAGTAAACTAGAATTAGAGGGAAATATTCTAGGATCCAAAGGAGTATCGGAAGTTATCAAGGGGTATTCCAAGCCCATCCGCTCTTTAGGGAGCGGGGATAGCAATGGCTCAACCTGATTGAACGTTACAGAATCAATTCAGCTGGTTCCCGTATATGCGGTTGAGTCAGACTCTTTTTGGAGAAAATTCATAATGATTGTTAAGGAAGAATTCATCATCGATTGTCCCCACGCGGATGCTTGGGAGTTTTTATCTAATTTTCCTTCTCCTATTCTTGTCATTCCCGGCGTAATTAAAGTTACCGAAGCTAGTCCACTTCACTATTTAGGTGCAGTGAAGGTTCACATCGGTCCTTTTAATTTTGTGTTTACCGGAAACATGAATATCACCCTGATAGATCACAGAACCTGCCGGGTTGATATTGATGGGGGCGCAACCGATTGTATGACCGGGGCGCACTTTAAGGCTACTGCCAGAACGCAAACCTTACCGTTGGGGGAAAAACGTTCGAAGGTTACGATCGAGGTTGAGGTAGGTCTTGGGGGATTATTGGGCAAAATGGGTTGGTATATATTGCGCCCTAAAGCCCGACAGGTAGTGCAAGCTTACGCCAAATTGGTGCATAATGATATAGTAAGCCGTAAAAGGGCGCATCATGTCCCGGCACTACAATTGGCTGCTGTATAAGACCTGATGAAAATATTGACCGTTACGAAAGCCGCGCTTGGTGTAGGGCAGCGCAAGCTCGAAGAACTTGCCGCCATACCGGGAGTAGAGCAACTTACTCTTATTGTTCCACCTTATTGGGAAGAACCGAGAGTTGGGCGCACTTACCTAGAAAAGCTTTACACCAGCGGGTACGAACTTATTGTTGAGCCAATGACGCTCAACGGAAATTTCCATCTCCACTTTTACCCCGGTCTAGGAAAATGGATAAAACGCCTTCGTCCCGATATTGTGTTCATGGAGGAAGAGTCGTTTAATCTTGCCACCGCGCATGGTAGTTGGCTTGCGGAGAAATATGGGGCTGTTTCGGTCTTTTTTAACTGGGCTAACACCTATCGAGAGTATCCCCCTCCTTTCAAAAACTTCGAGAGCTACAATTTCAAGCATACTGCGGGCGCACTTGCCGGAAACGATGAAGCCCGCGCCTTACTACGGCGTAGGGGTTATGCTGGGGCGTTGGCGGTTTGTCCTCAGTTTGGGGTAGATACCACCCTATTTCAACGCTGCGAACCACCTACCGGATTCAAAAAGCCGGGTGTATTTACGGTGGGTTATATCGGCAGGCTCGTGCCGGAAAAAGGTTTGGTTACTCCGGTGGAAGCCTGCGCTCGTCTAAAGGGTGATTTCAGGCTCGTATATATCGGTGCAGGTCCGCAAAAAGCGGTTATCGAGGAAGCGGCGCAAAGGCTTGGCATTGCGCAAAAGGTCGAATTTATTCCGGCTGTCAGTAGCATTGAAATTCCCGCTTACATGAGTGGGCTGGATGCGCTTGTGTTACCTTCGCTCACTACCTCGAACTGGAAAGAGCAGTTCGGGCGAGTATTGGTGGAGGCAATGGCTTGTGAAACTCCGGTGGTGGGCAGCAGCAGCGGAGAAATCCCCTATGTGATTGGCGATGCCGGGTTGGTTTTCCCCGAAGGCAGTGCTCTTGCGCTGGCGGAAAACCTACAAAAGCTGATGGATGATAGCACCTTGCGCACAGAGTTAGCACAACGCGGCTTGGAAAGGGTCAACGCCAATTATACCCAAGCTCAAGTAGCACGTCGCCACTATGATTTGTTTGCGCAAGCGCTGAACACCTCAAAGAACAAGTAACTATTCATCCCCTAACCCCCGATGACATCCCGATTTATGTGTAGAGCAGCCTAATCTACAAATAGAATGACTTATAGATTTTCCGGTTACGACCTGCTAAGAATGATTGCGAATTTCCTTCAATAAAACCAAAATAAAATTGCTGATCGAAGGCCTTTTCCCCTCTTTAGGCACAAAAAGCCCACCTCCAACCTAACCACCAACCAGTGGTCTTGTTCTATAGCTTAAATTTTACCTGGAATGCGCCGGCTAGCATGGTTTCAATCCCCTTCCGAGGATTAGGTGTCTTCCGACCTTAAAGCCCGGTCAGAGCCTAGAAAAACTTCTAAGCTCGACTTATATAATAGTTTTGAAGAAAGAAGCCATCGTAGTTTGTCAAGCCACCTGAGCAACCAATGGTAACTCTTTGGCCACAAACTTAGCACCGATCCAGACTTTTTTCGGGTCGAAGGTGCTGTCGTTCTTTAACAAAGAGTAAGCTGTGATTAACATCTTACGCATAACCGCCATCAATGCACTGCGCCCATTCATGCCACGCTTCCTTAATTCGCGGTAATAGTCCCCAAAGGCAGATACTTTAAGACGCAAACTGACTAATGCCACCATGTATAACAGGCGCCGCAACCGACCACTGCCACGCTTGGAAAGTTTCACCTTGCCTTTCCATTTTCCGCTTTCCTTCACGGTTAAATCTAGCCCAGCGTAGGCCACCACCTGATTACAATTGGTAAAACGTCCAACTTCGCCTAGCTCTGCCCGTAACCCTGCGATGGTTTTTGGTCCAAATTCGGGGATTTCAGCCAACTTCTTGGCTGCTTCATCTTTTTGCAGTAGTTGAGCAATTTCACTTTCTAAAATCTCAAGGTTAGCCTGGGTATGTAGCAATTGGTCGCACAAAATCACTAAGCCATGGGCACGGGCATTACTGGCAAGCCCACTACTGGCAGATTTTTTACTCAATGTAAGTAGCCGTTCAGCGGTTTTCAAACCATAATGACCGTTACTTAATTCAATGAGTTTAGCACTTAGAATTCCTATAGGAACTTCTGCAATTGCTTGACGGCTAGGATATAAGGACAGGGCAGTGGGGCGGCAGGGGTCAGCAAAGACCTGAGTATATTCTGGAAATATAACAAAAAGTAAGGCGTGAATTTCATTTCGATAGCGACCAATTTCATCGGCTAGGTTGGAATGAAGCCGAACTAATTCGCGATAGGTCGCCACCAAATCACCTGGCACATAAGCTGGTCGAGCCTCATCGCTTAGGACTACCCTGGCAATCGTTCCAGCATCCAAGGCATCAGTTTTAGCCCGTAAACCACGACGTTGTGCGAACTGATGGGTTTGGACCGGATGTAAAAGAATTAAATTATAACCCAATCTGGCTAGATAGTGATACAAGTTTTCCCAGTAACGTCCAGTCGCTTCCAAGCCGATGGTGATTTGAGCTGGTATTACCCCTAAACTTTCGAGCTTAGTCAGCACAAAAGCATAACCTTGCGCGTCATTAGTAAATTCGAGAGGCTTGATGACTACTGTTTTGTCAGGGCGAAGTACACTTATACTACACTTCTCACAACCTACATCAATACCCACGGCAAACAGCCGACCTATTGAGGCTTGCTTTGGGGTTTCACATGGAGGAGTAATCATTTTTTGCACCTTAGTCCAGCTAAAAGGGCTGCTACACAATGCACTATTGAACTTACGGGACACCCAACCATTCAGCGCGTGCGTAAGCTTATCGCGGATAGCCAGTCGCATAACTGCGCTGTAACAAGCCTAATTGCCGCTACTAGCGCTAATGGTCGGGGAACAGTCTTTGCAAGTCGGTCTTCTCCACTGCTATCCAGTTATGAAGCCGTAAGTCGAGACCTCGGTTCTCCCGTTACCATCAGTCTATTAGCTTTTGAGTACTTTGCTGTAGTCTAAGCTTTTCTTTGTTCAAAACTATTATATAAGTAGAACTCACATCGAGACCAAGCAGAACCGGGGGAGATTTTTACAGAACATTTTGTTGAGCGATAATAAAGACTGGCTCATCCGCAATCTCGCTGATTCAGCTACATTTTGAACCGGAATTGTGTAACCTTAACCGTAATCTAATCTCAAAATGGATTACACATCAGCGAACCTGCGGATGAGCCAGTTTTGGTTCTGTCTCAATCTTGCTGATTCGGGGGGTAGGTACATACACTCAACTTTAAGTGTAATGATTAGGACTAGATCGGACACATATGCTAAACTAAAACCAAACACTAGCAGAAGGAGTGTCCGATGTCAGCCGAACAAAAAATCATTAAAGCCCGCGTGGGCTTGCTCAAATTAGCCGAGGAGTTAGGCAATGTCAGCCAGGTCCTGGGCTATTCCCGCGATACTTTCTACCGCTACCGCGAACTGTTCGAGAGCGGTGGTGAACTGGCCCTGCTCGATGTCAGCCGCAAAAAGCCTCTCCCGGCTAACCGGGTCGAACCCTAGGTCGAAGAAGCCGTGGTCACCTTCGCCTTTGACCAGCCGGCTTTCGGTCAGTTACGGGTCAGTAATGAGCTCAAGATGTTGAAAGTCAATTAGAAAGGTATGCGAATTGCCTCAAGAAAGAATCTTACCGGAGAGAAACCATTGCCTCACGAGTAATATTACCACTCCGAATAGCACAATTGATTGCTTCATTATAAATCTTACCCTACTCTACCACAATATCCTTCAGACTTTTACTATTTGCGACCGAAGAGCGGCCAGCTTGTCTGGTCGCGGTGAGGTCGGGCTGGCGGCACAAATGCCGCCAGCCTTTTCTTAAAATTACTTAACCCTTAACCGCGTGAGCAAGCTAAAATCAAACTTGGCTGGGCTCATTTTCCAGTATTAGAGTCATCTCACTCGCCCGTAATGGCCGTGGTAAAATCTCCTGAATAGCCAGATCTTCCTGCAACCAATCATCATCAAATTCGATTATCATCTCGGCCCGCCACTCTTTCATCCGACGCTGCAAAGTTCGCACTTGCACCGCCGGAAACTTACCAGGGTACTTCCTTTGTAACTTTTGAAACAGCGACGTTATCGTGCCACCAGGTTCTTCTCGAAGCCAGGTTTTCAATTCGTCGTTTACCTCTAAAAAAGGATCTATTCGGGTGCGATAGCTACGTGGTACTGCTGATTTCTGGCTACAATGATAGTGACGTTTACCTCTGGTTAAATCAAGGGCTATTTCTAGCGGCTGCAAAGTTAACTCGCCATCACCACTAATTATTCGACTATTTGCACCCACGCAACTTTTGACATCAAATTTGACGGCATTCGTAGGTGTAGTTGCTACCACTCCTACCGGCTCAAAAGCTTTTGCTGGTAAGAGAGCTTGCTTCTACAAAGCATTTTGTAATGTTTGGAGTTGCGCCAGAAGTTGTACCGGGTCAAGAGCACGGGCTACCTCTTCCAGCTGATTTTTAGCCTCAGCGGTCAGTATCTGAGCGTCCCCAAGCCGTTGGAAGGGAGTTTGGGCTTGATCATATTTACGGTAGAGGCTACTCCCTTTCCGAGTTTTAACCGGTAGTTTCATCGAGGGTTGGAAAAAATTGACATAGAGCCGCGTGGCCCGATAGACCTCCGCTAATTGCCGGTAGCTTTTTTCGCCTTCAAAACGGTCATAACCAATCAGTTGGCGTACCATCGCACCATTTTTCTGCTCGACAAAACACTGATCATTCTTTTTGTAAGGTCGCCCACGGGTGAAAGTAATTTTCTCCCGTTCACAATAAGCAATCAGCTCGTTATTAATAAACTCACTTCCATTGTCAGAGTCTATTCCCAGTATTGGAAAAGGTAAAAGTAGCCGGACCCGATCTAAAGCCTGAATTACGGTGTGTTGACTACGCTGAAGTAAAGCCTGACATTCAGTCCAGCCGGTGGCGACATCGGTTAGGGTCAGGGTGTAAAGGTAACTACCTTCAGCACTATTGCCACAATGAGCCACCAGATCAATTTCCAGAAAACCGGGTTTGACCTCATTCCATTCGGCGAAAGTGCGGATTGGCACCTGATGTTTAAGCAACTTCCCAGCTTTAGTGGTACTAATGCCGTGAGGCTGGTCAGCTTGTCGGGCAGCTTTAAGCAGGCGGTCAGCCGTAGCTGGACTAATTGAAAGGAGTTGAGCGCGAAGGGAATTGGTAAGGGTTAAATGACCGTGCCGCTCGAGAGCAAGGATTAGTTCTGGCAAGAATGGTACCAATCGTTTAGCACAAATAAAATTAGCGGCGGCCCAAGCAGTAGTCAGGGCATCTTTAACCGCTGGACCATAAATTGGTGGGCGAGGGCGGCTAATCCGAGTTAGTGGGGTGAGAGTAGGATCAGTCTGAGGCTGGGTAAGTAACCGAATAGCATATTTACGGGCATAACCAGTGGTAGCGATAAATTCGTCGAGGATCAGCGATTTTTGGGAAAGGTTAGCTTCCCGATACCGAGGGGCTACCCGATCCAGAAGTTCACGTTTGGATCCATAACTCATAGTTGATTTCATTTATTACCCTCCACAAGATTTTTTAGCTAGAAATGTTAGTAAAAAATGTTTCGGGTAATATTACTCGTGCGGCAAATTTCAGGTCAAGGTTACTTTTCCCGCGAGGAAGCGCGGTACAGAGCTTCAGCCTGATAGCAGAGAGCAAAAGCCGCCAAGATGACGATCCGCCCATCGGTAATCAGGCACAGGTGCAACCACTCCAACTGGCAGGAGTAGTGGCAGGCAAGAAAAGCAGCAGCCGCAAAAGCCGGAAAGCGGTCTAGCGGGAGAAGGGTCGGTAACCACTCCGACCCTTAAAAACTCACAAATCCCCCCACACTCCTCATACATCTCCATCGCGCCCCTTGCGAGCCAGCAGCGGTCAGTCCCGAAACGGATTGACCGCTAAATTGTTTTCAGTTCAATCCAACTCGGCTTTCATAGGATTTAGCTAAGTGAAGCGCTGCAGAATAATTAAGGGCTTTGACCTGGACGCTTATTTCTACTTCACGCCCAATGGGCATCCGGTTGAAGTTCAAGCCAAAATCCCTGCGAAGAAGAGTAGTTGCTGCCCTGAATTGGGGTGCTTCAATATTGGATTCTTCAATTAAGGTAACGTCTAAAGTTACCGTACGGGTTATATTTCGAATAGTAAGCCCCCCCTTTACCGATAAATGAGTCTCATCCGACTGTTCAATACTGGCGCTTCGGAAAGTGATGAGCGGATAGCGTTCTACCTCGAAGAAATCTGCTGTTTTTAGGTGTTTATCGCGTCGGGCATTTCCGGTATTTACGCTTGCAGGGTCTATCTCGGCGTAAACTGACCAATTCCCTGGATTGACCCCCTCAAGATTAAAATTAGCCAGTCGCATTGTCATTTTTCCCCTGACTTTAACCAACCCCCAAAACTTCTTAACCCTGAACTCAATCAGCGTGTTTTCACCTTCTATTTTCCAGCCCATTTTTGTTATCCTTTCTAAATCTGTTGGTACTCAGTAATTCAAGCTTATTTTTCTTTTCTGGAGCGCCAGCCACACGCTCATATATATCTACGGTAAAAACATTGAAGGTTTTTTTCAATCCAACACCTTGCGCATTATGGACTGAGTTTGGACAAAACCTTCGCGGCGGTAAAAGCTGATGGCGCGCTGATTGCTGGCGGTTACATAGAGTTGCACTACCGTCTGCCCCTTTTCCAACGCCCATTCACCAGCGGTTTCTAGCAAAGCTTCAGCCATGCCACTGCCCCGCCACTGATTCTCGATAAAGAGCGCTTCTACTTCTGCCCACTCCCGGCACCGCCAGAGAACTGAATCCCGGTGGATCGCCGCGATCAACATCCCGCAAGCTTTGCCACTTTCTTTATCGCGCGCCAGCCAGCAAATCGCCTTGTTTCCTTCCACTATTTCGGCTAGGTGCGTCTCAAAACAGCTTTCCCATTCCTCGGATAGAGCAAAACGATGATCCAGCGCAGAGTTAAAAGCGTGCAATTTCCAGAAAAGCGCCTTGATCTCAGCTCGATCATCAGCGGTGGCGGATGTCACCGTCCAGGTCAGCGTTTGTTGCCCGTTTTTGGCACGGGCGGTGTTCTCGAAAAGTTTGTTTGAACTGATTGCCGCTACCATCGCCTGCCTCCTTGAAAACTTTAGTTGAATTACCTGTTTAAGCTGGTTTCAGTTTAGCGTGGCAAACTAAAGTAGGCATCGGTGAGTACACCTAACACTCTCACCTATTCGCCCGCTTAGACTGAATAGGTGAGGTTACTTATTGTGGTTCAGGCATAAATGGAAGAGTTATATCAGGTGAGCTTATTTTCCACCGCGAAACGGGTGGCAGCAGTGCGAGAGGTGACATCTATTTTGGCGAATATAGAGCGTAAATGCGCCTCCACGTACTTCTACCTCGCGTTCTGATAGGCCCGCAGGAGAGGTTGAACCAGACGGGGATGTATCAGCCGGATAAGGTTTTAGTTCGGGTTCTGAGTTAACGATTTGTTGCGCCAGCGCCAGCGCTTCCTCCATTGCCAACCGTTTGCCTTCTGTTACCATAGCCTCGTAGGTGGCTTCGTCCAATTGAGAGCGAATAGCCTGCAGCAGCGGTTCTCTGATTCTTTTTGAGAAAGGCGGCTCATCTCCTAGGGTCCAGTTTTTTCCTAGCTCCATGGAGGCACTCATTAACCGTGCACCTAGTCGGGCGCTTTCCGGTCCTGTCTCATTGGCTTCCAAACCCGCCAACCCCGCAATATGAACCAGCGCCACCAGCATCGCAATTTTATTTTTATATTGTAATATCAGTGGTAAATTTTCCTTAAAAAGTTTTCTTGCTGCCTTGTAATCTCCCGCCACCAGCATCATAGAGCTAAGCCCAATGAAACCGGTGGTGGCGCTGTAGAAATCTCCCGTCTCCTGAAAAAGCCTGTTCCCTTCATAAGCCAGCGGAATAGAACTGACCGGGTCTTGGTCGGCGATAGCCAGCAAGCAACGTAAAGTAAGTGCGGCAGCGATGCGCCATTTATCGTTTAATTGGCGGGCTAATGCCTCGCTTTCCCGGCTCAAGTGGTGGGATTTCGCCAGATCATGCTGGTAATTGAAATATACCCAGCCCAACCCGTTATAGGCATCGGCAATGCCAGCTAGGTCGTTCATCTCTTGTCGCAAGCGCAGGTTTTCCTGGTGATAATATAGCGAACGTTCAAAATCCAGCGTGCTCAATAAAATAGCCAGCCCGTGATAAGCCCTCGCTTTAAGCTGAATCGGCACGGGTTTTCCTTCTGCCAACGCTACCGTTTTTTCCAGCCAGCGCGAGCCTTCTATGGTGTGAATATGCAATTGCCAAAAACGCCAGAGCGCCCCGCCTAGCCGTAGCCCCACCAGATAAGGCTCAGAGAAGTCAGGCGAAATTGAATCGTTTGTCTGCTCTGGTACAGGGGCAGTAGCCCAGCCCAATACCGCCCTCAGATTATCGTGCTCGGTTTCCAGCCGCTCCAGCCAGTAAATCTGCTCCGATCCGGTGAGTCTGGTACGGGCTTGTTCTGCCAGTTCTAGGTAATACGCGGCGTGACGTTGGCGGGTGACTTCAAGGTCGCCGCTTTCAGAAAGCTTTTCCAGCGCGTACTGGCGAATAGTTTCGAGCATGCGATAGCGCACATTTGGAGTCTGCTCCATCTGTACCAGCGACTTATTGATTAACTGACTCATTAGATTTAGCACTTCAGCCTGATCAATTTGCTTTTGCCCCGTTTTAGCTTGAAATCTACCGGCGCACACGGACTCTGCTGCCTCAAGAGTCCAACCTCCCGTAAATATTGACAGTCGGAGAAATACAACCTTTTCCCTTTCAGGTAACAGACTATAACTCCATTCAATAAGCGCATAAAGGGTTTGCTGGCGTGGCTCCGCAGTGCGGTCGTAATTGGTAAGAAGATGGAAGCGGTGATCCAGCCGTTCGGCAATCTGCTCTACCGATAAAGACCGAGTGCGAGCAGCCGCCAGTTCTAGCGCCAGCGGTATGCCTTCCAACTTCCGGCAAATCTGTGAAACCGGCTGCGCATTATTAGCATTAATAACAAAGTTGGGATGTACTGCCCGCACCCTCTCAGTAAAAAGCTGAAGCGCCTCGGAACCGTTAAGCCCTGTTTCAGCGGTTGGCAACGATAGAGGCTGAATAAGTAGAGTATTCTCGCCTGCAATAGATAACGCCTCTCGACTGGTTGCCAGAATTTGCAGATATGGGCAATTTTTCAAAAGTTGGGAGGTAATCCGGGCGCATTCCTCCACCAGATGCTCGCAGTTATCCAGAATTAATAGAATCTTTTTATCCCGCCAGTACACGGCCAGTGCTTCAAGCAGTGGGGTATCTTGCTGTTCAAGCAAGTCCAGCGCGCGGACGATAGTCTGGGGTATCAGTGTCGGGTCGGAGATAGCTGACAGCTCGATGAACCAGACTCCGTCGCGGTAGTTTTCAAGCAAAGAGGTAGCCGTTTCTATCGATAATCTGGTCTTGCCAGAACCACCCGGTCCGATGAGGGTAAGCAGTCGGGCGGTATTCATAAGTTGTCTGATCTGTTCCAGTTCTTTGCGGCGACCCACAAAGCTGGTTAGAGAGGCAGGAAGGTTATGCTTTTGACCGAAAATACTCATCATCTGACCAACTCACTTTCAAACTGATTGGAGCAAACCGTTTTCCACCGCAAAACGAGCCGCCGCTGTTCGGCTGGTTACGTCCAGCTTATTGAAGATAGAGCGCAAGTGCGCCTCCACAGTGCGACGACTGAGCACCAGTTTTTCAGCAATTTCCGGGTTAGATAATCCCTGCGCCACTAGCCGTAGCACTTCCACCTCCCGCTCAGATAGGTTTGCGGGATAACCAGTATCCGATTCAGGTTGCACTTCGGGTATATCTGGTTTTAGTATCTCAGCGGCTAAAGCTTTGAATTCTTCAAGAGTAAGCTTTTGACCGGTGGCGGTCTCCAGCGCGTATCTTTCTTCCCCAAGCCCCTGCCTTATTTCTTCAATTATTGGATTGAGAAAAGCTACTACATTGGGCGGTATTACTTGTAATTGATAATTTGATAAGTACCAATCACGTGTCTTGCCCATCAAGCGGGCGGCTTGAACCAGCCCTTTCGGTCGATTGTTTGCTTTAACGGCAATGGTAAATAACAAATTGCCCAGCATACCGCTTGCAATCGGGTTAGGTAATAGTAACAGGTTTTCGGCTAACAAAGATTTGGCTTCTTCGTAATGGCCCTGTTGCATCTGGATAATTAATAGTGTGGCGGAGCTTGAAAGCAAACTGCCGGCATCGCCCAATTCGCGCCAGAGCGCCAGCGCTTCTTCTTCTACCGGAAATACTTCATCAAAT
Source organism: Candidatus Chlorohelix allophototropha (assembly GCF_030389965.1). Classification (NCBI taxonomy): domain Bacteria; kingdom Bacillati; phylum Chloroflexota; class Chloroflexia; order Candidatus Chloroheliales; family Candidatus Chloroheliaceae; genus Candidatus Chlorohelix; species Candidatus Chlorohelix allophototropha. Next base: position 2,153,426 of record NZ_CP128399.1, read on the forward strand.
CTTTGGCTATGAAGCAGGGTAATCCCTTTGAGATGAAGCGCCGCCGCAATCGAGCGTTTATCGCCCGTTTCTCGCGCCACTGCCAGGCTTTCCTCAGCATAAGCCCGCGACTCGGTCAGTTTTACCTGGATAAAGTAGCACCAGCCCAGATCCATTAACGCTCTGGCAATCCCGACCCTGTCAGCTAATTTCTGCCAGATAGCCAATGCCGCGTGGTGGCACTCGACCGCCAAACTGTAGCGTCCGGTATTATGATATAAAATTCCAAGCCGATTCAGTAAATTAGCTTGTAAAGGCGCTGCGAGTGGCTGTTTTTTTATTGATTGGTGGATTAAATCTAACCAGTAAATCCCTTCAATCGGTATGGAATACATCCAAAAGTTATGGAGCGCGATTGCAAACCGGGCTGCAAAATCCATTTCCCCCTGTTCAATTGACCAGCCAATAGCTGCTCTCAGGTTATCGAACTCCTGCTCAAGTTTCCATTTCCAGCTTAGTTGTTCCGGGCCTTCCAACTCCCGCTCGACCGCTTCAGTCCATTTCAGGTAATAATCTCTGTGACGCCGGAAGGAGGTCTTTTCTTCTCCAGCCTCCTGTAATTTTTCCAGGGAGTATTGCCGGATAGTCTCCAGCAAGTAATAGCACCCTTCCTCCCGCTCCAACTGCACCAGCGATTTGTTGACCAGTTCCAGCAAGGTATCTAAAACTTCCCCCGTAGTAAGAATTCCGCCACCCGCATATTCTCCACTGCAAATTGCCTCGGCCGCCACCAGCCTCCATTTGCCGCTAAATACCGCTAGCCGCCTTAGCACTACCTTTTCTCGCTCTTCCAGCAGATCAAAGCTCCAATCTACCAATGCTTTAAGAGTTTGTTGCCGTGGAAGGGCCACCCGATTACCACTACTTAACAACCGGAAACGGTCGTCTAACCGCTCGGTTAGTTGCTCTACCGTCAGGCTGCGCAATCTGGCAGCGGCCAGTTCCAGCGCCAGCGGTATACCGTCCAGCCGTACGCAGATCTGGACCACCGGTCGAGCGGTTTTCCCGTTCAACTTAAAATCCGGTACAGCCTGTCTCGCTCTTTCCAGAAACAGCCGAACCGCTTCATAACCGGCCAGTTGCTCAGGGTTGTCAGGTAAATTGAAAAGGGCGGGCACGGGCAGGGAGGGCACTCGCAGAGTGGTTTCACCATCTATCATAAGTGCTTCACGGCTAGTAGCCAGAATTCGTAAGTCAGGACAGCTTGCCAGAATATTACTGGACAACCTGGCACACTCTTCCAGCAAATGCTCGCAATTGTCCAACACCAGCAAAAGGGTTTTATTATGCATGGAAGCCTTCAGCGTATCTACAACCTGATTATCGGTAGTTTCTTTCAAGCCAAGCGAACTGGCTACTTTTTCAGGAACCAGATTAGGATCGTTAAGCGTGGCTAATGGTACAAACCAGACCCCGTCCGGGAAAGTATCCGCCAGAGAGGCAGCAGTTTGGATGGCCAACCGGGTTTTGCCAACGCCGCCGGTACCGGTGAGAGTAACGAGTCGCTGATTAAGCACTAAAGTCTTGAGTTGCGCCAGTTCTGCCTGGCGGCCGATAAAACTGGAAATCTGGTGGGGTAAATTATGCAAAGGACGCGCAGGTTCTATCGTCATAAAAATCACTCTCCACAATGCAGCCGTGAAATTTAAACTGATAAAGTCAATTTTTGCTCCAGAAATGAATATGCTAAAAATTATATGATATATAAACGATAATTTCCACCAAAATTAAATTTCTGCAGTAACCAGAATATGGTTAAGGGTGTTTATGATAATTTAAAAATGGTTCTGGCGCACTATGCGTGAATCGGTGGAAAGGGTAGCTAGCTATTATTGGTATAATTTAGGGGGTAGTAATTGTGTTCTAATTCCTAGAAATAGCTAGCCTATGTTAGAAGAAATTGTTTTACCTACACGCTGGGAAATTCAGCTTGATGCCTGTAAAGAAGAAGGCAGTACCCTGCTTCTCGAAGCACATTTAACATACCAGACTACACAATGTCCGAGTTGTAGATTTACGGCGGAGCGGGTGCATAGCCGTTACAAAAGACAACCGACAGACTTGCCGTTAATCGGGCAACAAGTAAGCTTGAGTTTAACCATACGCCGTTTCTTTTGTGATAATTCTGGTTGCCCGCGTCGCACTTTTGCGGAACAAGTACCAATTCTGCTCGAAAGAAAAGCCAGGCGTACCATTCGCCAATATCATTTGCTCGAAAATCTGGCTTTTGCGCTGGGAGGTAGACCGGGTGTTCGGCAAGCTGCTAAAGAGGGTGTAAAAGTAAGCCGTGATACTCTATTACGCATTATTCGAAAAACGCCGATCCCTTTACAACCTACTCCTCGAATTCTAGGAGTGGACGATTGGAGTTACAAGAAAGGGGTCGAATACGGCACGATCTTGATCGATTTAGAGCAACATTGCCCGGTAGATTTACTAGCTGACCGAAAAGCCGACACATTAGCTAAATGGCTGGAGGAACATCCAGGGGTGGAGGTAGTCAGTAGGGATCGTGCCAGTGCTTATGCTGATGGTGCCAGGCGAGGAGCACCAGAAGCGATTCAGGTGGCTGATAGATTTCACCTCTTGGTGCGCCGTATAGACGCTTGTTGGATACCTTTTAGAGAAAGGAGCGGTTGAGAGTAACAGACCGTTAGGACGGTGGCTTACTCGATGGGGAAAACCCAGACAGGACAGTAGCATGCCACAAAACCTCAGCAGACTGAAGACGTTTAGGTCTGGTTGAGGGTGTCCTGCTCGCTATGGTGAAGCTGAATTGCCGAACCTAATCTACCAACGGTGGTAAGGAACACTCAGCGTTAATAACGTTTATCGCGCTGTCACCGAAATATGCATCAGATTACGAGGGATGCAAAACACTCTCTTCGGTGAGTGATGGGTAATGAACCCATTCAAGGAGATGAAAGGGCACCTAAGGCGAGCTAGAACGTCTAACAAGTGGGATGCGGGATGACCTACGGGTCGCGAGACCTACGGTCACGGAACCCCCATAGTAGTCCGGGCTGAGGAAAACTCAGTACATGGCGAAGGGGCAGCCTTTGAAAGAAGGCCAGAGTTGACCCTTTGACAAAGGTCAGCAGGGTAGGTGTCGGCGAGTTGAGTATAGAAAGGGGCGCGTGATGCGTGAAGCCCGTAATATCCTCGAACTCATCCAAAAGCGCGGTACTCAAAACTTACCACTAGAAAGAGTGTATCGCCTTCTCTACAATCCTAATCTCTACCTAATGGCTTACGGTAAGATATATCGGAACAAAGGAGCCATGACGGCAGGAGCGGATAAAGAAACCGCTGATGGGATGAGCCTGACTAAAATTGAAGCTATCATCGAGAAATTACGTCAGGAGAAATACCATTGGAAACCAGCCAAACGAGTTTACATTCCACGCAAAGATGGCAAACAGAGACCGCTCGGTCTACAATCTTGGTCGGATAAACTGTTACAAGAAGTAATTCGCCTCATTCTTGAAGCTTACTATGAGCAAAGTTTCAGCAACTTCTCACATGGATTTCGACCAAAACGAGGTTGTCATACCGCTTTACAACAAATCTATCATAATTGGGTTGGCACAGTTTGGTTTATAGAAGGAGATATCTCAAAATGCTTCGAGAGTCTGTCTCATGAAAAGATTGAGGCCAGGCTCAGAGAGGATATTAAAGATGAGAGGTTTGTTCGGCTCATCAGCCAATTGCTAAAAGCAGGCTACCTGGAAAATTGGCGATGGAATGCCACCTATAGCGGAGCACCGCAGGGTTCAATTCTTAGCCCCCTTTTGTCGAACCTACTTTTAGACCAACTGGACAAATGGGTCGAAACTACACTTATTCCAGAATACACCAGGGGCGAACGAAGAAGACTTAATCCACAATACGAGAAGATCAAGCACAGTGCCTATTACCAAACTTCCAAAGGGCGAACGGAAATAGGACGCGAACTATGGAAACAGGTTCAAAAACTGCCTTCGCAAGACCCTGATGATCCAAACTACCGACGTTTAAGATACATTCGGTATTGCGACGACTTTCTATTAGGTTTTATTGGCTCTAAGGCGGAAGCAGAAGAGATTAAGCGAAAAATCGGAGAGTTTTTAAGCCAGAAATTGGAATTAAAATTATCCGAGGCTAAAACGTTGATCACGCATGCCAAAACCCAAAAAGCCAACTTTCTCAATTACGAGATACACACAATCCACGAAAACAGTCGGCGCGATACAACTGGTCGTCGTTGTGTCAATGGAAACATTGGCCTCAGAGTGCCAAAGGAGGTTGTGAAAAGTAAATGCCAGCGTTACAAACAACACAGCCGCAAAGTTTTACAAAGAACGGAACTAATTAACGATAGCGTTTTCACCATCATAAATCTGTATCGTTATGAGTTTCGAGGGTTAGTCGAATACTACCGACTAGCCTACAACCTCCACACGTTTACCCGATTAGATGGGGTAATGGAAACTTCCTTAACCAAAACAATAGCGGCAAAACTCAAATTGTCGGTACCTAAAATCTACCAGAAATACCAGACAGAATATGAGTTAGAAGGAAAACGTTACAAAGTCTTGGAAGAAACCATTGAAAGACCAGGGAAGAAACCGTTGGTAGCACGCTGGGGCGATATTTCACTGAAGTGGGATATTAAAGCCTCGATTGAAGACGAGAAGAAAGTTTTCAACTGGCCACCTCGAACGGAATTGGTCAAACGACTTTTAGCGGACAAATGTGAAAATTGTGGAGCCAGCGGAAAAGCTGAGCGAATACAAGTCCATCACATTAGAGCGTTAAAAGAGCTTGAGCGATACCCTGGGCGAGAGAAGCCAGGCTGGGTCAAAGTAATGGCGGCAAGAAAGCGCAAAACTTTAGTTTTATGTGAAAGTTGCCATCAAGATGTAACCTATGGACGACCATTTCGACGAGTACCGAAGTCCGCGACAGGCTAGACCGATGCTGGAAAGCGGTGTGCATTGAAAGATGCCCGCACCGTTTGGGAGAAGGCCGTTGGAAAAGTGCTTTTCTTTGGAAGAGTAACTCGCTGGCGGCCCATCTCACGTGAATCTGGGAGACCATCTCAAAACTATGTTTGAGCGTAAAAGTGCTTGTTTACTCCCCAGGCAAGTTAAGACGGAGCAACTGGAATGTAGCCGGGTAGAACAAGTTGAAAACCAAGAATTTGAGCCTGTAATTCTTTCAGAGAACGAACAAAGAAGGAAGGTAGGGCTAAAACTTGAGACTGCTTTAACCACCCTAGAAAATGAAGATAAGGAAATTTCTGCTGAAGAAACGCCACTAACCATACCAATTAGTCGCAAAGATTATTTATTTGAACATATTAAGGCACTATGTGAGGAGGGCTTAACCCAACGCAGAATTGCCAGGGAATTAAGAATTAGCAGGCAAACTGTAAAGAAATATTTGATAGCCGAACAAGTACCACGTTACACTCCCCGTGCCTCCGGGCCAAGTATATTGGATTTGTACAAACCTTATATTGCACTGAGATAGGCAGAAGGAGTTTACAAAGGGGTACAACTTTTCCTTGAGATTAAAGAGCGTGGTTACACCGGGTCGTGGGCACTTATGGCTCAATATCTGGCAAAATACCGATTGAATCATCCTCCGCCAAAACCACTGAAAACTGGTCGTGGAAGACCACCTGGAGCAAGTAGTGCAGAAGGTAAGGCGCTCCCTAAGCTAAAACCACAACCACTGCTAAGTGCCAGAAAAGCCAGTTTTGTAATGTTGAAGAATACAGAGGATTTAACCGAAAAGCAGCAGGAGTTGTTGATCCATCTACGAACCTTTGATAGTGAAATAGAGACAGCTTACCAACTCAGTCAGGAATTTGTGAAAATGCTGCGAGGGCGGCAAGGTCAGAATTTAGAAGAGTGGCTGAAAAAGGTGGAACAGCAGGTGGGGCTGGCACAATTACAGGAATTGGGAAGTTTTGCGAATGGGATAAGGCAAGACCAGGCAGCAGTGAAAGCTGGTCTAACCTTGGAGTTCAGCCAAGGTCAGGTAGAGGGTCAGGTTAATCGATTGAAAACGATTAAGAAAACAATGTTCGGTCGCGCTAGATTCACGTTGCTAAGGGCGAGGGTATTACGCCCTACTGCGGCTTAACTAATCTGGGTTATCGCCCATATTTTCACGCAAAGTGCGCCAGAACCCTTTTTCCCTTGACAAAAACATGTCTAGGGCAAACTGGGTTAACACAGCGAAAACGGCGTACCGCAAGTAACAGACGAACTGCTTTATCAGTGACAGGCAAATCTTTAGGTCTACGAGTGTAATAACTGTGAACTCGGTTCGACAGGGTCTGACAAATGGGACAAGCGGCTTCCCTGGAAGTTGCATTAGCTGAAATCAATAATTTGGAATCATTCTGGTAAAAGCGGTTAAAGCTAAAGCCAGCTAAATTAAATGGAATAGTTATCAAGATTTCCACCGTTCTTCTAGACTTTGGGTTAAGTAATATTGGTCTATTCCATGTACGATTCACGGTTTCGTTACTTTTAGCACTAGAGTTGCGGCTGAACCGAATTTTCTAACCCATTATAAAATGCATGCCGCGCCACAGGTGAAAAAATCCGCCGAATCTTTATTGCACTGTGTTAAGGGGACAAATTCCCCAAGATATAACTTTTGACAACCGTGATTGTCATAAGTTACATGGAAATGTGGTATAATTAACTCCATTACAGAGGGAGAATCGCCTTATAAGGAGGCGTGGAACCTCTACCTATTAGATAGTGGATATTGCGATACAGTTAACTTGCTGGATTGAGCAACCGAAAGAAGTGCCCTAATATGCCAGAGCCTCAAGAGATAAATTCCGAGACCATCATTCTGCCTGCCGATTCCATGGAGTTGGTCACAGTAGAACTGCCCCCGTCGCTGCCCCTCGACCAGAACCCCGCTGCCATCTACCTCGCCTCCCTCCGTCCAGTTGGTCGGCGTGGCATGCGACGTGCTCTGGCTGCCATTGTTGAGACCATCAAGGGGGAACCCTCCGACCCACTCGACTTCCCCTGGCACTCTCTCCGTTTCCAGCACACCCAAGCCTTGCGCGCCAAACTGGCCGAACGCTACCGTCCCGCCACCGTCAACCACATGCTCTCCGCTTTACGGGGGGTACTCTCCCAAGCCGAGAATCTGGGGCTTATCTCCGCCGATGATTTCCGCCGCACCACCAAGCTTAAAGGCATCAGAGGCGAGAGCCTACCCAAAGGCAGGGCGCTGATTCCCAACGAAGTGACCCTCCTCTTACGGGTCTGCCAGAAAGATAAAAGTCCCAAGGGGGCAAGAGACTTGGCGCTGGTGGCGGTGCTGTACGGCGCAGGTCTCAGACGCAGCGAGGTGGTCAAGCTGGACTTGAAGGATTTTGATACCAAAGACAATTCCTTGAAAGTTCGCTCCGGGAAGGGGGGCAAGGATCGGATCACCTATCTAGGGCAGGGTTCGGGTACGGTGCTGGCAGCGTGGGTTAAAGTCAGAGGGGAAGAGAGCGGACCACTGTTCTTGCCGGTGAACAAAGTGGGAAAGCTGCAGAAGCGGCGTTTGAGCGACCAGGCGGTGCTATGGATCTTGTCGCAGCGGGGCAAGGAGGCGGGGCTGGAACATTTTAGCCCGCACGATATGCGGCGCACCTTCATTTCGGATCTGTTGGATGCGGGAGCGGATATTGCCACCGTGCAGAAGTTGGCGGGACATGCCAGCGTCACCACCACCGCCCGCTATGACCGGCGGGGAGAGGTTGCCAAGCAGAAGGCCGCCGAGTTGATCAAGCTGCCCTTCGACCAGGAGTAAAGTAAGGGATTGCCTTTCTTTGAGCGAATGTGTCCCCAATAGCAGGGGGTGAAGCCAGTAACAAGGCAACGCGATAGGCTGAAATGGGTTTACTAAAGAGGAGCGTAAGCAAGTAACCCCCGTTATGAGCGCTAAAGTAATAATCAGGGTTCCAACCCACTTGCGAAATTCTTCAAAATACAATGGAATAAAATGATACAATACTCAATACCTTGTACTCAGCAATCTGGGAATTGAGTCAGTCTATTCCGTTGCTGATAAAGTGGGTTCAGTTCCTGGTAAAGTGGCAACTAAAGAAACCGAAACCCTTATTTTGATTGAATTTGCCCTTCAATTCCGATAGTCTTCGGCAAATGAATGAGTTGATAGGTTCTATTTTTTGAGTGTTATCAACTCGCTCGGAAGACTACCAGAAATTCTATATATTCTTATATCTAACTTTTTTACTATTGGAGCAAACCATGCTGGTGCGTGCAATCCAGGTTAATAAATATTTCGGTGGCAATCTAGTTTTTGATAACCTGGACTTTGAAATTAAAAGGGGCGATAAAATTGCCTTGATCGGTGAAAACGGCAGCGGAAAATCCACGCTGTTTAAAATCCTGGCTGGCAAACAGCCGCCCGATTCTGGGACGGTGGTTATTCCACGAGGTACCTCGATTGATTATTTAGAACAAGAACCGCAGGCTAATCCGGATGATACCGTACTGGATATGGTAATGAGCGCAGACCCAAAAATTGTCAGTCTCCATAAGCAACTCCAGGAATTGGAAGCCCACATGGGTGACCCTGCGGTTACCGCTGACCCAGCCCAGTTCCAGAATATTTTGGACAAGTACGGCCTAATCCAGGAGCAGTTCGACCGGAGCGGGGGTTACAATTACGAGGCCAAAATTAAGTCGGTTCTTAAAGGTATCGGCTTTTCCGAGGAACAACTCAGCCAACCGGCTACCAAACTGAGCGGTGGTGAGAAAAAGTTAATCGGCTTAGCCCAGTTGCTGGTAAAGGAACCGGACTTACTTTTACTGGACGAACCGGATAATCATCTGGATATCAAAGCTAAAGACTGGCTAGAACAATATATTATGTCCCACGATGGCGCAGTAGCCACCATTTCCCACGACCGCTATTTTTTAGACCGTTTTATCAACCATATTTTCGAGCTGGAAGATGGCAAGATTTACGAGTACCACTGTAACTATTCGGGTTTCCGAGAGGCCAAACAACGCCGGTTGGAAAAAGAAGCCCAGCTTTACGAAATGCAAAAACGCGAGCTAAAGGAGTTGGAAAAAACCGCCCGTCGGTTGAAATTATGGGCTTCTTTGAACCTGAAGTTTGCAGGTCGGGCTCAGAGCAAAAAGCGGCAGCTCAATGCCCGCAAAGCCGAACTGGAAAATACCCCCAAGCCGACCCTCAACCGGAACACGGTCGAGCTTGAATTCGGGCAAGAGGAACGCAGCGGCAAAATAGCCTTGCGGCTGAAAGCAGTAGCAATGACCTACGGCACCCGCCAACTATACGCCCCTTTTGACCTTTCAATCCACTATGGTGAAAGAATTGGCCTGGTTGGGCCAAATGGCAGCGGAAAAACTGCTCTTTTCAAATTGATCCTTGGCGAAGAAATACCAACCACCGGCACCGTCCAACTGGGCGCTCGGGTAAAAGTGGGCTACTATTCACAAGAACAAGAAACACTCGACCTTCGTCAGACCCCGGTAGATTACGTTCGCTCGATCCAACCCATGATTGATGAAAAAGCAGTAGCCCTGCTTAAGGGCCGTCTGCTACTCGATTATGACGAATGTTTTACCCCCATCGGCAATTTGAGCGGCGGTCAGAAAAGCCGTCTGCAACTGGTCGGGTTGGGTCTGAAGGGTATCAACTTTCTGCTTTTGGATGAGCCTACTAACAACCTGGATATTCCTTCAATGATCGTGTTGGAAGATGCCTTGATAGATTTCGAGGGTACTATCCTGGTAATTTCGCATGACCGATATTTCCTTGACCAGGTGGTGGATAAAATTGTAGCTATCGAAAACGGACAGATCAAAGAGTACCTTGGCAACTTCACCGATTTCTACGAACGTACCGCCGGGAAGATCGACCTGGGTACTCTGAACATGCCCAAACGCAAAAGCTAAGTTTCAAGCTGGGGTATTAAATATCTAAGCTCGACTTATATAATAGTTTTAGGTAGTAACAGTTAGGTACAAAGAAGCCATCGTAGTTTGTCAAGCCACCTGAGCAACCAATGGTAACTCTTTGGCCACAAACTTAGCACCGATCCAGACTTTTTTCGGGTCGAAGGTGCTGTCGTTCTTTAACAAAGAGTAAGCTGTGATTAACATCTTACGCATAACCGCCATCAATGCACTGCGCCCATTCATGCCACGCTTCCTTAATTCGCGGTAATAGTCCCCAAAGGCAGATACTTTAAGACGCAAACTGACTAATGCCGCCATGTATAACAGGCGCCGCAACCGACCACTGCCACGCTTGGAAAGTTTCACCTTGCCTTTCCATTTTCCGCTTTCCTTCACGGTTAAATCTAGCCCAGCGTAGGCCACCACCTGATTACAATTGGTAAAACGTCCAACTTCGCCTAGCTCTGCCCGTAACCCTGCGATGGTTTTTGGTCCAAATTCGGGGATTTCAGCCAACTTCTTGGCTGCTTCATCTTTTTGCAGTAGTTGAGCAATTTCACTTTCTAAAATCTCAAGGTTAGCCTGGGTATGTAGCAATTGGTCGCACAAAATCACTAAGCCCTGGGCACGGGCATTACTGGCAAGCCCACTACTGGCAGATTTTTTACTCAATGTAAGTAGCCGTTCAGCGGTTTTCAAACCATAATGACCGTTACTTAATTCAATGAGTTTAGCACTTAGAATTCCTATAGGAACTTCTGCAATTGCTTGACGGCTAGGATATAGCTTTAATAAGGACAGGGCAGTGGGGCGGCAGGGGTCAGCAAAGACCTGAGTATATTCTGGAAATATAACAAAAAGTAAGGCGTGAATTTCATTTCGATAGCGACCAATTTCATCGGCTAGGTTGGAATGAAGCCGAACTAATTCGCGATAGGTCGCCACCAAATCACCTGGCACATAAGCTGGTCGAGCCTCATCGCTTAGGACTACCCTGGCAATCGTTCCAGCATCCAAGGCATCAGTTTTAGCCCGTAAACCACGACGTTGTGCGAACTGATGGGTTTGGACCGGATGTAAAAGAATTAAATTATAACCCAATCTGGCTAGATAGTGATACAAGTTTTCCCAGTAACGTCCAGTCGCTTCCAAGCCGATGGTGATTTGAGCTGGTATTACCCCTAAACTTTCGAGCTTAGTCAGCACAAAAGCATAACCTTGCGCGTCATTAGTAAATTCGAGAGGCTTGATGACTACTGTTTTGTCAGGGCGAAGTACACTTATACTACACTTCTCACAACCTACATCAATACCCACGGCAAACAGCCGACCTATTGAGGCTTGCTTTGGGGTTTCAGATGGAGGAGTAATCATTTTTTGCACCTTAGTCCAGCTAAAAGGGCTGCTACACAATACACTATTGAACTTACGGGACACCCAACCATTCAGCGCGTGCGTAAGCTTATCGCGGATAGCCAGTCGCATAACTGCGCTGTAACAAGCCTAATTGCCGCTACTAGCGCTAATGGTCGGGGAACAGTCTTTGCAAGTCGGTCTTCTCCACTGCTATCCAGTTATGAAGCCGTAAGTCGAGACCTCGGTTCTCCCGTTACCATCAGTCTATTAGCTTTTGAGTACTTTGCTGTAGTCTAAGCTTTTCTTTGTTCAAAACTATTATATAAGCTTGAGCTAAATGTCCCTTTTTAGCCTTAACCACCAACCAACCCAAAGGTAAAGCCCGCCCCTGATATACTACACTGATTACTAAGCCCATTCCACCAGCACCAACCTGACTGCCATCTATCACCAGTACCAGTGGACAATGACACAGGCTACTCAGCAATTGTTTGGCGAAAGGAGCATACACCACTTTTTGGTTAAAGTTATCATTTTTGAGCAATCGGCGCATTCGGATGATGCGGCTTTCCCGTTTAGTTTTATCTGGCACTTTGGCGGCGATATTAGGCAACGCACTATGCCGACTACCTACAATCCCACTGATCACCATCGCTAGAATTGTTAAATATTGTAATTCGCGCCCCTGCGCTTGTGGGTGGAGTTGCAACAATTGCTGTTTTATGGCACGATGTCGGCGAAGGTTGTCACTCATTTTGGTATCCTTTTGCTTTCTACTTTGGTCGGTAAGAAAACTACAGTTTACCACTCTGCCTCAACCTTCTCCTCCTTTTCCTCTCCTTTATATCTGTACGGTAGCAAAAAGATTAAAGACCAAATTTGATGCCGCTGCTCAAAAAACTCTAGTTTCTAGGGGTTGGTTAGTCTCGAGGAGGATGCCAACCCGTCTTTACCCATATACGCCTCGAACGCACCAGGTAATAGCGGTTTAGGTTCAGGGCTACTATAGTGGCTCTTCCGGTACTGGTTAACCCAATAATCCTATCGCCTTCAGGCGTCCAACGAAAATGTTCATTCCAAACTTGTTTGCGGGGGTTGAACAGCGCTACTTCTTCGTCTGTTAAAGGGTCACGGGCGGTTGTACGGTCATTTTTCGCGTTATTACAGGCTGAACAGGCTAGCCATAGATTTTCTTCGTTGGTTTCTCCCTGTTGTGCTCTTGGAACCAAATGATCTAATTCCATTTCCATTCCCACAACTTCTTCTTGGGTTAGGCAATAACCGCAACGATATTTAGCTTGCGCTGTCACCCGTTTTCTGAGAGCTTTCGGAATATATGTGCCGCTCACGCGATTTTCTTATTTGTCAGCTTTGTCAGCTTCGAAATATCGTAACCTCGCTCAATCAGAATATCCATTGCTTCGGAGCGGAGCACAATAACCTTTTCATAATCATTGATCAGGTCAGTCAATTCCTTTTCTTCAGCAACTGTCAACGAGTTATTACGGCGTTTATCATGCAGCTTTTCCATCCTACCTATTTGCTTTGCTGAGAGATGAGTACGAGCTGCCTGCCATACTGTTTTGTCATCTAATAATTGCAAAGCTGCTACTGTATTTGCCAAATCTGCTGGTAATTTCTCATCTTCCGGGATGATGGTGGCCGCAATCTCAACCAACTCGTCTTCAACGCTTCGTCGGGTTTGTTCTGCCCGTTCTTTAAGGCGCTGGTAGACCGGTTCCGGCAAGTTTACAGTTATCTCCTGGCTCATAATCTCGTTACCTTCTACGCTTTTAGGCAAGAATTTCTAATTTTTGAATCTTATCTACCCAGAATGAAAGAAATATACAAAATCACTTGATATCAAGCTGATTATACTTCAGAATGAGCTGGATAACCATAATTCTTACAATTGTGCTTTCAAAAACAGCGATGATTGTGGGAACAAATGAGGCTAACTGATTTCTGCAATCACTGATTGCAGTTTTTCAGAACCCATCTTTGGAGGCATTGTTCACAGTTTGGTTGATTTTAGAAGGTAACAAAGGGAACAACTTATGGGAAGGCTTGTTAGAGAAGCTTGAAAACATTTTTTCTATGCCAGTGCAGCGCTTCGAGGTCTGGCAATCTCTCTTCAATGTCAGGTTTGAAAATCGGTCTATCGCGTACCATCAGAAAAACACCCGGAGCATTACCGCTTAAATTAAGTTGCTCAGATGCTAGCACCAGGTAATTATTAGAAATTCCCGTCACCCCATCATCAAAAGCCCAGTGGCATAAATGACAAAGGGCAATTCCATTAGTAATACTATCGTTTTTACTGATACTCCAAGGAACAATATGCGCTGCTGCTACTGCGGTATGCCCTTCCGCTGTAATCACCCTTAAGCCACAAATAGCGCAACGATGATTGTAGGCTTTCACTACCGCTTTTCTGAAAGCCTGATCTCGCACCTGTTTTACATATTCTACCGAACCGTCTGCCACTTCCTTAATATTTAAGTTTTGAGCAGGCTTTTTAAGTAAATTCTCACTATACTCGAAAGCAGCTTTATTCACCTGGCTCAATTCTATGAGTTTATGCTGAATGCTCTCTGAAAAATACTTTTGGACCAAAAGATTTCTAAAAGCATCGCGGACTTCTTTAATAACTAACAAGCTGAATAGTGCATCGTCAAATTTTGCCCCGATCAACACTTTTTTCAATCGGGATGCGCTGGGTTTATCACCAGACAGATTTTCAAAACCCGGCTTCGGTAGAAGATGCCAGAAACCCTCGCCTGTCAGGTGATAAAAAGGCATTCCAATATTGCCTATCTTTTCCGGCGATAACACTTTTGAGCAATATAGAGTAAAAAGCTCTCCCAGTTCCTGGCTAAGCTCGATTAGATTTGTTCTTATGAACCCTTGTTCGAGGAGGTCTAAAATTGACAATAAAAGGATAGGTTTGTATGGGGCAGCATACAGAGTCTCCGCAGGCCATTGGCTGCGATCCTTACTCTGGCGCAAAGTTCCAAACATCTTCAAATAATTTTCAAAAGGTTCGCTACTCAAACTAATTCCTGATTTACTTCAAAATGCTTGAATCCTGAAATGAAATCTTCTATCCAAGATCTGTAGGGATAAAGTGACAATTTTTCCTTATAATATACTATGTAGTAGGCTGGACGTGAAGGTATCAAAAAACCGCGGAAGCGAAGTATCGTCAAAGTACGCTTCCGTACATAACAAAAGACCACTATATAGTGGTCTTTGTTTGGGCTTATCACAATATATTGTGGTATATATTGTGAAAAATTTTACGGAAGCGACGGGATTTGAACCCGCGATCTCATCCTTGACAGGGATGCATGTTAGGCCGCTACACCACGCCTCCACACTTAGATGATATTACCAGAAATGTACCATGTTGTCAAATAGGTTTTGAGCCTAGGTAATACCCTAACACTTCTTTTAGCTAGCAACGTCAAACTTGGACTTGAATTTAGCTACCAAACGAGATTTGCGACGAGCAGCCTGATTCTTATGAATAATGCCCTTTTGAGCTGCTTTATCCAATTTACTTATAGCAATTCGAACGCTTTCCAGGCTAGATTCCTGGTTTCCATTTTCAACGGAAATATTAGCGTTTTTCACATAGGTTTTAAGAGAGCTACGCACCGGACCGTTACGTAGGGTCTTGCGCTCATCCTGGCGGATTTGTTTAATTGATGCTTTCAGGTTAGCCAAAGCTTCCAGTTCCTCCTGCCCCATTCTATAAAGGGGTTCTAAAAATTCGCACTTCAGACTGATGGAGAAGTATTATATCAGAAAGATTAGTGCCTTGCAAACCGGCCAGGGCGTTTCAGAGAATAACAAAACAAGCAAAAGTTTCGATTCGCTAAAATGGTAGTGACCAAACAAACCAAAATAACGAAAGGAAGCAAGATGGATTTTAACAAATTTTTGGATGGGATAAAGTTAAGCGCCACTAAAAAGATTGAACCGAAATCGATGTGCGCTGCTCTGGAAAAAGTGACGGATAAACGAGGTGAAAAATGGTTTATCGCCAATTTATGTGGTAACTTGCTTTGCTTGCTGCTCAGATCTGATTCTCAAGCTCGCTTTATAGAAGTCATTGTATTCGTACCACACTGCTTGATGCTGCTATGAAAATCCGTTTCCGCCCTAACCAAATAGAGAATGCGGTCAGAAAATGATCAAGCTAATTTGGGTTCAGGGTTTTTAAGATTAACCTGATAACCCAGCCGCTCTAACTGTGTACTGTTTACCCGTAGCAACACCCTCTACTACTCTTCGAGACTTCGTAGCCCCCCTCAAATCCGGTGGAAAAGAGTTATATACTGAAAGTAACTTGTACCTTCGCTTGCTCGCTGTCCAGTGTAGGTGAAAGGATTAAAACAATGCAAGATGAAATGCACTGGCAAGCTGACCGGGTCCAACTTCGGTATCTGCAGCAACAACATCCCGATTGGTCTCGCCCTACTCTCGCCCAAACGCTCCACCGCTCCCTCTCCTGGGTCAAAAAGTGGCGCAAGCGTTTGCGTCTGGCTCCTCCCACCGACCATGCGGTGCTGCGCAGCTTTTCCACTGCCCCTACCCCACCCGATCCTTGTCTGGTAGAGCGTATTCTTTCCATCCGCGATAAACCTCCCGAAAACCTCCACCGTACCCCAGGTCCAAAAGCAATTGTCTATTACCTCCAGCGTGACGAGGGATTGCGACAGCAGGGGCTCAAACCCCCTACTTCCCTTGCTTTTATCTGGAAAGTGCTACACCAGTTCCAGCGTATCTTCAAACCATCTCCTAAAAAGCCCCACCAACCCAAGGTCAGACCAGCCCCTTTATCCCATTGGGAAGTGGATTACAAGGATGCTTCCACCGTAACTATCGGTCCTGAAGGTAAGAAACAGCATCTGGTAGAAGTTCCCACACTATACATTATCTGTAGGGGAGTAATGGAGTGTGTATCAAGTAAACGAAGTAGCCTAACTGACATTTTTGGTACTTTGTAGAAGAATTATCTAGAGCGGTTCTACAAAGTAAACCATCTATACAACGTGAGGCTACTTAACTATGAAAGTACAACGTTTAAGCCTGTCCGGGCCTGACCACCAAGTGGCGGGTGTAAGCTGGCTGCTTCTGGATGACAATTTTCTACCAGTCATTCCAGTGCAAGAATTTCTGTCATACCTGCATAACCTGGAGCGCTCTCCCAATACTATTCGATCCTATGCCCATCACCTCAAACTTTACTGGCAATATCTGACCGAATCCCAGCTGGACTGGAGTAAAGTCGGTTTAGATGAGTTGGCCGCCTTCGTTGCTTGGTTGCGCAACCCCTTGCCGGGCATTATTTCTCTTCAGCCGCGCCTGGCTAAGCGAAGTGAGTCAACTATCAATACCATAGTAGCGGTAGTCTCCGCTTTCTATGACTATCAGCAACGGCGAGGTTTTGCGACGGATTTGGCACTTTATCGTTCACAATCGTTTCCCCAACGCCGTTACAAAGATTTTCTCTACCATATTTCCAAATCCAAACCAGTGACCACCAGGCTCATCAAACTCAAGGTTCCTAAAAGGCTGCCTAAAACTCTGACTAATGCACAAGTTCAGCAATTGCTAGAGGCCTGCCACAATCTGCGGGATCGCTATCTGGTCAGCCTGCTTTACCAGACGGGAATGCGGG
Organism: Candidatus Chlorohelix allophototropha; assembly: GCF_030389965.1. Taxonomy (NCBI): domain Bacteria; kingdom Bacillati; phylum Chloroflexota; class Chloroflexia; order Candidatus Chloroheliales; family Candidatus Chloroheliaceae; genus Candidatus Chlorohelix; species Candidatus Chlorohelix allophototropha. Next base: position 2,170,472 of record NZ_CP128399.1, read on the forward strand.
TGGGACAGGCTCTCGGTCTGCGACATTCAGATATTCACTCCTGGGATAACCTTATTCGGATCGTGACACGTCAAAATAACCTTAATCAGGCGCGGGCTAAAACCCTCCAGCCCTATTCCATCCACGTCTCACCTGAGCTTATGTCGCTTTATACCCGCTATTTGCTGGATGAATTTGGCGATACTGACAGCGACTATGTTTTCGTCAATTTGTGGGAAGGGGCAATAGGGCAACCCCTGCACTATGAGAGTGTAATCGATTTGTTTCACCGCTTAAGTAAGCAAACCGGTTTGGCAGTCCATCCCCATATGCTCAGGCATACGCATGCTACTGAGCTTTTCCAAAATGGCTGGGATGCAGCCCTTGTCCAAAAACGCCTGGGGCATGCTCAGGTACAAACCACCCTCAATACCTATGTTCATCTGACTGAAGCTGACTTAAAGAAAGCCTATCAGATCTATCTGGAAAGGAGAGCCCCACGTGACGAATAATCTGGAAACAGCCGGGGTAAGTACCCAGCAACAGCATTTAGCCGAGCAACCTCAAGGCTGGTGGGCACAGGACAGGTGGAAAATGGCAACTTGTCCCTTATTTGCTGGCAAGCCTGAGTTCTTAGCTGACAACCGCATAATTGAGTTTAGCTGCAAGTCTCCATTTCTCAATATTGAGCTAAAGTACGGTTGCTGGTATAAACTTGAGAGAGGGGATTGGAACATCCAAACCTGGTCTGGACCAGCCTTGGTAGCCAGCCTGAGCGACTGGCTGAATTCCACAGCACCCAAAGCAACTTCATTGATGATCTATAACCTGGATAAATGGCTTTTTTCCTTGAGAACTTACCTTGTCAGCATGGGTCGCGCCTATAGCCATCAGAGTGCCTATCTGGATAGCTCACAAAAGACCCGGTTCAGTCACTCCAATTCTCAACTTGTTTCAGCCTTTCGCCAAATTTATCTGGTAATTCAAGAAGCTTATGACGACCGTCCCGAATATGAGCGAGAAATCTGGGATTTGCGGCGATTAGGGGTAACACTCAACCCCGCTATTTCCAATTACAAGCTTAATTTCACTAAAATATCCCAACCCTGGTTAGTGCAAGCGGCTAAGCATTTTATGCGCTATAGCCTAGCCAGTTGTACCGCTGGTACCTGTAAAAGTCGGCTGATAGCGCTAACAATCTTTTCTAGTTTTCTAAAGGAGCAATATCCTTTACTAGAATCGGTCGATTTAAACCGAAGTGTGATAGAAGCTTACTTGAGTTACCTGAACAAAAGCGGCATGATGGCTTCCACCTGGTTCCATCACCTGGTTCACTTGCGAATTTTCCTAGAATTATGCAGTCGTGAAGATTGGGCTAAAGTCCCTGGCAAACGTTTAATTTACAATGAAGATTTTCCGCACCTGCCCAAGTTACAACCACGCTTCATTCCGGCTGATGTAATGGAGCAACTTAACTGTCACTTGAATACTTTCCCAGAACCTCTCCGACAGATGGTTTTTATGTTACGAGAGTGCGGGATGCGGCTGAGTGAAATGTTAACCCTCTCTCTGGATTGCCTATTGCAAGATGCCAGCGGCGATTGGTTTCTGTGTTATTACCAGCATAAGATGAAAAAGGAGCATACTATTCCGTTTTCTCAGGAAGTCGCCGCTGTTATTCAACAGCAACAAGCTACTGTCAAAAGCAAGTGGGGCAATACTATCGCTATCCTATTTCCGGGTCCTAAAGGACAGCCCTTCAAACAAAGGGGGTTCTTTAATGCTTTGAACCGGGCTTGCTGCGCCAGGGATATTCGTGATAGTAGTGGGCGGCTTTACCGTTTCCACGCGCACCAATTTCGGCATACCCTGGCTACCCAAATGATCAATAATGGAGTACCACAGCATATTGTGCAACGTTTTCTGGGACATGAGTCACCCGAGATGACAATGCGCTATGCTCATATTCACGACCAAACCCTTAAAGAAGCATATATTCGTTTTCGAAGTCAGGTTATTGACATTACAGGGCAGGTAGTAACAGCGACGCAGGTCAATTCAGGTGAAATGCAATGGTTCAAGAAAAACATCCTGGCTCAAACACTACCCAATGGCGATTGTGCTCTGCCGGTAGTTGCCGGACCGTGCCCACACGCTAATGCTTGCCTGACTTGTACTCATTTTCGCACGGATGCCAGTTTTCTGGAACGTCATAAAGTTCAAAGGCGAGAAACCGAGTGTTTGTTGCTGATCGCTCGTAATAACAATTGGCAACGCCAGGTCGAGATGAATGAGCGGGTCAAGGAAAATCTGGAGCGGATAATTGAGGCGTTGGAAAAAGAGGAGAAAAAAGATGCATAAACGCAACGTGGAAGGTCTCCGGCTGCAGGCACAAGCCCGGCATCAAGCTGCTTTGCAACGCGCCGAACAAGGAATTGCTAGGTTGTTACGAGAGGAACAACCCGTAAATTTTATGTCAGTAAGTAAAGTAGCAGCGGTTTCTACTGCCTGGCTCTACCGGCAAACTGCCATACGAGAACGGATAGAATATTTAAGGAACCAATGCAAAACGGATAATATGCAGCCAGAGAAGCTGGGCGTTAAGACAGGTGCTTCAGAAGATTCGAGGAAGGCTATACTGGTTACCTTGCGTCAGCACATTAAACAGCTTGAGGCAGAAAACCGAGAACTCAAACGACAAATTGAAGTAGCTTACGGACAGATCTATAAGCAGCCCAGTCCTAAACAATAACGCCGAAGGAGTGAAACAGCCCTCTAACAACTCTCCATACCTAACGTACTGCACGGCTGTTTCACGGATGTAGGCGGGTTCGAGGTCGCAACCTCGAACCTATGTATTTAAAAACTTCTACGTTGAAAGTATAGCTACGAAGTATTCATCCCTTTGTTAAGCCCAGAGCCTCTACTCCCCTACAGATAATGTATAGTGTGGGAACTTCGATATTGGTGGAGGCAGTGGCGCGTTCCGACTACAACGCCGAGAGTGCCCTCTTGACGATGAGTGAAGTGCTAAAACAACACGGTCTACCTTGAACAAATCACCTTTGACCGCGATCCTCGCTGGGTGGGTAGTCATAGCACCGTGATTTCCCTTCCGCCTTCGTCAAATACTGGACTTGTCTGGGCATCCTCGTCACGATTTGTCCACCCCATCGTCCTGATATGAATGGCTTTGTGGAGCGCTACAATGGCTCTTTTGGCAGGGAGTGTCTGGCAGCACTCCAGCCTCAAACCCTAGCACAAGTGCGAGAAGTAACGGCCCAGTACCGGCAACATTACAACTATGAGAGACCGCATCAAGGGCTGAGTTGTGGCAACAAGCCTCCACGAGTAGCCTTTGCTGAGTTGCCAGTCCTGAAAAGTCTGCCCTTGATAGTGAACCCAGATGGGTGGATAAAAAGCTGTCACGGCTTGAGATACCTACGCAAAGCCGATCATAAAGGGACAGTTCGAGTAGATAAACACCACTACTATGTAGGAAAAGAACTGGCGGGGAAGTATGTGCAGGCGGAAGTGGACGGCGTACAAGGACAATTGGTGTTTTGGAATGAACAGCGTGAAGTGAAACGGGTAGCAATCAAGGGCTTGATCGGACAAGAGTTAGGTTATGAGGAATTTCTGAAGTTACGGTTGAAGGAAGCAAAGAGTGAGCGGCGGCTAGCGGGAATGAGAACCAGAGCGAGGCAGGGCATCGCCTTCGATAGCTAGCCGGAATAGCTGAAAAGGGAGAAAGGCAGCACGCCAGCCGGAAAGCCGGAAGGTTAGAGGTGTACTTTTGCGGTCTGGAAGCGGAAGAGGAGTGGTATGTACGGTGGGGAGTGTAATTGAAGAAGGCAAAAGAAGTGGAAAACGAATTTCCAGACAAATACCAGGGGGAAATAGCCTGATGGGAAGGAGCTATTGCTCTCTCAGGGGGGCTACGAAGTGTCGAAGAATAGTAGAGGGTGTTGCTACGGGTAAACAGTACAGTTAGAGCGGCTGGGTTATCAGGTTAATCTTAAAAACCCTGAACCCAAATTAGCTTGATCATTTTCTGACTCCATTCTCTATTTGGTTAGGGGGGAAACGGATTTTCATAGCAGCAGCAGCAACCTGCGGAAGACTCTATTTTGTTGTCTTAATCTGGCACTCTACAAAGCCATGCAATAATCGACTGGGAATGTACCTTGAGAGATTTAGAATACCTAGTTACCCTGAGCAGGTATTTTAGGAAAATACATATATAGTTGACTAAAATAGATTTCAAAAGCTTTTGGAATTATTTTTCACTGAAAGTTAGGAATTCTGTAAAACCCATGAAAATGCCAAAATGAAGCTAATTTCCATTACAGTGAACCTAAATTCCCAACAAAATGAAACTAAATTCCAAAATTTACAGCGGGTAACCCTTTCCCTGCCTCCCCTCCCTGAGTAATTACGTAAATTTATTTGATCAGTGCTTTTATATTTCCATTGCTCACTCTTAGGTCTAGGTTAAGTACATTTCCACCTTTAGCATATTCAGCGTTTGTATAAATTGTTTGATTGCCTATACGGTTAAATCCTGGTGCGCTGAAATTACCGGTCGTGATTGTCGCAGTTACTTTAATGCCCAATCCGCTTGGCACAACAAAGGTAATATCACCATTGCCCACTCCGGCAACAGCGTAGTAAGTTGCATTTAGTCCTGTTGAGAAATCAAGCGTAATCTTACCACTACCTACCTTGATATTCATCGCGGGAGAGTTGGTATTAGCCAACCCTTTCATGCTGATAGAACCGGTTCCCACTTCAACCGAAAGCTGTTTTAGCGAGGTCTGTGGCTGTTCTAGGTTCAAATCCACACTACCATTTAGTACTTTCGCGTAAAAATTGCTTAGTTGTGCATTGCCGGTATTAGCAATTACACTCCCGTTGCCGATGGCTGCGCTGAAATCCAACCCTTCCTTACCACCGAATTGCAAATTCCAGCGGTTTACCAAGCCGTTGGAAGGCAACTTACTACCGCTAATATTTTGGTGGATTTTAAGGCTTGGTGAGCCAATTCCATCGGTTTGTGGCTTTAATTGGGGGATATTATAGTCAAGTTGCCCCATTAAGCCGGTATCACTGTTACCCTGCAATTGTATTTCGCCGCCTGCAATATCCAATGAAATAGCCTTTGAGTCATTGGATATTATGGATTCGGTCTGTAGCGTTCCGATAGAAAGTTCCTGTGTGGTATCGTCACCACATGCGACAAATATCCAGCTTGAAAACAAGACCAGTATTACTAAAAAACCTATTCTTTTGTTCACTGCCACCATGCTATGCTATTCTTTCTAGAGGTGTTAGATAATCGCGTTAAAAATCCGCATCGCTCTCACCAAGAGGTAAAAGCAGGTCAAAATACTGCCTTTGTACTACGAAACCCGGCGCTGGAGGATTACTACCGGATGGAAAGGCTATTGGTCGGTAATCGCTCGATTGAGGGCAGCCCAATTCTATCCATAAATCCCATACTTGTTCGACCAGTAAAAGAGCTTGGTTGGAAGTAGAGTCTGATATACCGATTCGCCAACCTAATAGCGATTCTGCATTTATTATAATCGCAAGATCTAAAGCTTGCTCATCTTCGGTTGGCACGACCAATACCATACCTCGCCAGTCAAACCGGATACTATTCCGATCGTTAGGGTTGCGGGCTTCCTGAGTAGAGACCTCATTACCAACCAATAGGCTACAAATTCGTTTTTCATGGGCAGCTGCCAGCAAAATGTTAAAACCTTGCGCCATCCCGATTGCGGTACGCTGTTCATTCTCTAATTGTGCCCATTTCTGTCTGTTATTGCCCCAATTTTTGTACCAATCCTGAAAAATATCGCTGGCAGGATCAAGCAATTCTCTCCGTAAATATCCATTAGCTTTCTGGTGGCTGTAATTAGCCTCAAGCAAAGCGCTATATTTATCCAGCGAAGCCTCACGGGTAACATAGATTTTCCCACCGTTTACTCGTAGATTAAGCGGCAAAATGGAGTCGAGCGGTAAACATGTGGTTACCAATTGTGAGTTTGGCTCAAACCGACGTGAAAGAGGGTGCAGCATAGATCCGCGCATTGGCATAAAACCACCTGTGCTTGAATCAATAGCACGCAAAATACCATCGGCATCCTTCCGAAAACAGGGTATTAACCCCCCCCAAACATGCCGACTAATTGAAATTGGTACCAGTAGCAACCCACCTACTTTTAATTGGGAAACCCATGCCGGGCTGACTTCCCATTGTTGTACCGTAACAATAATGCGGTCGTAGGGTGCTTCTTCCTCAAATCCACCTGCGCCATCGGTATTTATTACCTTTATTTTTGAGTAAATTTCTCCTAACTCTTGTAGCTTGCGGTAGGTATTTTTAGCAAGTTCAGTATCTAGTTCGACCGTAACAACCTGACCCTGTGTTCCGACTATATACGCCATAATGGCAGCGTTATAACCCACCCCCGCCCCTATTTCCAGCACTTTCATTCCCGGTTCAAGCTGCAAAACTTCCAACATGTCCGCCATCAAATATGGCTGTGAACTGCTACTACTGGGCATACCGTCGTCTGTGTATTTCACTACTATGGCATCGTCGGTATAAACTTTTTCAAGCGTTAATTCGGGTGGCAAGAAGTGTTCCCGAGGGATGGTCAGGAATGCTGATTCGATCAAGGGGTTTTTAAAAGCCAGACCTTGTTTGAGTAATTCTACTAACTGAGCACGTAACTCAGCCGCGTGGGAAGCCGCTAACCGGGAAATATCGCCATTATCCGCGTCTTTCTCTTCGCGTCCCATAGATTTACTCCGGTTCTGGAGGAAAAACATCAAGTTGCAGGAGTAAATTGTCCTCCTGCAACCGTGATTAGAGATAGGCAGAGAATAAATCTCTAGCTCTGTAATTTCTCGCGCACGCCCTCAATCGGTATCTCGAAATCTATTGCTGCGCGTACAATGCGGCTAATAATTAATTGCTGTTGTTCATAGGTGTAGCGATTTCGATTTTCCGCTTCACTAAAATAGGTAATCGCGTCGAAAATGTTACCTTCGGTATCAAGCGGGAATGTAAAGAAGTTCTGATAGTGCATAACTTCGTTCATTTTCAGTCCGGCTGAAAACGGATGGTTCTCATTTGTTTGCGCCGGGTTAGCATTCGCTTTTACCACACTAGGGTTAAGCCCGCCCGGTACATAAGTGACAGGCGCCAGGGCTTTTTCTTCATTAGGATTCTGGCTCATAACTCTCCTGATAGGCTTTAGAATTTGGAACAGTACGCTGAAATCATTATAACCTTTACCTTATTATGGGTCAATGTGACCGGAATAAAGAGACCATTGGCGATAACAAATAGCGTACAAACTTACACCCCGTTTACGCACCATCTGTCTAGCCCCCAGTTCGGCTGGATTGTTGTGTGTGGGGTCGTGGGCAAGTAGTCCGCAATCGCTTGGCTGTCCTTGATTCATTTGCGTTTGTTCTCGGCGAAAGCCCCTTCTTGTCCTAAAAGCTCGTCCACTTGACTTTGACCTAAATTTTACGCAGATCCGTGCTATAGGTTATAATAAGCGAACTTGTCTTAAGTATACTTTTTTGACATAGCAAAAAACAGTTATGAGGATATTACTAAATGGTGAAAGTGGTAATTTCACCATTACCAATGCGCTTGCGAAAGCAACCACCACTTTTGAGATTATTTGGCTAACAAGTGGGCAAGCTTATGCAGAAGCCGATATATTACTATTGGATATGGAAGCGCTGGATTATAAAGGTATTGACACCTTTGACCAACTACACCAACGTTTCCCCAATTTACCGATAGTGCTGCTTGCCAACATAAATCAGCAAGAAGAAGCCCTCGAAGCTATCCGCCGAGGCGCAATGGATTGTCTGATTAAATCAGAATTAAGCCCTACCCTGTTGACACGTACTCTCCACTTTGTATGTGAACGTTACTGTACACAACAAAAAATAATACAAGCCAAAGTTAAGCAATACCGCGAGATTCTTGATATCCAGACTGATCTAGTTTTCCGCTTCACCCCAGACTACAAGCTCACCTATGTGAACCGCGCTTACGGTCAATATCATAACCGCCTGTCTGAAGAAATGATCGGGCTGAATATTCTGGATTTTATTACTGAAGAAGACCGCGTTCGTATGGAGGCACTTGCCAAAAGCCTTAACCCCACAAAATCGGTAGGCTCTTCAGAGGATTGTCATGTTTTGCCAGACGGTTCAATGAAATGGTTATTGTGGACTAACCGGGCGCTCTTTGACGAAAACGAGGGAATTGTTGAATTTCAGTGTATCGGACGGGACATTACCAACCTAAAACAGGCAGAAATAGATGCCCGCGAAAAGAATAGACTTTACCGGATTGTTTTCGAGAACAGCGTGGATGGCTTAATGCTCACTGCTGCGGATGGTCGGGTTATTGATGTCAATCCTGCTGCCTGTACACTGCTAGGTTATACCAAAGAAGAAATCTGTGCGCTAGATCGTGAGACTCTTGTAGATAAAACCGACCAACCTAAGTTGGAGTTGCTCAGAAAACATGCTGCCACTGGTTATTCCACCGGTGAATTAACCTTAATACGCAAAGATGGCAGGAAGATTTTAACCAATGCGACTTCCCAACTATTTTATGACGAAAAAGCACAAGGGCTTGTCAGTTTACGCATCAGAGATATCACCGAAACCAAACGGCTGGAAGAAGCTTTACGTACCAGCGAAGAATTATACCGCAGTCTCATCGAAAGCAGCGATTCGATTATAGCCCTGATAGATTGGGCAGGGCGCTTGCATTTTCTAAATGAAATGGGCGCTAGACAAATGCGCTCAAAACCTTCTGAAACTATTGGGAAAGGAGTATTTGAATTATTTCCACCGGAAAATGCAACCAGTATGCTTGCAAATATTCGGCAGGTACTCCAAAGCGGTCAGGGTATAATCAATGAAACCCCTATTAGAATACCCGGTGCGGTTCATTGGTATCGTACCAGTATTCAGCCAGTTCGAAACAAAGAAGGTCAGCCGATTCTGGCTTTAATCAACTCCTCTGATATAACCGATCTGAAGTTAGTAGAAGAAAAACTTCGCCACAGCGCCTGGCGGCTGGAAGGATTGAACGCCATTGGTGAAGCAATATTGGCAGCTAAAACCGTTGAGGAACTTGGGAAACTGGCTATTGAACAACTGATTAGGCTAGTGCCCTGCCAACGTGCCACTATTTCTTCTATTGATCTGACTGATAATTCCCTTTTCCCGATTCATAGCTGGTCTCAACTTGAAACGAGCGTGTTACCCGGTAAAAGTTATCCTATCAATTCTGAGTTTCTCGAATTGATACGAGTTAACCCATTCATACTTCGTACTGAACTCGATAACTATCCTGCTGCAATACCACGACAGTTATATCAAGAAGGCTTCACCTCAATGCTATATGTTGGGCTGAAAGCAGGTGATGAGCTTATCGGGGTTCTAATGCTACTCTCAAGCGACAAAGCGTTCTTTAGCGAAGAATTTATTAGTATTGCCGTTGAAATTGGAGATGTGCTGGCGATTGGAATTACTAATGCCAGCATGAACCGTAAAATCCTAGAATATTCAGCCGAATTGGAAGAAAATGTGGCTTTGCGTACTGCCGACCTAGAGCAGACTCGCAACCGCATCGAAGCAATCTTCCAGAGCAGTAGCGATGGAATCCTAATTATTGGGGCAAACTCTGAGATTGAACTGTCTAATACACAAGCTACCGCTTTGTTTGGTATTAGCAATACTAAACAGAAATTGGTTTCTCTTACAGACGAGGCTGATCGCCCTGCCTTGGATAAGGCTCTCAAAGAGGCTTTGCTTAGCGGCAAGATTCAGCGTCTCGAAGTTTCAGTAAAGGGTAGTGCAGAAAATTACTTTGAGGCGGAGTTAGGAATTGCGCCAGTAATCGGAAACAAGTCTGACCAACCTTTACTAATTTGTACAGTACGGGACATTACCGCACGTAAACTTGCCGAATCTGCCATCCATGAAAGTGAAAAGCGTTACCGATTACTGGCAGATAACATCACCGATATGGTGGCAGTAATCTCACCGGATGGAAGATATACCTATGTTTCGCCTTCGAGTAAAACGTTGACTGGGTATGCACCGGAAGAACTGGTGGGAAAATCTTCCATAGAATTTATTCATCCGGCTGATTTATATGAATTAGAAGCTGCATTTTCCAGAGCTAGAGTCAAACGTACAAGTTACAATCCGATGACAGCACGTTTTCGACACAAAGAAGGGCACTATATCTGGTTGGAAACTGGGGGACAAACCCGCTACTCGGAAGAAACTGATGAACCAGTGAGCATTATTACTATCTCACGTGATGTAACTAGGCGCAAAGAGGTGGAAGAGGCGTTGGCAGAAGAACGAAACCTGCTACGCAGTTTAATCGATAACCTGCCGGACTATATCTACGTCAAGGATACGGAACACCGCATAATACTAGATAATGTGGCACATGCCCGCTTACTCGGCAAAGCCTCTCCTTCTGAGATTGTAGGCAAAACTGTTTTTGATTTATTCCCGCCGGAGTTTGCCGAAAAATACTATGCAGATGAGGAAGAATTATACCGAACCGGTCAGCCAATCATAAATAGAGAAGAAAAATCCCTGAGCTTGAATAGAGCAATCATTTGGGCTTCCACCACCAAAATACCGTTGAAAAACTTAAGTGGTCAAATTATAGGGTTGGTGGGCATAACCCATGACATCAGTGAATTAAAACACACCCAAGAATTGATACAGCAAGCGCTTGAGAAGGAGAAGGAATTAAACGAACTTAAATCGCGCTTTGTTTCAATGGCTTCACACGAGTTCCGCACACCCCTGACAGCCATTTTGCTTGCTGCTGAAATTCTAGACAACTACCGTCAAAAAATGGAAGAGCAAGAGATCGAGCAGCAACTCAATCGTATAAAGAGGCAAGTTAAGTATCTTGCAAATATTATAGAAGATATGCTCGATTTGTCCCGAATCCAAGCGAATCGCCTTGAGTTTAAGCCAGTAGCCACTGATCTATACGCTTTCTGCAATGAAATAATTGAAGAATTCAAGAGTAGACCGAATATCAGCCATACCTTTAGTTACACCTGTGAAACATCTCCGCTGCTGCTAAACTTGGACAGAACGCTTATGAGTCGGATAATAAACAATCTGATTTCCAATGCACTGAAATATTCCCACCCTAACACAACGATTTATATCAGCATAAAAAAGCAGGGCGATTCTATTTTTTTACAAATCAGAGATGAAGGCATCGGAATACCTGAAGCGGATATAAAACATCTTTTCGAACCATTTCATCGTGCCAGTAATGTAGGAGCTATTTCTGGTACCGGACTTGGCTTGGCAATTGCTAAACAGTCAATCGAGTTTCACGGTGGCAGCATCAGCCTTGAAAGTCAACCCAATATAGGTACAACTGTTACACTTTATATACCTGATTTATCATAGAAAAGTGCACATACATAATGAGTGAAACGCATAGTATATCAAGTCTAGGGCGAAATTTAACCTAATAAATGCAACTTGAAATAGAATTAACCATAGAAGGGAATACGACCGATGGATCCTTTGACAAAATTGATGGGTAGAACTGCGCTTTTATATCTGGCTTCTGGATTTGTTTTGGGGGCTGTTTTAATGATTGGCGAAGCACAGGGGGCAAGTTGGTACGGAGCTTGGACTGTGACACACGCCCATATTCTTTTTGTCGGATGGTTTGTCCAATTTGCGGTAGGAATAGCTTTTTGGCTGTTGCCTCGTCGTAAAACCCCAAAACAGCCGTTTGGTTATAATGAGCGATTGGGTTATTTAGCCTATGGCTTGGTCAATATCGGTATAATACTCAGGATTATTTTCGAGCCACTATTTCGACTGGGCAAATTGGATGAAGGCTTGGCTACTGTTAGTATGGCTACCAGTGGAATATTAATGGCGTCTGCCGGAATAATCTGGGCAAGCCAATTGTGGGGACGATTCTATCGACGTTATTCGGCAACAAACCAACCAGTCAAGGAATAATTATAGCTACCTTTAATAAGCATATATTATATTCGACTCAACAAACGGCATATCCAACCAATTACATAGCCTGTTTGTACCAGTCAAAACGATTTCTCGTATGCGTTCTATATGTAAGGCTAGAGACTCACAATTTAGAGCCACAGGCTCTGTTAGATCAAAAACCTTTCCAGATAATTCTGAAAAAAGTCTGATTTTTCCCGTTACGAGCGGATATTGAGCTTCTAATTGTACTGTCTGTTTTGACTCCATAACTAGAATAATCGCAGCTTGTTCCAAATACTGAAGATTGATGGGCAATGATTCATAGGTAGTTAGATCGAATCTATAATTCTTCATTACATATTCAACCACACCCGGTAGAAATTTCTTGTGAGAAGCCTGCTTAAGCCCGGTTGTAATGAGGTTGATCCGCTCTTTCAGTTTATTCCGCTCTATCATATCCTGAAGAAAAACACCTGCTAACATTGAACACGAAAGTGTAGAATTACATACCACTAGCACAATTTTGGGGGTTTGGTTATTTTCTAATCCCATAATTTTTAACAGGTACTTATGTGTTTTTAAGCTGCATAAATACCAATGACTCCTCCGCAAGCCATAGGAAATTGAACCAACAAGCCATCACAGTCAGATTTTTAAAAGCTAAATAAAGGATATTTAAATAACATGCCGCAAATTAGTCAGGTGTGGGATATATCAAAGGCAGTATTATAAAAGATGTAGTATTTTTACACCAGTGAACTTTATATCTCCTTGTTACTATTATAGTTCTTATTTAAATAGAAATAAAGTAGCAATATGGGAAATTTGCATTAATATTAATTTATTTATAGTGGTTCGGTTCTATATATAATCTACACTTGTTATACACAATTTAACTATTATGGTTAAATATTTTCTAATTATTATCTAAAGATTCTATATATAGAGTGGTAATAAATCAGGAGTTGAATAATTTGATAAGAACTATATCATTTTGGGTGGAATTTATAAAAACGTACACTGTTGAGCGATAATAAGAAAGAAAGGGTCTTCCCCAGCCTCGTTGATTCAAGTCAAATAGGCAGAGTTATTTCTATAAATTTGAGCGTATTATCTCTATAGAGATTCATTTTCTGCTCTTAGTAAAATGTTCTTTTCTTATGCTGTGGTTTTTAAAGTGTGCCAAACTAGTCAATCCTGCCAATTGTCTGATTTTTTGACCCTGCCTAAGTTGTGTTACGAAGATATTGATATACATCAAAGGCATTGGCATAAAAGTTCAAGTAATCTTTGACATGCGCAATCCAGTAATCGCCTCCGTGATTGCCAGTCCAAATATGCCATTCAAGGTTAGCATAGCGGGAGATCAATAAATCGCGGAATTCTTCAAAACGAGGCAGCCAGTCGGTATCAGCGTTTCCAATATCTAGGAAGATTTTATAACTGGAGATATTCTTGGTTCGCGCCAGTGATACAGGGTCAACCGTAGGATAATATTTTGGATCATTGAAGAAATACAAGGCTTGATCCAATGTTCGAAGAGTCGGGCTATGTGCGCCAACAATTCCGAAAATGTCCGGATTGTTTAAGGCAAGTTGGAGCGAGCCATGTCCGCCCATCGAGTGACCACCAATTGCGCGGTTTTGAGGGTTTGCCTGAGTTCGGTAGTGTGTATCAACATGCTGCACCACCTCCTGCACCATATAATCACCCCAACGCGGACCATTATTTTGCTGGTTCATCCAGTAACTTTGTTCACCTAGCGGTAAAACAATGATAAAAGGATTTAACTGCCGCGTTTGTATCATATCATCGGCGGTAGGTAGCAAACCGTAGTCCACCCATTCCTGATAGGTGCCAGAAAGACCATGCAACATATATAGTACCGGGTAGTGGCGGGTAGGATATTTGTAGTAATCCGGTGGCAGATAAATCCGATAGCTCATCTGCTTGCTCAGAATTGAGCTATAAAAATACTGATCCCACACTTTGCCGCGTGCGGAGCCCCAGTCAAACGGAATTGCATTAGGTGGTGCTGTAATAATGGGATTAGTAGCATTAACAGAGCTAGTTGTTACAGCTAACGGGATATTACGAACTGCCTCTGGAGTACTGATATTTTGAAGACTAGGTTGAGTTGTATCCTTAGGTATTAATACGTCGTCCAGTTGTGAATCGGTTATAGGAGATACAACTTTATTAGAGCAAGCGGTTAGAATAACCAGCGAGATTATTATTGTTACTAATATTAATGTTCCAACAGCTAGGGTCTTTCTCATTATTAAAAATATCCTAAAAAATAAAATTCTAAATACGAATCCAAATCATCTTATAATTTTATTAAAATCCCATAATGTTAAATATAGGTAAACTGCATGTAAGGTTTTTCATTTTATTACAAGGAAAGTACAAATGATGCATCACCTACACCAGTGATGCTTTGTTTAATTTGGCGGATGCGCTTTTGACAGAAAGCCAAGCACAGGCGGTACTTGAAATGACCGTTTCGCCAGTTTTGTGCGAAAATGGTTCAGTTTGTAAGAGGCTTTGCAAATGGTCAAGCTGAATTGTTACTCGGAAAATTATACGAGCTGTTTTATTACTTCATCCAAACATAAGCAGTGGGATCGCCAACTAAAGCTCTCAACCACCCGATTTCTGGCAGAAACGCCCATACGCTCACGCTCTAAAATATTATCAGGCGATAATAGTTCTAGAATAGCGCGGGCAAGGTCTTTTGCAGCACCTTCTCGAAACAGCAAGCCTTCCTGACCTTGCCGAATGATTTCATTTAGTGGGCGGAAATCGGGTACGATTGAGGGTAAAGCTAAAGCCATATATTCAAATATTTTCAGCGGCGACCAGTAAAAACCGGCTTCTCGTAACGGGGCGTGTTTCGAAGTATCAAAGGGGGCTACTCCGGCATGCGCCAGAGATAAATACAGGGGCATTTTCTGGTAAGATATTGCCCCGGTTAGTATTACTCTTTCTGTAAGACCGCTATCAACTACCTCTTTTTGAATATGTTCAAAAAGAGGACCACCACCTAGCATCAAAATAAATAAGTCTTTATCCTGCGGAATTGCCAATTTTGCCGCTTCTAGCAACACTTCCACCCCATGCCAGTGCCGGAAACTACCGGCAAAAGCAAGCACATGTGCCTTTTCTGGAATACCAAGCTCTTGTCTCAGCCGAATTTGCTCACTTGGCTTAATCCGTGTCGGGTTAAACATATCAACGTTTGCACCCCATGGAAGCTCTATAATTTTTTCGCGAGGAATAGCAGCTGGTATGGTTGTATGTAAAGGAGTGATAATGCGCGTAGCCCAGAAGCATTGTTTCTCCGACCACCATTTCAGACGATTGAAAAATACGGCGCGGTCAAGGCGACGCTTGGGACTGGAAAGCGGGTCAAGTATTAGGGCATTTACTTCCAACAACGAGGGTAAGTGGTGGCGAGAAGCAAATAACATGCCGGAACCGGCAAAATTATAGTACCGCTCCATTATTAGATCAGGCTTAAGCGCTTTCGCCAGCTTTTTAACAAGCGGGTAAAGGGCGATTGCCGTAAATTTCGGCAGGGAATGGCGATAAAACTCAATCGGTGAACCGCCTTCTACCCCCAATGTGATTCTTGTTGCCTCTTTACGGTTAGGGCGGGCGCAGATCACGTGTATTTCGTGACCAAGCTTTGCCAGTTCGCGAGAAACTTCTACCACATGGGTTGCCCCGCCATGGCTACCCGGCGCTACAATCGCGCTGGCAACATACAGGATTTTCATCGGTTACCCGGCGTTCCTACCTTGCGGATAAGAATAAAATAGGGACCGGTGCGCATTTTCCCGAACAACCAAATATCCAAGCGCATCATAAATGTAAGGACTCTCAGTATTAGCATATAAGTGTTAGAAGTGCGCTTATCCATAGAGCGTTTCAAACTCTTGCGAATAGCTAGATCGATTGCCGCATTTTGCTCAGTGTCACTGGCAACCTTCTCAGCTTCAAGTTCTACCTGACTTTTATCCTGTAGAAACTTTTCTTCCGACATACGTGGCTTGCCGCCATCTGCCCAATCCGGGCTAATTCCGGTTGTCCCTGCCACCAACCGAGTTGCGGCGCTACTATTGGAGTTTTCCGCTGCATTGGTGCGCTGTTCAATTCGTCTTTTTACACGTCTGCGCAACAGGTATTCGCCTGCTTTTACAATTACATTATCAACCAGACCTTGAAACACGCCGTTCCAGAATACAGTTCTTTCAAGCTTGAAACCGCCCTCTTTAATAGCCGCTTCCAATTCATCAAAGGTACGGATTGCCTTTATATGGTCACTCTTGCGTAATTCATCGCGCTTGAAATCAAATATTCCTTTGCGTGCAAAAAAATTGGCTACTTTCTTCTCCAACTTGATGACAGGAGCAAGCTTACCCATTTCACGAGTATTTGAGAAGATAAAAACCTGACCACCAAGGTTTAGAACCCGATTTAATTCAGCGAAATATGGAGCGATACCATCGGCAGGCAAATGTTCGAGCAAATCAATACTGAAAATCTTGTTAAAACTCTCCGGTGCAAAGGGCAGCAAGCGCACATCACCCCTGATTAGGGGTAATTCATCCAGCGCTTGTTCTGCAAATAAAGGCGCGGCATCTAAACCTACTACCGTCCCGAATCTATCGCGATTCCAATAACAGAACTTGCCGTTGCCACAACCTACTTCCAACGCGATATCAGCCCCGGAAGGCTTGAGCATTTTGCGAAGTAAATCATTGCGTACCGCCGCCCCAAGCCAAGGCAAGCTGATATATTCGTGATCAATCTCATGCTCAAATTCTTCTTCAAGGTAGCGAGTATTTTGCTCGAAATTATTTCTGGGCATTAAGTTGAGGTAGAAACCACGTTTTGGCAAAAGATCAAGGTCATCCGGCGCAAGTGCGCTGGTTGCCCAACCTACCCCATCCGTCGAGGGAGTTTTGTCATTATGTGCAGTATATTCCGTGCCGCAATTCCCACATTGAATTCGCCCATAACGCAGGGTAAGGCGACCAATTTCGCGGTCAACAACTTTTCCTTGCGCCAACGCCTTTTCGATACATTGAGGGCAGCGCACCAAATCGAGCAATTCGCTATCTATCAAGAGTCGCTACAACTTTCCACAAAAGTTTCAAACAAGCCGCGTATAACCTCTTGACCGGATACTATTGGCGAGAGGCATTATACATGATACCTTTCGCTTTCAGCTATGTCAAAACTTTATTGCTGTCTCGCAGGATAATTATAGGTGATTCCTCTGATTTTTTGATTATGCTAGCATAAATCGCCGATTCTGCCCTATTTCTTCCATTCTTATTACATCACTTTATGCTATATTTTTAAGCTAAGAAGCTGGAGGTATATGCGTTCAATACATTGGTTTAGGCGTGATTTACGCCTGCAAGATAATACTGCCCTCAATTTAGCGTTAAGGGAATCTCAGGAAGTAGTTTGCCTGTTCATTCTGGACCCTACCATAATTGATAATGTAAATACGGGAGAAGCGCGATTATCTTTACTACTTAGTAGCCTTGAAAACCTTGCTTGGGAACTTGAAAAATATGGGAACAGCTTAATTATAAGGCAAGGCGAGCCACTTCAAGAGCTAACAAAGCTAATGCAAGAAAGCAAATCTTCGACCCTCTATTTTAACCAAGATTACAGCCCCTTTGCCCGTAAACGCGATGAGAAGATTGAGCGCGAACTACACATGCAGGGCTATACCGTTAAAACCGCTAAAGATCTAGTAATTTTTGAAAAAGCTGAAATTGTATCGGGAAGCAGTACACCTTATACCGTTTTTACCCCCTATAAGAGGCGCTGGCTTGAAAGCATTTTAAGCGCTGACCTAACCGAGTTTGAAACAAATTATGAATTGTTGCGCTACCAGAGCGAAGACATTCGCAACCTGACAAGTTTGAAATTACCGCCAAGTCCGATTAAACAAGCTTGGTATTTACCTGCAAGCGCCTCAGTTGCACTTGATCGTCTAAAGCAATGGGCAGGTGAAAAGACAGGCAATGGCGATGAAAGCATAGCCCGAATCGAGAATTATGCCGAACAGCGAAACTATCCTGATAAAGGCGTTACCAGTCGTCTATCGCCGTTTCTACGCTTTGGGTTAATCTCTGTGAGGCAATGCTACCGAACCGCCTTTAACGCACGTGAAAGCGCCCCTCGCATAGCTTTAAGGGATAGTTGCGACACTTGGATAAGTGAACTGATTTGGCGTGATTTCTACCACCAGATTTTATGGAACTTTCCGCAGGTGTCTAAGAGGGCATTTCAGAAAAAATACGAGGCGATAGAGTGGAGTAAAAACTCTCTTGATTTACAAGCTTGGAAAGACGGGCGAACCGGTTATCCGATTGTAGATGCCGGAATGCGCCAGTTAAACCGCGAGAATTGGATGCACAATCGCTTGCGAATGATAACTGCAAGTTTCCTAACCAAACATTTGTTGATTGACTGGCGCGAGGGGGAAAAGTATTTCTGGAAGATGCTAGTAGATGGAGATAAAGCGGCAAATAATGGCGGATGGCAATGGTCGGCTTCTACCGGAACAGACGCCCAGCCTTATTTTCGCATTTTCAATCCAATTTCACAAAGCAAAAAGTTTGACCCACAAGGCAATTTTATCCGTCGCTATTTGCCGGAACTGGCAAAAGTACCAACCAAATATATACATGAACCTTGGAAAATGCCTCGTGCTATGCAGGAATACTTGGGTTGTATTATCGGCAAGGATTACCCTACACCTATTATAGAGCATACTTTAGCCAGAGAACGCACGCTTGCCGCATTTAAAAAGGCAGGCGCAAAACCGATTATCCAATAAAGTTCTGAATCTGAGTTAGGTAATATTACGAGGCTTGAGCGGCAACCGCAAAGCCACGCCCCGCAACAGCAAAAACAAGCATGGAAAACCTACTGCAATGCCGATTATCCCTGCCAGATAAAATTGGTTGCTGATATTGAGCGAGGCAAACATCATTAGATTCATCAAGTAGAGCATAGGTGGTATAAAGTGATACCGGAGTGGGGATATTTCAATTGGAAATACGATTTTTTTATCTCTTATAACATATATCAAAACCCATACCATTATATAGCTTATCACCGTCCAAGCTATGAAATTTGATAGTGGTACACCATAGTAGCCGGAATTCTGGTCGCCAGTCCATAGCCAATAACCATGCACATGGAATGCTACCGGCTCCATCAATAAATCGCTTGAGACAGTCAGTAAGGTAGTGAAAATAACCAGAGTATGGACGCTAGCGCCGGGTTTCGCCCATGACAAGATAAGGCGAGCGGTAAAATAAGAAGAGACAATTATCATCAACCATGCAAAGAGAATAGCAATAGGAACAATCCAGAGTTTAGGGTAAAGCGCATCAGTATAAACATAGGAACCGAAGGGAAATCCGGTAGTTTCTCCCAATGTTTCAACGGCAAAGCCTAGACCTAGCAAAGCTATCCCGGAAAAAAATGCTTTCTTGAAATCGTAGTTTACCGCTAACCAAAACAGCGCAACTATGCCAACATCTACCAGCATTGCCGTTGCCATCCACTCCTGATCTGCCGAAACTTGATTTGTTACAAGCTGAAAGATTGATCCCGGATAAACCAAACAATAGCAACTAAATGATGCCAGAAGTAGATATTTATATAATTTCAACCGTAGCTCCCTCTAGGATACCAGTTAGCACATTGACATCGGCTTTCAGATATTCGGTACAAACCCACGCTTCGGCTCCAAAACTGGTATGACCCATCGGTAAAACTCGGTTATTGGGCATTGGGCGGGTGCTATCACAAAACACAAGAGCTACTATTTCGCTTAAGGAATTCGAGTGTATCGGCGAATGTAGCGAATCTATAAGGACAACGCGCTCGTCAGCGAGTCCGGGTATAAATTGTGGTTCGACAATGGCAAGATTTTCTTCCGGTAAAGCCTCTGGTAGCCCTGTTTTTCCATATGCAAGTTTAATTGTAACCGGTCTCATCTATTCTCCCGCTCTTCTTCAAACCTGTAGGTACTCCACTGAATGAAATTGGACAACTCGTGTAGATACTCCAGCTATTTTGTGAATATTATAGCGACTTTGTTTACCTCCAAATCAATATAAACTGTTAAGGTAAAGTTCAGGTGTAGGTAATTGAGCATACCAGAAATCTAACACAAATCTAACACAGAATTATTGCTCACTATTATGGTAAAATGCTAGACTGAGAAATAATATATTTGTTATTAACAACTCAGCGTGGTTCTCAGGGGTAGCAACTCCAGTGCAGGGTCTAGGGGGTGTCCCCTATTACTCCTCTCCTTCTCTTTCCCCTCCTGAGGGAGCAGGGGAGTAAATAATTACATTTGTTAAGGATAAGAACACATCCGAATGGCATCCAAAGATTATTATAAAATTCTAGAATTACAACGTACCGCTACTGAAGCAGATGTTAAGAGTGCATACCGACGGCTTGCTCGCAAATATCACCCTGATGTCAACCCCAATGATAATCAGGCAGAGGAGCGTTTCAAGGAAGTAGGCGAAGCATACGAAGTATTAAGCAACGCCGAGAAACGCCGCAAATACGATCAATGGGGCGCTGATTGGGAAAAATATGATAAAGCCGGAGCAGGCTCATATTCAGGCTGGTCGGGTGGCAGCGGATACAACACCAAAGATAACGGATTCGGTGATATTTTCGACCAAATCTTCGGTAAAACCCGCAACAAACCTCCACAGGGTCAGGGTTATAATACTACAACCTTCAATCAAGGCAATCAAAGTGCAAACCCCAGAAGTTATGCAGCCCGTCCTCAAAAAGGAGAAGATCGGGAACAGCAAATAGAATTGACTCTCGAAGAATGTTATAACGGTACACTACGCCAGTTACAAATTCAATCGAGCGATATTTGTAACCTGTGCAACGGTACAGGCTTGAGAAGCGGTCAGCGTTGTTCCAATTGCGCCGGGCTAGGCATTGTACCGCGTACCAAGCGTTTAGAGGTACGAATTCCGGCGGGCGTTGAGGAAAGTAGTCGGGTGAGAGTTGCGGGTGAAGGTGGCGCTGGAATTGGCGGTGGGCAGCGTGGAGATCTATTTCTCAAAGTACATGTGCAGCCACACCCGCAGTTTGAGCGCAAAGGCAATGATCTACACACCAGCATTAATATTCCGGTTTACACCGCTATCCTTGGTGGTGAGGCAGAAGTTACCTCGCTTAAAGGCGGTAAATTCATCCTGAATATACCGGAAGAAACACCAAACGGTAAAGTTTTCCGTCTGAGCGGGCAGGGCATCCCCATCCTGAACCAACCCGGTGTCAGAGGAGATTTGTATATCAAACTTACCGTAGTGTTGCCAAGCAACCTTACTGTTCAGGAAAAAGAGCTTTTCCGAAAGTTAAAAGAGCAGCGACCAGACTAACCAGAAAATACAATTTTCAAGGAAATGAGGGGAAACACCCCTCTTTTTGATTTATATCTTTTTCTTTAACCTTTAATAGCATTACCATTTCTTCATTGACCTAAAATCAAGGCTGGGCTATCATCAATTATATGGAAAAGATTAATCCGGCTGAAAATAACAGCGAAAAACAAGATAATGAAGTTACCGAAACTCCACCCGATCAAACTATTACATCGGGTGAGGAGACGGATGACATTATGCCCTTAAAAGTTGCTTCCGGTATCGCTTCAAGAGGAGGCGGCAACCGCATTGCCTCGGCAATGACCCGCGCCAATAAATTCTTTGGTTTTGTGGATACAGAAGATAGCGAGACGGTTGCACGAATGGAAGGTGCGCCAGAGTTAGCAGGCTCACAACAAGCTGTCGCTAAACCCGGTCGTCAAATTATTCTCGGTAGAGGCGCAATTGCCGCTTTGATTGTTCTCCTCTTTACCATACCTCTACTATTATGGTTAGCTATTTCAATATTCGATTTGAACAGGCAAGTGAATGCCCTACAACAAGCTAACGTACGATTGCAAGATCAAAGCGGACAGAATCCGGCGTTGATAACACTATTAACCTCATCGAAACTTACAACCTATAAATTCGACAATGTTGACCCTGTGCCACAAGCAGAAGCTTATCTGCATGTTGGCGGCGCACGCTTATGGGCATTGAGTACCCGCCAACTTAACGGTAGCGTAGGGAAAGAGCGACAGATGGTTCTGTATGCCATCAAAAAAGTTCAGAATCCCGCTCCAGAAGATTACACTGTCTTGGCTATTTTTAGCCCCTTGTCTATCAGCCTAAATATGATAGATACAATTCCCGGTGATTTCAGCCCTCAAAATTATGCGCGCCTAATTATCACCGATGAACCGCTCACTCAAGAGCCAAAAGGCAAGCCTGTTGGTTTAATGAGATTCAGCCTGGATGTGTCGAAGATCACTGTTTTAAATCCCTAAGATTGTTTAAATTGTGCTAGTGTTTTATTTCTTATAAGTAGTTCGAGTAACAAACATGGAATATCAAGTTTTTCTTCAAAATTTAGCGCCATGGGGCTATGCAATCCTTTTCGCTGTAGTTATGCTGGAAAATGTGGGCGTGCCTTTGCCGGGTCTAACCATTGCGCTGGCGATGAGCGCATTATCGGCAGCAGGCTATTTTGATTTCTGGCTGGTAATGGTGCTTACAATCGTCAGCGGAACTCTTGGCGGGTTTATCGGCTACTGGATTGGGCTAAAAGGGGGCAGATACCTGATTCAAAAGTTCGGGCGTTTTCTGTTTATTACACCTGAACGTTTCTCACAAGCGGAGATGCTTTTTAATAAACATGGTAACAAAGCAATGCTGATTCGTTGCTACCTGCCTTTTATCTGCGTTTGGGGTTGTAATCTGGCTGGAATAACGCGGATTCATTTCCGGCGTTTTGCTCTCACAAACATCGGTGGTTTGGTAATCTGGTCGGTAACTAACCTCACACTCGGATTCCTGTTAGGGCAAAGTTTTGAAATGCTAAACAAGCTAATAAATGGCTTTGCCGCAGTTGTATTTATTTCAACTATTCTTGGCGGAATACTCGTCTGGCAAAAGCGTCGCCGAAAACAAAACAAACTTTATGTAAAGCTAGATGAACCAATACCTGTACCTATTCCCATAGATGAGCCGGAAATTTTGACACACAGGTAATTTAAGGATTTAGCAAATACCAGTCGGTATAAAGATTAGCAGAGACACCCACATAGGTTTGTGCAATGCCACCGACCCGCTTATTAATTACAATCGAGCCTAATTCAGCGTAAAGATAGATATAGGGTAAGTCTGTAGATTCAATTTGCTGTATCTGAGCCATCAACGCCTTGCGTTTGCCTGAATCCTGTTCCAACTGCGCCATCCGGTACAAATCCAGCAATTTATCATTGCGATACGCACCGTTGTTTAATTCCGGCACATTCGCCCAGATTTCCCCGAAATTCTCAGGGTCATAATCGGTTTGCCAACCACCAAGAAATAAATCGTAATTGCTATTTGGGTTCTGGAGTAGTTTTACAAAGCTGCTAAAATCCAACTCCTGCAACTCTAGGTTAATTCCCAACTGTTTGTAAGACTGTTTTAGCGATTGGGCGAAAGAGGAATAGACTGGGCTTGGCGCGTTAAAAGCCAGCCTCAAAGTTGAAAGGTCGGTGCCATTCGGGGTAACCAGTTTTGTACCGGAAGCGTTATACCCTGCCACTTTGAGTAAGTCGAGCGCCTTAGTAGAATCATAAGCGAACTTTTGCGAAGGCTCTTGATAGAAGGGATGCCATGGAAGCACATCTGAATATTGTAACCGTCCTAAGCCTGCCCCTGTGGTGGCTAATAAGCCCGAACGGTCGGTGGCATACGCCAACGCCTGACGCAACTTTATGTCCTGTAAATAAGGCTTTCTGAAATTAAAACCGACATAATGGAAAGTGGCGCGTCCCGGTGTCCAGCGATAGCTCTGCACATTTGAAAGATTCTCAAATGAAGCAAAGCTGGTTGTTTCAGGGCTATAAAAATCCAATTCATTGTTCTTTAACTTTTGCAAAGCAACCTGACTATCCGCCACAATCTTTATGGTGAGACTATCCAAGGTTGGTACGGGATAAAGGCTAGAGTTTGGATTGCGGACAAGGGTTATATATTCCCCCTGCTTCCACTCTTTTAAGAGCCAAGGTCCGCTAACTACGCTGGGCTTGTTTATTTCCGGGTTTTTTGCCGGGTTATTCCAATCCAGTTTTTCCCAAATATGCTTTGGCAGAGGCTCGATAACATCAGCCCGCGTAACCATATCAAAAGTAGCGGAATGAAGCTTAATCACAAGTGTTGAAGCATCAAGAGCGGTATAGCTTTCTATGCCTTCGGAACCGCTTTTAGCAGCCTGATAGAATGCGCCTGTAGCGTAATACCAGCCGTTTTCAGCTTTGCGGGCTTGCTCATAAGTCCACACATAATCATCGGCAGTAATCGGTTGCCCATCGCTCCATTTTGAGCTTGCTTTAAGCTTAAAGGTAACGGTGGAAGTAGCAGAATCGCTCGTCCAACTTTCTGCAGCATTTTTATCAAGCGCCAACGTCAAGGGATTGCGGCGAGTTAAGGAAGCAGCATAAAGCAAACTCAGGTACTCAAAACTGGTTGAGTTAGTAGTTTTATAATAATGTAAAGTATCGGCTTCTTTGATTTTCGCCCCACTTACAGTCCCTCCGCTAATTCCGGTACGTACTGGAATAGTAGGGATTTTAAGCAAGTCATTGGTAGGTGGGGGCGCTAACACGCTTGAAGAGGTAGAAGTAGTACCGACGCTACTACTGGTAGATTCATCACTGCATGCACTTAAGATAATAGCAAGGGTCAAGCATAAGGACATAAAGACAGGGACAGTTTTTAAACCGCCCCTGTGCAAGCTCAAGAACATTTAACTTATTATCTACCTTTCAATCGTGGGTCAAATGCGTCGCGCAAACCGTCGGCGGCGAGGTACACACACAGAATGGTAATGAATATAGCCACAGAAGGTAGATATACCATCCAAGGCGCTGAAGTAAAATAAAGTTGCGAGTCGGTCAGCATATTGCCCCAGCTAGGAATAGGTACGCTAATACCAAAGCCCAAATAGCTCAAACCGGCTTCACTCAACATTGCGCCTACCACATCAAAACCAGCTTGCACCAGCATCAATGAAACCACATTCGGCAAGATATGCACTAATATAATCCGGAAATTATTTGCCCCAACCACTCTTGCGGCATCCACATAATCCAAGTTGCGTAAGCTAAGCACCGAACCACGTACAATACGGGTAGCTCCTACCCAACTTATAACCCCGATGATAAACGAGAGGCTGATTACGTCCGGCTTCCATATCAAAGATAAGATTATCAAAAGGAACAGACTTGGAATATTCAGAATGATTTGAACCAGCGCATTTACTAGGTCATCAATAATTCCACCAAAGAAACCTGCCAGCAAGCCCAAGGTTGTTCCCATAAAGATAGAAATAAAGGCAGTCAGAAAGCCTACACTTAAAGAAACTTGCCCGCCATAGATTAAGCGCATCGCCATGTCTCGCCCTAATTCATCAGTACCAAGCGAATGTCCGGCGGTACCGGGTGGGACAGGCGGTTGAAAGCCTTGGGCAAGCAAGTCGAAGTCAATTGTATCGCGCTTTTGATGCAAAATATTATCGGCAATCAAAGGAGCGCTAAAACTGATAATAGTTATAATTACAAAGATTACCAGAGCAATTACACTGAGCGGGTCGCGGAAAAACCGTGAGAAGGAGGCGGCAAAAAACCCTTGCGAATCCAACCTGCGGCGCTTTTGCAAGGCTAGATTCGGCGGTGTTTCACTAAGTTTGCTTGTTGTGGTTTGGCTCATAATACTTTTCTATATACGTGATTAATGGTTATTCATACCTAACGCGCGGATCAACCAGACCATAGCCTAAATCGGCTAGGAATATACCTATAATAGTTGCAACACTGGCAATAAAGGTTATACCCAACATAACAGGCATATCGCGTCCGGTCGTAGCTTGATAAAATAAACGCCCCATTCCGGGCCAGTTAAAAATCGTTTCGGTAATAATTGCGCCGCTGAAAAGACTGGGCAAGAAATACCCCAATAAAGTTACTACTGGCACCAAAGAGTTGCGGAACACGTGCCAGCGGTCAACTTTCTTGGCTTCCAGACCTTTGGCGTTAGCGGTTCGGACGTAATCTTGGTTTAGTACCTCCAGCGTTTCCGAGCGCACAAAGCGCGTGAAGCTAATCAAAAATCCAACGGAAAGCAAGGCAGACGGAATCATCAGATGGAGGAACCAAGCCCCTACACTATCTTTACCTTCACCCTGCGGGAACCAGCGAATAGTATTAGCCGCAATTAGGATGAACATTAGTGAGAGAAACCACACCGGCATACAACTTCCAACCACAGTGATGACTCTAATTAAATTATCACTCATTTTACCACGATGCTTGGCGGCATAAACGCCCAAAGGAATACCTAGCATACCGATTACATAGCTGAAAAAGCCCAGTTGCATGGTAGGCCAAATGCGCTCACCGATTACCTGCATAGCCGGTCTGGGGTTGGTATAAGACCTGCCGAAATCCAGCGTGGCAACCCGCCCCATCCAGATAAAGTATTGCTCATACAGGGGTTTATTTAAACCATAAGATTCTCGGATATTGGCACGTTGTTCTGCCGTGATTTTTGGGTTCTGAGCCAAAATTAACTCAGGACCACCGGGCGCAGTTGCCACTAATAGCCAAGTCAGGCTCATAACTGCCCAGAGTAACAAAACTGATTGGAGAAGTCTTCGGATTATAAATCGGCGCATACTTATTTGCTTCTATTCTACTTAGCCAAGTATTAGTTTTAACTCTTTACGAATTTTACAAACAATTAAATTATTCCACTTTGATTTTATTGTATTTATAAACCCCACTGGTCTAACCCTTTCGGGAAAGACCAGTAGTAAGTTTTTGATACAAGGGCGTTAAACAGCAAACCCTTGTATCAAACCAATTTTAGCTCTGGAAGTACCAGCGCAATGACGAGGGCAGAGAAGTTTCATCTTCCCACGCATAGGTGCTATTGCTAAAGGGTAAGTAACCGGTTACCTTCTTGGCAAAAGCATTCGGGCTAGGCAAAGTCCACAGGAACGAGATCGGTACATCGTCATTCAAGATTTTCTGAATCTGATCGTAGATAACCTTGCGCTTCGCAGTGTCGGGTTCGACAATACCCTGTTTGAACAGATCATCCACAGTCTTGTTGGAATAGCCGGAATTGTTCTGAGTAGAATCGGATGTGATGCTAGTGCGGAACGAGTCCGGGTCAGGATAGCCACCACCAGCGGCGGATAGAGAAATATCCCAATCTTTGGTCTTGGTTAATTGCTGCAAATAGGCATTGAATTCCTTGCCGTCAACTTTGATATCAATACCCAATTGCGCTAACTGCTGTTGCAGGTAAGTGGCAATCAATTTGCGAGGGTTAGAGCTGGTTGGGAAGATTACGGTCAGAGAAATCTGCTTGCCATCTTTACCCAACAACTTGCCGCCATCCAGTTTGTAACCGGCATCTGCCAGCAACTTCTTGGAGGTGTCAAGGCTGTACTTGTAGTCGTTTAGGCTCTTGTTATAGAACGGGTCATTGGGTAAAATCCAACTTGCTACGGCGGTGCCCAAGCCATTCTCGGCAACCTTGCGGAGGTTGTCCTTATCCAACGCGAAAACTATCGCTTGGCGGAAGGCTTTGTCATCCATCGGGGTATGCTTGGTATTGTACTCAATGTAGCGATAGCTGCTGTTAACAATCGGCCAGTCCACCTGAGCATCCAAGCTCGGGTCAGCCTTTGCTTGAGCATACTGCGCCGGGGGAATGTTCTCCGCCCAATCAACCTGCCCGGTCTTGACTGCTTCCAGCACGATCTGAGCAGAACCCGGTTTTATAGTAAATTGATCAAAGTTTGCCTTGCCACGATACCAGTTCGGGTTTGGTTTCAAAACCAGCGCCGCCTTGGGATCGAAGCTTGCAACCATATAAGGACCGGAGGTTACGGTCGGTTTGCTCATTTCGGGGTTTTTGGTCGGGTCGTACCAAGTTTTGCCATCCCACACCTTCTTGGGAACCGGAGTCACCAGAGTAGAATATGCTAATGCTAGACTACTTGGGTAAAGCTTATCCAATGTCTGGATAATAGTACCGGTGGCGCTATCGGTTTTGAAAGAAGTGGTGCGTTGCAGATCTTCAATACCTACATAGTCATTATCCGGATTAGCTTTATCGTTCTTGCTGGCATTATCATAAGCGAACTGATAGTCGTCCACAGTGATAGCCGAGCCATCGCTCCATTTCAGGTCACTGCGCAGGGTCCAAGTGAAAGTCTTGAAGTCAGAACTAACTTTCAGGTCCTTGGCAGCTTCAAGGTGCCATTTCAGGTCAACGTAGCTGAAAGAAGCCAGTGAACCGCCCCAGATAAAATGACCAATTTCCGACGAAGTGTCGGAGTTGGTGGCAGCGCTAGGATAGGGGTGCACATCAGAGGGCAACTCAGCCATAATAATTTCAGAGAAATTGCCACCCTTGGAGGCAGCCGGAGGAGTTACCTGTTTTACGGGACTCAAAACATAGTCGCTACCGGCAGCCGCAGTAGTAGCAGCGGCAGTAGTGGCGGCGGCAGTAGTAGCAGCGGCAGTAGTGGCAGCGGCAGTAGTGGCAGCGGCAGTGGTCGCAGCGGCAGTAGTGGCAGCAGCGGTGGTTGCAGCTTTGGTGGCAGCAGCTGTAGTAGCGGGTACTGGAGTAGCAGTGTTGTCACCGCAGGCTGCCAGCAGGCTGGTTACCACCATGAACAAAGCCACGGCTACATATAGCTTTTTGGGCTTCTGCATGAAATAGTCTCTCCTTCTGTTACGCATTCTCGGCAAACAAAGTAATCCACCGGGTTTGCGGTAAAATAAACTAGTAACGATTTGCAGGTTTTTGTATCAATTTACCTGCTTTTTGCCGAATTATAAGCGTTCGGCACAGCGAAGTGGGCATAAAACGCGAAGAGATTAGTGCATTATACATCAGAAATTTTTTTTAGCAAAGAATACGCGACCATAGTCTTAAACTTTCAAATAAAACTTTTGTTTGATAGGAATTATATTGGGATATTTCTAGCTCCCGGCATAGAGTCATACATGAATCTATAACTTCTCAAGTGTGGGTCATGGCAAGCTTTCCACACTTAAGAAGCTGCAGGGTATTGTAATGTACCGATTAAAGTTTAGCCGAAGTGACCTTGACAGCGCCACTGGCTACATCTTCTGCAAAATGACAAGCAGAAAAGTGACCGCCACCGATGTCGTGAAACTCCGGTTCTACCTCTCTACATATCTTTTGAGCCAGCGGGCAGCGCGTATGGAAACGGCAACCATCTGGGGGATTTACCGGGCTTGGTACATCTCCGGTCAGAATAATCCGATGTCGCTTCTTCTCTATCTTAGGGTCAGGAATTGGCACAGCCGACAAAAGTGCGACGGTGTAAGGGTGGGAAGGGCGATAATATAATTCATCGCGGTCTGACAATTCAACTATCTTGCCCAGATACATTACTGCTACCCGGTCGCTAATATGCCGCACTACCGAAAGGTCGTGCGCCACAATCAGATAGGTCAAGCCGTATTTGGCTTGTAAATCTTCCATCAAGTTCACAATTTGCGCCTGAATTGAAACATCCAGCGCCGAAACCGGCTCATCTGCCACAATAAAGCTTGGGTTGGCAGCAAGCGCACGTGCAATACCAATGCGCTGGCGTTGCCCACCGCTAAACTCGTGCGGGTAACGGTTGGTAAAATATTTGCTAAGACCCACCTGTTCCAAGAGTTGCTCGACTCTTTCCTGACGGGCTTTACCGCTTGCCAGCCCATGTATGATCAGCGGCTCACTGATAATATTGGATACAGTCATGCGGGGGTTAAGTGAAGCGTAAGGGTCTTGAAAAATCATGGTCATATTGCGGCGCATTTGCTTGAGATTTTTACCTTTGATAAGGGTAATATCCTCACCGTTAAAATACATTTGACCACTGGTAGGATTATTTAAACGCAAAATTGCGCGCCCGGTAGTGCTTTTTCCGCAACCCGATTCACCCACCAAGCCAAGCGTTTCGCCGCGCTTCACGTCAAAACTAACACCATCGACAGCGCGAACTGCTCCAACTTTATGCTGGAAAATAATACCCCGCGTGATTGGAAAGTGAACTTTCAGATTTCTAATACTCAATAAAATATCTGAATTGGGTGGAACACTTCCGGCATCAGCGCTACCATCGGCTTTTGACTTCACCGCTTTAGCCTCAATATTTAGTGACTTGTTACTGTTATCTTTATTTTTGTCTTCCATTATCAGGTTCCATATATCTGTGCTAGGATGCGGTGGCTTCCACCCTTACTGCATCACCCATTTTCACTTCCGCATGGCAAGCAATCAAATGCTGCTCGTAATCTTCGCCTTCAGCTACTTCCAACTTGCTGTTAGTATTTCCGGGGGTATAGATACCCAACTTGTTTATAGTATCGACTTTGCGTAATTCCGGCAATTGCTTTCCACAAACCTCCAGCGAGTATTCGCAGCGCGGCAAGAAGGGGCAACCGATACCCAAATCCAACAAATCGGGGGGCGAACCCTTGATCGGATGCAATTTATCTTTTCTGGATTCATCCAGCCGGGGTATAGATTTGAGCAATCCCATAGTATAGGGCATTCGAGGGTTATCAAACAGTTCTTCGGCTGTGGCAGTTTCTACAATATGACCACCGTACATAACATGGATGCGGTTGGACATACCAGCTACAACACCCATCGCATGGGTAATAATCATCACTGCTGTGCCGAATTCTTCTTTTAAATTGTTCAGTAGCTCAAGAATTTGTGCCTGAATAGTAACATCCAGTGCGGTGGTTGGCTCATCGGCTATTACCAATTTAGGGCGACAAGCCAACGCCATAGCGATCATCACACGCTGGCGCATACCGCCGGAAAAATGGTGTGGATAGCTTCTTATGCGCTCATCCGCATTTGGGATACCCACCATCTTGAGAAGATCAATACTTTCTTTGCGCGCTTGTTCTTTGGTAAGTCCGAGGTGCGTTATGAGGGGTTCGCTCAACTGCCGTCCAACTGTCAATACAGGGTTAAGGCTGGTCATAGGGTCTTGGAATATCATCGCAATATCCTTACCCCGCACTTTCCGAATTTCTCTATCGGAAAGCTTCAAGAGATCTCGCCCTTCAAATAAGATCTCACCACCGGCAATCCTACCGGGTGGGTTAGGTATGAGGCGCAGGATAGATAAAGCGGTAACACTTTTGCCTGAGCCACTCTCACCCACCACACCCAACGTTTCACCTTTATCTATCGTAAATGAAACATCATCAACCGCTTTTACCAATCCATCACGAGTAGTAAAGTAGGTTTTTAGATTTTTCACCTCAAGTAGTGGGGGCATTCTTGATTCACACTTTCTATGTAGCTTTTAAAATATTGCTAAAAACAGTAACATTTTAAGTGCGTAAAAGACGTATTATACTGACCTTTGAGAGGTTATTTAACGGTATAGATAACTTGGAAACTCAGACGTTTGGTTAAAATAGATTAACCTGATGGCAAGAATTCTCATCAGCCTGATAACCAATTCATTTTTCACGCATATCTAACGGGCAGAAGCATCACTGAAAGAACTTGGCTAGATTATACATTATTGATTATAACCACGCAAACATTCATGAAAATTGTATTAAAGTAGGAATATTGCCGTAAAAATACGATGTTTATTTCTGGTGGAATTGATGATAATCAAGGTTAATCATAGAAGTGCCGGTTTCTTCAAAATACTGGCGCATTTCTGATTTAAAAGGTTCGGGTATGCCTACTTCTTCCAGAGCCGCAAGCATATGGTTAACCCATGCATCTCGTATTTTCTCATCAATGAGGAAAGTCATATGGCGCATACGTAGCCGAGGATGACCACGCTCTATTATATAGCGGGAAGGTCCGCCGAAATATTGAGTAATAAATAGAAATTGCCACTTTTTGCCCGGTTCAAGGTCTTCAGGGAAAATTGGGCGCAGTAATGGGTCTTTTTCAACTCTGGCGTAGAAAGCATCCACCAGTTTTTTGAAAAGCTCGTCTCCACCTAAATGTTCATAAATTGTTGTTTGTTGTTCTTCCATATACATATATTTTACCTTTTGTAGCCTCAAAATGCAACTACTTTGTTCTTGCAAGTAGTTGCGGACATCCTACAATGCTAGGGAATTTTTGCGGTAAGTTAGAATGCTGTAATGGCGAAGCGTCCTACGTTTTTGATTTACCCGGAGAAAAGCGATAATGGGTAGTTAATCCCAAAATCAAAGGAGAGACAGATTGACGGGTAAGCGCAGGTTGCCTAAAATCTCAGGTGTGATTATACAGGTCGTTTGAACGAAAAAGGGTGCAGGGAAATCCCTGCCGGGGTTGCAAGGAGTGTCCCCTTGAACCCATCTCTCTTTTCCCCCTTGAGGGGGTTAGGGAGTGAGTAATTACTATTATTTTAGCATTGGAAATGAGATTAATTTTGGAAGGTGTTTTTAGCCATTTAAATAGTAGCCGATATTCAGAAATCGAACCAAAAGCGATTTACTCTCTTCCTGAATTGGCTTTTCCCACTGAGGGGGTAAGCTTTGAATATTCTGCTAAAAGCTTGAAGCGCCCCTATATCTATTTCAACATGGTCAGCAGCGTAGATGGACATGCCACTACTGGAGAGGATAGCGCGGAGGGGCTTGGTTCGGAAATGGACAGAACCTTGATGTACAAATTGCGGGCGGCTGCAGATGCGGTTTTATGCGGCGCTTCCACTTTCCGGCGTGACCCTTTTCTGCCGGTGGTCAAGGATTGGCTGGCGGAAGAGCGCGCAAGCTACTTTCCAGTTTCGCCCCAACCGCTAGGCTGTGTGTTAACCAGTGATGGGAACTTGCCGCAGGATAAAAAATTCTGGTGGGCGGGGCGCGATTCGCGGGTGGTTTTTTTAGGAGAAGGGGCTAAGTCGCTAAAATGGCTAGAAGAAAAGGCGCAGGTTTTCAGGATAGAGTTGGATTCAGAAGGAAAGCCTGATCTGGCAATAATGCTAGATATTTTATATTCCCAACTAGGGGTTAAACGCTTGTTGGTAGAGGGCGGACCGACCTTGAATTATGCCTTGTTATCACATAGGTTTGGTGACGAGTTTTTCCTGACCACCGCTCCTCAATTGCTAGGAGGTGGTAAGCTATCTATCATTAATGGGAAAGAAACTGGCTTCCCGGCGGCTCTAAAACTGGATTTGCTCTCAATCTATCGCAACCAGAGCGAGTTATTTCTACGATATAAAATACAGTACGGCTAGGTTAAATGCTATTTCTGATTGGAATGACCGGGAAAACGAGGTTCAAAATTGGGTGCTAATCTGTTAAAAGATGGGCTTAGACCGTTAGTGGTAGTGCCGGGTTTGCTAGGCACATGGCTGCCTGCTTCTGCTCCTCGCGGCAAAATTGATCCGGTTTCGCATATCTACGATAACCTGCTGGATATTCTTAAAGCGGTAGGCTATGTGCCCGGTGTTTCGCTCTTTGCCTTTCCCTACGACTGGCGACAGGACATGCGGTTATTAGGCACAGATTTGGGTGATTTTATAAAGACGATTCGAGAGTTAGGCGTAAGTGGCAAACTCACCAAACCAGCCAGTATGACTCGTCCGGGCGCAACAGACTCGGTGCTTTTTTCCTTATTCAAAGCCTCCTACAATGCACCAAAAATCGATTTTTCTAAAGTTGATCTTATAGCACATAGCATGGGAGGATTGGTAGCGCGTTCCTATCTACAAGAAGGACATTACGTCGGAGATGTGGCACGGTTGGTCACGATATCCACCCCACATAATGGCTTGATGGCAGCCTACTATGCGGCAATTGGCGGCGACAGCACCAAAATAGGAGTTCCGCCAGCTATTGCCACCAATATGATGGGCATTATCAAAGCAAGGGAATTGGGATATGTCAGAAGCATCCCTCTCATAATTCAGTTGTTGCATGGAAAATATCAGACCGATTTGTTCAAGATTTTCAACCAGCAAATGCCCGCCGTCCAACAATTGCTACCCACCGCTAAGGAACCGTACCTATACACTTTAGCAGACGGTCAAGAAGTTGCCTTCCCTTATGGGGGCAACCCTTCCAATACTTTCCTCGATGAGCTTAACGCTCCGCAAAGCCTGAAAAACCTAAATTCTCTCGAAGAAATCTGGTGTTTTGTAAGCGCCTCCTACCAGACCCGATTCCGGGCGCAAGTGCAGAACAATTACGCGCAAACCCAACCGCGCTGGCAATATGGCGAGCCTTTAACCGACCAACCGCTCCAAAACTTTGAACCCGGCGATACACTGGTAACTAATCGCTGTGGTCAATTACCTATTGAGGATGGCTCACTTTTGGCTAATAAATACCGGGTTGTGGAAGTAGATAAGCAAATCGGTAAACTATTAAATCATGTGGAAATAGTCTATGACCCGGTGGCGCTTCGCTACATTCTCGGTCAAATATTGCGGGATGAGTCTAATAACCCCCGTGTTATCGGCGCAGAAGTCTGGAACAAGCCTGCGATAGACTCGAATAAAGTCGATTATATGGGGCTGTTCTTTTAGAGCAAGCGGTTTGGAATTGGAAAAACGCCTGAGCAATGCCTCCAGAGAAATGATGCCGATATCGTGCTAACAACTCGTCTCTATGCAGATAGTCTTTTATTGTGGTTATTTTTGGCAAAAATATGTGTTACTAAATTTTGACCTCACAAACAGGCAGGATATATAATACGCGAGGTTTTAATAAAATCGTAGATATAAATTGAAAGATTTCCCGCATACCAACTTGGGCAAACCATTACAGAAGTATTTAAAATGGCAGTACGTTATAATATTTGCGTTTTTACTGACATTTTCTGTTTTTGTCTTGCTTTTTAGAGCAACCTACCTCCAAAATCCTCGTTTGGTTATTGATTTTAATAACGTTGACCAATCAGCCGAGCAATTAATTGCACTAAGTGGCGATAGTTTCTTTTCAGTTGAGAAAAATCCTAACCTTGGCAATTTTCACTGGACAAAACCTGAGTTCAGCCTGAATTATCAATATCTTGCTAGTGGCGATTACTTATTAAGCTTATGGCTAGTGCCACCAGAACGAGCTAAGCCGGAACCTTTGACAATCAAAGTAAACAATCAGCCCTTAACGACTCTAACTCCAGAAGTAGCAGGCAAATATGAAGTAATCATCCCGGCAGCTAATATCAAGGATAATAGCCTCAACATTCAATTTCAGATAACGCCTCTGGTAGTTAAAGGAGACCAGCGAGATCAACTAGGACTTGTTCTGACCCGTTTTGAACTGGAAAGGCTCTCTAGTAATTTCAACCTTCCGCCTAGAACCTTATTAATTTCGATAGGGTTTCTAGAACTTTTCTGGTTTCTGGTAATTATCGGCTTTTACCCACAGCTTTGGCGTTGGCAATTCTGGCTGGCAAATCTAATTGCCTTTATTCTTAGCGTGTTGCTATTACTTTTCCAGTTCAACACACAGCCTTTAAGCCTGCAAGTAAATCTGAACAATATACCGGATGACTTTGGTCGATTACTAATAATTGAATATTCTTTGCTGCTTTGCGTTTGGCTTGCCAATATGCTTTTGAAGTGGCTTGGGCGTAGAAAAGAGCAAAGAGTAACAATCGAAAACCAGAGCATAATTTCGTCCCTGTCAGGTTTGCGCTATATAGCGGCGTTGCTGGTGTTTTTCTATCACCTTCCGGTGAATAATGACATTGCACCTGAGCTTTACCATATCGTACGCAGTGGCTATATAGGGGTAAGCCTCTTTTATGTTCTCAGCGGTTTTATATTGTGCTACAACTACTTTCCTACGCTTGGGAAACGGCTGAAGGGGAATCTTTGGAATTTCTGGCTGGCGCGATTTGCCAGAGTTTATCCAATGTATTTACTTACTCTTTTATTAAGCCAGTTATTAAAAAACAGCTTGCAACAAGTTGACCCATGGGTATCACTAGCTCATCTGCTGGCGCTACAATCATATATTCCCGATAGTGCGCTGGTGCTTTATGTTTATAATGGTCCTTCTTGGAGTGTTAGTGTAGAGCTTTTCTTCTATGCTTTGTTCCCACTTTTATTATATCTAACAGTAAAATATTTACGCACAGCCGCACAGCTTATTCTTTTCGCTGCACTCATCTGGGTCACCCAAATAGTTTGGATAACTCTTTCGGCAGATTGGAGCAGTAATTTCAAGGATTTTATTTTCTATCGCTTTGGTCCGGGTAGGCTTTGTGAATTTCTAATCGGAATACTTATTGGTCGTCTTTTCTTACTATGCCGTGATAAGCCGATAGGAAAGTGGGAACAACGCCTAGTTTCAGTGGTGGTTTTTGCCGGAGTTATCGGCACAATTTATATAATGTCACTGGAAAAGACCGTATTAACCGCCTATCGCTATGGGATAATTTACGCCCCGGCATTTGCGATATTGATTTTCTGGCTGGCGAGATATAAAACACGTACTCGAAGCTTCCTTTCCGCACCTTCCCTAGTTTTGCTTGGAGAAGCAAGCTATAGCTTTTATTTATTGCAGGATTTAGTAATTCGCGCGCTTACCAATGACTACCGCAACTCGGCAGAAGGCATCTGGAACTATCTGCTCTTGGGAGGTTTAATTATTGCCAACAGTTCTGTCTCAATACTGGCTTTTCGCTGGTACGAAACGCCTGTGCGAATATGGCTTAGAAACAGATTTAAAAGGTGACAAATTTGAGCAGAAAAATCTCGCTAAACTAAGGGAACTTTAACCTACACTCAAACGTCTAATTATTGTGAATAAATAGACAGATATCTCTTGAATCTTACTATTTTCTACTAAGAATGACCTCTTTTCCCACACAAAGACGTGTTTCAAATCGGTTAAACAAATAAAAATTAGGGGGATGCGCTGTCCCGGCTATCTAATCCCAATTTAGGGGGTATTTTCTTTGCATGACGTAATTATCTGGTACAGCATTATTTCTTTAATAGGGTTTCTAACTTTTCCTATTGTATTCAGACTCTTTCCTCTTTTGCCGGATCGTGGTTATGCCTTTTCTCGACCACTAGGATTGCTTTTAGCCGGATTATTGGCGTGGTGGACGGGTTGTCTAGGTTTGATTCCATTTCTGCCGGGTTGGGTTTGGAGTGCAGTCGGTTTATTAGCCGCTATAAGCGGGGTAATACTGGCGCGTTCCCAAGTGCGTAGGGAAATAGTTAGTTGGCTTAAGCAAAGCTATAATCTTAAATATATAGCTCTAACCGAACTGGTTTCTGTAATTACTTTCGCTTTTATGCTAAACTTGCGCTCTTTCTTCCCCCAATTGAACCAATCAGAGAAGTTTTTCAATCTGGCTTTTATTAACGCCATTGCCACTTCTCCAGTTTTACCACCACCTGACCCATGGTTTGCCGGGCAAACTATGAACTATTATTACGGGGGTCATTATCTTGTAGGTTTCCTTTGTAAATTAACCGGAACCGGGGCAGCCACCGCCTACAATATAGCCATGGGCGTGGTTTACAGTTTTCTAGCGGTAGCCATTTTTGGATTGGTAGCTAATATGGTTGGGTTGGCGCGGAAAAAGGGCAAGGTTGCGCCGCTATCTGGATTGCTAGGAGTATTGTTCCTAACGGTTCTGGGAAACTTATATCCCCTCCGGCAAGTGCTAACCAGCGGGCTATTACCACTGGGTAACCCAAACTTCCCCCTAAAAGTGGATTGGCCCGCTAGCGCTCGAATGATCTATGACCCAATGCCGGGCGGTAGAATGCTGGATATTCTAACCGAATACCCGATTTATAGTTATCTTAACGGTGATTTGCACGGTCATCTGCTGGGCGCACCATATGTAATACTTGTGTTGGGCTTGATATTGCAACTTTTTGCCGCTCCCGGAAAATGGGTTGTATCAAAGTTATCGTGGCGCACTGTTCCTCGATATTTGGGATTCGGGATGCTGCTAGGATCGCTTTATTTTATCAATCTAGCCGATTTCCCAACCTATCTTGGGCTGACGTTAGTAGCAATAGTTGTGCTGGAGTTGCAAGCGAGGGATAAATGGTGGCACGCTCTTGGGCGTATCGGCGTACAAACTGCCGCGCTACTTTCTACCATCTATTTGATCTATATTTTTCAGTTTACTACCTTTAGCGGCATGCTCCGCGCGGAACCTATGACAGATGTGGCTAATATCCCGGTGGTCAATTTCTTGAGTCGTTATTTGGGATGGGTTTATTGGCACGGTACAAACTTGAGTGAATTTGTAGAGATGTTCGGTCTTTTCCTATTACCAATTGCTACTTTCTTGACAATTAAATATGTACGGTTGGTACACCAAGAAAAAACTCCAGCTTATAGGCTGATATTGGAACTAATTACCGCCCTTACTTTTTTCATAGCAGGTTGGATGGTTAATTTCGAGTTACTTGGACCGGGATTGATTTTAGTGTATGTATCAGTGCGTATATTCCGTTTAGAGTGGAAACATCAGGAGAAAGATAACAAAGCACTAGCGGCAACCATGGATCTTTTGGTGTTACTATTACTTTTTTCTGCCGGATTTATAACACTTTTTTGCGAAGTTTTATACGTTAGAGATATTTATTATAATCGTTTTAATACCGTCTTCAAGTATTGGTATCAGTTGTGGGTGCTTTATGGATTAGCCGGAGCATACAGCACTTGGTGGGTGTTAAGTTGGGTCAAGGTTAACTCGCGTATACCCACTATAAGTTTCCGCCCTGTTAGAGCTAAGTCACAACCTACCGGACTTAACTGGCTTGCCTTTAACCCCACAAACCGACTACAACAGGTGGTATCCGAAAACCCATTGTTAGACGAAAAAACCAGCCTATTTTCCAGTTTCAGCAATAGAGATACCGCTGTCCCGGCTGTTAGACAAAAGCTGAAAACCCTTAGCCTGACTTCAAAGAATCACTGGATATTTGGCTGGATTAGCTTGCTAATTTTATTAGCAATCGCAGCCTCAGCCGTTCCAATTCTGGCTTACTGGCAAACCACTAACGGCTATACAAACCGGATAGGAATGGATGGGGAAATCTGGTACTCCAATCAATTCCCGGCAGAATATAAAGCGATGGTTTGGTTACGCGATTATACCGCCAACCAAAGTGAGCGGCGCGGAGTAGTGCTGGAAGCCAATGGTATGAATTATAGTTGGGCAAACCGAATCAGTACTTATACCGGCTTACCCACAATTGTAGGTTGGCCCTTCCACGAGTTACAGTGGCGAGGTAACCTAAATGAGAAAGTTATCTGGGATAACTGGCTGGATATGAACCGGATTTATGAAACTACTGATGTTAACTATGCAATCGAATTGCTAAAACAACATAATGTGAGATACGTTTTTGTGGGACAAATTGAAAACGGGAGTGGTTCTTTCTATCCTGATGGGCATGATCCTAAAAGTTACTCTGCACAAGCGTTGGACAAGTTCGGCTCATTTATGAAAACCATTTATGCCGACCCTGCTAATAATGTATTTATCTATGCCTTTTAAGAGTACTGTTTAGATACTTGGGCCACGGGTGGCGCAAAAGTAAGAGCTATTGGGCTATCGGCAAGGTGAAACTGAAGGTAGCACCCTTGCCTGCTCCGGCAGACTCCGCCTGAATTGTACCGCCCATTTCTTCTACCAACGCTTTTGCAATGGTCAGACCGATACCAGAACCGCCCAACGCCCGACTCCGGGATTTATCCACTCGATAGAACCGCTCGAACAGGTGTGGCAGATTTTCGGGAGCAATGCCCACTCCATTATCCGTTACTCGGTATTCCACTTCATTTCCTTTGTGGCTTAGCGTAAGTTGTACCTTGCCGGGGGCAGGGGTGTAGCGCAAGGAGTTGGTCAGCAGATTGGTCAGCACTTGCACCGTCCGGTCGTGATCGGCTTTGATTGTGGGCAGCTTTTGAGATAGTTCGGTGGAAAACTCCAGCCCTTTCTCGGCATATTGGTGGGAGAGTCGCTCAATCGCTACCTGTGCAATTTCAAGCGGGTTTACCGAGGCTATATTGAGCGGTACTTGCCGAGCTTCCGCCCGCGATAGTTCCTGCAAATCGTCCACCAACCGCCGCAATCGTCCGGCTTCATCGTGGAGTTTCGCCCAAGTGCGTTCGTTCGATTCAATTACGCCGTCCAGTAACCCCTCTAAATAACCTTCCAGAGTGGCAACCGGGGTTCTAAGCTCGTGTGCTACATCTCCGATCAGTTCCATGCGGCGATGCTCAGTTTCCTCCAACGTTTCCGCCATCTGGTTAAAGTTATATGCCAATTCTCCAAGTTCGTCTTTGCTTTTGGTAACCACTCGTTCGCTGTACTTTCCGGCAGCAATTCGGCGACTGGCTTCTGACATTCGGCGTACCGGTCCCGTTATCCTACCCGTAACTACCAAACTGGTAATGACCGCCACCACCACTGCCACTATACCAGCCACCAGCAGCGCATCATTAATAGCGCCCTGAAAGGCATCCGCCACCGCTGGATCGAGCGCCCCCAACCCACGCTGAGCAGTGCCACGCCCCTGTCCCGGTATAGTGGTTCCGCCCCGATACTGGCGCATCCGCCCGGTAAATGAGTCGATTGCCACCTGATTTACTGCCACCAGCAAAGTCAGCGTGCCTAGCCCTATTACTATCAGGTAGGAAAGGAACAATTTGATGGATAATCTTCCAACCACAGGACGTTTGAATGTCGCGGCTTTCATTTTATGTCCCTAACTTCAAAACGATAACCCACTCCCCGCACTGTTTCAATATATTGTAGGCTGTCGGGTTCGGTTTCCAGCTTTTTTCGCAGGTTGGCAATATGCACATCCACCACATGGTCATCATAATATTCATCGCCCCACACCCTTTCCAGCAGTTGGACGCGAGTAAAGACCCGACCCGGATGTGCACTGAGAGTTACCAACAGGGCAAACTCGCGAGCAGTAAGTGAGATTACTTCTTCTTGTCGCCTAACCTCATGCCTCAATTCATCTATGACCAAATCTCCTAACTTGTGAGGGGGAGTAACTTCAGGCTGTGACAATCCAGCAGCGCCACTGCGGGGTCGCCTTAACATCGCCTTCACTCTGGCTACCAGTTCGCGCGGGCTGAAGGGTTTGGTAAGGTAGTCGTCTGCTCCTACCGATAGCCCCACTATTTTATCTATTTCTTCGGTTTTAGCGGTAAGAATTATGACATAGGCATCAGAGAACTGGCGAAGTTGGCGGCAAACCTCAATTCCATCTAAGCCCGGTAGCATCAAATCCAGCACCACCAAATCAGGGGGATTAGCACGCGCCAGTTCCAACGCTGCTAGTTCGTCAAAGGCGGTCAATACCTCATAGCCTTCCCGCAGCAAGTAACTTTGCACCAGTTCCACCAAGTTTGTCTCATCGTCCACCACCAGCACTTTGGTCATTATCTTCTTCTCTCAGCTTTGGTTATTATGATCTAACTACGGGTACTTTTATTATAGCTGAACT
This sequence comes from Candidatus Chlorohelix allophototropha, assembly GCF_030389965.1. Classification (NCBI taxonomy): domain Bacteria; kingdom Bacillati; phylum Chloroflexota; class Chloroflexia; order Candidatus Chloroheliales; family Candidatus Chloroheliaceae; genus Candidatus Chlorohelix; species Candidatus Chlorohelix allophototropha. Next base: position 2,212,163 of record NZ_CP128399.1, read on the forward strand.
GAAATGAGAAAAGGCTGGCAACCTGTGGCTACCAGACCTTTCCTTACTATTTAATCCGTTCTATTTGTTGTAAAGTTCCAACTCTTTCAAGTGCATATTCAGCGAGGCGCTTTGCAATTGGGTAAAGACCCTAGTTAACTCCGGTTCGCTGACCTGTTTCAGCAAAGTGTCGTACAGCGCAGCATCGTCCTTTTCAAGCTGAATGGCGGCGTTAAAGGCTTCACTCAAGGTAGCTGGCGCAGTAACCTTACCCGCCCAACTATCCGCCGGAACTGCCAACCCATGGTTGGTGAACTGGCGAGCCAAGACTGTTACATGCTGGTTTTCCGAATTAACAATATTGGAAAAAGGTAGCACCTGACCGAATTTGGCTAGGATGGCTTGATAGGTAGCGCGAGCAAGGTATTCTTCCTGAATTGCCTGATTTAGCGCATTTACGCTTTGCTCACTTAGTACGGTAGCATAAGCGCCCGTACCTTGCTGACCCATTCCGTTCCGAGCGCCACCAGCGCCGCGCATCTGTCCCATTCCCTGATTCATTCCCATGCCTGTACCGGGTTGCATTCCATAACCGCCCCCGTTTTGCGCTCCCGGCGTGGTAGTACCAGTACCGTTACCCCTGCCGCCCGATCCGTAAGCTTGCGCATCGGACGGAACCACTGCAGCAAATAGCCCAACTAATAGGGCGACTATCAATCCCAATCCCATAAACCATTTCGCTTTCATTTTTAATCCTCTTTCTGATTTAACTTGCTTTTTTTATCTCTTTCGGGGTCATCCCCGTCCTTACAACTGTATTATGGCTGGGAAAGGTCAAGTAAACGGTGGCTTTTAGATCAAGAATTGGTCAAGAAAAGACCAACTCTTTATTTAAACTTACTTCATAGTTCCCATAATTATTCCTCAGAACGTGTTTTAAATGGAGAAGCTAGGGCTATGACAACACTAATAAAAAAAAGCCTGCCCCAGCAATTTGACCGAAGCAAAATGGCAAATCATTTACCGCCACCTTGTCCAATCGGGCGCAAACCAAAAAATGGTCAATCCCTTCAAGGGATTGACCATTTCATCGTAGCGACCAGCTAATGGAGCAGTAGCTCGTTATCCGGCTGCCGGGAACAAGCGGTTCATAGGTATAACCTGCTTGTTCTGGCTGGGGCTAGCCCAAGACAGTTTTGCTACTGCCCCACCAGTGTTCTCGAAATACTCCATACGGATGTAATATTTTTGTCCGGCGGTAAGCTGGATAGTCCCACTATTCTGAACAGAAGCGTGATTAGTCCAGTTATCTACCAGCAATTGTCCGTTTACCCACAGCCTCACCCCATCATCAGATTGAGTGTAGAAAGTGTATGTTTCGGAGAATTGCGGTAGAACCTGACCCGACCAGCGCACGGAAAATGTATCTGCCCCGAGGGAAGGGTCTGGTGAGCTACTACCCCAATTAAAGTTAACGGTTTTGTCAACACGGGTTAGCTTAAGGTTTGTAAAATCGATATTGTCGAAATACTCCCCTTTAAGACCTGTACCAACCGTCCCACCCACAGTTGGAACTGGAGTAGGCGTACTAGTCACAGGTGGGGTATTGCCAACCGCAATTGTCCCGACATCGTTAAAGCTGACTTGACCGCTCCAACCCGGTAAAAAGAGACCTACCTTAATTATACACTGTGCGGCAGCGTGACTTGAAGGTACGTTCCAAGTATCGGTATATGAGAGAGTCTGACCTGCGCTAAAATTTTGTGAGTCCCGGTAATTCTGGAAATCCTTAGTCCAGTTTACGTTATTGGAAGAGCAATATATTTCGGTATCTACCAACCACTTAGCAGCGCTACTCCCGGCTTTTACATTGGTAGTAATATTCACTGATTGACCAGGACTAACGGTCGTTTTAGAAGTAGTTACCGAAGTAGAGATACCTTGCCCACCCGTAGTAGGTGTAGCAGTTGCGGTTGGGATAGGTGTGTTAGTGATAGGAGTAGACGTAGCAGTTGCTACAGGCGCAGTGGCTGTAGGAGTTGCTGTAGCACTGGCAGTAGCGGTTGGTATTGCTGTAGCAGTTGCTGTAGGTGTAGGCGTTGAAATTACATTACCGCTCGTCAGAATAATAGCAGTAGTGGAATACGCCGGGAAAGTATAGTTCAGCGAAGAACCTGATACCGCCAGAGCCACCGGCTTAATACTGCTCATACTAGTGGCTACATTCATCATATTAACAGAAGTGCCATTGATTGTAGCCGGTGCGGTTAGGCTGGCTACGCTAATATCTGTCGGGTTGGCGCTTTTCATCTGGTACAAGCTACCGGAACCAGCGTTAAACCCAGTAGTATTTAGTGTAGTAGGTAGGTCATTTGCTGAAATATTGGTGACCATCAGCTTTAGCTTAGTAGTATCAGTAGAATCTCGCGAAGCCCATACAGATAAACGGGCATTGTCGTTGCTACTGGATTCCACCATCTGATCACCGAAATAATTGGCATACATCAAATAGGCATAGTAAGCAGGACGCGCATAAAGTTGGGTGGGATTAAGGCTATCATTCGGATAAATCATACCGTAACTCTGCGTGCCGTAACCTTCCCAACGAGTGGCAAAATTGGTGCCATTGTAAGCCATACGTCCCAATACATCCGTAGTCCACAGCGCGTTCAAGAAATTCCCGTTCATAGGATTATCAAAATTGCATGCGTCGAAGTTAAGCTCGGTAACCCCCTGTGGAATCGAGTCATGGGTAATCTCATTGATAACCCGTGGTGGCATCAAATCGGCTTCTATTCGGGAATAATTATTACGCCATACATTGGTAGCCAATCCACTATATTGATAAAGTTGTAAATCCGTAGCGCTACTGCTGTTACAAGCCTGATACCAATGATACGATAAAGCCTTAATCTTATTACCTTTTGGAGAAACCATTGTATAAGGCTTGGTGAGATATTGAGAAAGCGTGGTAATAGTATCATTGTAACCCAACCGTGTTGCTTCGTAGGGGGAAGCCGCAGCCGAAGCAGTAATGCTAATAGTTGGGTCAACACTCATCATTGCGTCGGTATATTGACCAAGCCGAGTGACATATTCGTCCGGGCTGGGAGTAGAATTTGCTAAATCCAACTCATTACCAATTTCCCAGTATTTGAATTTGTAATTATGCTCGACATTGGCGTATTTAACCATATCAGCCCACATAGTGGGGTTATTGGTAGAAACGTTTACTTCAATCAATACGTCCGCCCCGGTTGCCTGCGCCAATTTAGCTAGGCTGTCAATTTCACGGGGATTAAATTGGAACCAGTAAGGTCCGCTTGAAGCATTGGGCCAACCGGTATAGGGAGTCCGTTCGGCGCTACGATCCCAACCAAGAGTATTAGTCCAGTTACCACCACCATATCGGATAAGACCGACTTTAGCAGCCTTTAAAGCCTGAGCCAATCCTGTAACATCGCCCGGATAGGGTTTGCCCCAAGCATGTTCCCAATTGACCATATTTATCCCTAGCATCTTGCTGGAAAAGTCATGCTTTACTACTGAATTATTCACAGTTAGAACGTTGGAAGCAGGAGTTGCTGCTTGTGTCTCAGTAGTATTACTACTAAAAACATAGGCTATGAGTCCTATCATGATGCTACTTAGCATAAGGAACAAGCCAAAGACGACAAATCGTTTGTTTCTCATCGCGTTAAAATCCTTACTAGCTCCAAAACAGGCAGCTTTGAATAGTTAGAGTTCTCTTTTGAAGCTGTTGAATACTACACGCCGCTGACTACAAACCCAAAAAAAAGGCAACACAAATACAAGGCTGTTCGCCACTCAACTTTTTAAATCAAATACAGGAAGAGCATTGGCGAGAATTTTGGATAATGAGCCTGGCTAACGTATTTTAGAAATGTTAGTGCAGGATGTGATGTTAATATGATGTTGTGCTAGAACGTATTATTGTCACTTAGGTAATATGAGATTTCCTTTTACAAACTCTGTTGCCAGATATAAAAAGATTAAATATTGATAAAAATAATTACATAAATTGATACATAGTTATTTATATATATAGTGTAATTTAAAGTTCGATATTTCACAATGTTACCTTAGTACCGGGTTATAAGATACGATTGGCGAACTAACCCAAACAACAGAACCCGGTTAAGCGGCAGATTTGAGTGATTTTATAAAGACGATTCGAGAATTAGGCGCAAATAGCAAACTCACCAAACCAGCCAACATGACTCGCCCGGGTACAACTTGCTGGGTATTCAGCCAACCCTACTTACTGTCGGTTTCTTTAATAAGCGAGGTTGCTATGCTGATACCTTCACCCCTGCTTTGCTGATTTGGTTGTCCATAAAAAGAGTGTAGTAGCTTGTTGTCTAAAATTTGAAGCTGCTGGCAGCTAACTTCAAAAAACCCGTACATTTGGCACAACAACCTCAGAACTGCTGGACTTACCGGATTGGCTTCTGAAGTAGGGAATTACCCATATCGCAATAGAAAAGTATCGGCGACTATTGGAAACCGATGCATAATATTCTGGAAGGCAACGTCGAGGTATTGCTATAGATGTTCAGATTAGAATTTGGAATCAAGCAGTAGAGATTGAGGAAGCTGTTTTAACAGCCAAGAACTTAAAATATCCCGAAATATATTCAGAAAGGGTTTGTAGGCACTTGCGCTTACAGGATAGATGCGCCATCACACCCAATAGTTGCTTATTTAACGACCTTAGCTGAATTCGCTAATTATACGGGCGTTGGTTGTAAGACCACAATGGAAATGGGGCAGGTCAGAATTCTACAATAGCGGTCTGCAAGCCTATTCATTATTATCTTGATAAAAGAAGCCCCGTCGTAAGAGACGGGGTATTTTGTTGGCTTAATCGGGCACTCTACAAAGCCATACAATAATCGACTGGGAATGTAATCGTTATCTGAGTAGGTTTTTGGAATATACTTATATAGTTGACCAATATGGGGTTTTACAGACTTTTGGAATTATTTTTCACTAAAAGTCAGGAATTCTGTAAAACCCCCCAAAACGTCAAATTGAAGCTAATCTACAAGTTCAGAAAGCGTATCACGCAGCGCACTTATATAATTGACCCTGACTAGTTGCGCTTGTTCCGCTCGACCAGACCTGTGAACTTATCGTCGAGCAGTTTTGTTGTACCCAGCCGGTGACAGATTGGCTATTATTGCCTCGCCCAATGCCACCGCTGCTATCGAGCAGCACAAAGCGCACCTCGTTATTTTTAACCATCTGCGCGAATTGTTGCACTGTTACGGTCTGGTCGCTGCCCATAAAGCCGCCCAACGCCATTACAGGCTGCCCGGTATTTATAATTATCGCTGAGGCATTCTGGCTTGAAGTAGTGACAAGTAAATAGGTGCTATTGGCTCGGTTTGCCTCAAGATATGCCAGTAATTGGTTGGTTGCCTTAAGTTCCATTGTTGGATTGCCGATCATGCCTGAAGAAACCGGAGCGGTGTTATTAGCCGAAGCGGGTGGTAACGCTTTGAATGATAACGAAATGCCCAGACTTGTTATTATTATAAGCGCTACGATTGTTAGCGCTTTGCCGTAAGTTTGGAGGATTCTTGCGTTCTTAAACACAAAGCGCACAAGTAATGGCATCACCACTAAACTTACCAACGCCACAATTAGAATAGTTAGCCACATATTCCAGTTTTTCAGCAAGTTATTTAACAGGTTAATACCTCCGCTGGAAGTATTGCTGCCTGTAGGTAGTGCAGTTGGCAAGGTTTCGTTAGTATAGGATTTATTCAGAACTGCGTTTATCGACCAAGCTAAAGGGGTAGCACAAAGTCCTGCAAATCCAACTCCTGTAATAAGGTTCGTCAATTTGTTTGAAAGCGGACGAACTAGTGCTGGCAAGGCAAGCAAAGCTACCACACAGATTAATTCAATCCCAAATACTGTCAGAGATAGAGTTCGATTCCAATCAGAATACATACTCAAAATGTTGAACTGGAATAGCGCCGTTGCTAAAAACACCACGGGCAAAAGTAATCTTTGCCAACTACCCTTGCGGTAGGCGTACCATAACGCTTCCAGTGAAATTCCACCCAGCGCGGCTATTCCGGGCGATAGCATAACCAGATAGTAGCTATGGAAAATGCCCCCCGCTATACTGAAAACCACCATAAAGGTTAAAAGCCAACCGCTCCACAGTAGCAAGTTCTGATAACGCTGCCTGCGAATTTGTCCCGCTGGAAATCTCCGCCGATACTGAATTGCTGCAAGCACTATCCCGGCGAGCGACAGTGGCAACAACCAGCCCGCCTCTCCAGCCAGTGAAGAATCAAACATCCTGAAGGGTCCGGCTTGCCCGGCGATAACTCCATTCATACCACCACCGTTGCCCGGTCTGACATTGCCGTTATTTACAGGTGGTTGGAAACCGTTCGGGGGTTGATTGCCCCTCGGTTGGTTAAATCCTCCGGGAGGGTTGCCGTTACTGTTTCCGGTACTTTGGCTTTCAATCCGGTTCAGCCCGTTATAGTCAAAAATCAGGTTCAAAACCGAATTAGTTGAACTGCTACCGATGTACGGACGCTGATCGGCAGGAGTTAAATCTACTGCCACCGCCCAAGAAAGTGAAACCGCCGCCAAAACTATGGTTGATAGCACAAGATGGATTATTCGTTTCCACCATTTCACCGGGGCAAGTAACAAATATACCAGATAAAATGCCGGCAGTACTATAAATGCTTCCAGCATCTTGATATTAAAAGCCACGCCTATCATTGCGGTGGACAGCGATAGCCATGCTATGCTGCCTTTTGCGGTTGCGCGGCTTAATGCCCATGCACCTACCAACATGAAAAATATTAACAAGCTCTCAGGGTTATTGTGGCGGCTCATTACTACAAAAATTGGAGTAATTGCTAGAATAAAAGCTGAGGCTAATCCGGCGATAGTTCCAAAATAGCGACTAACCATGTGATAGAGTAACGCTACGCTGCCAACGCCTGCCAACGCCGAGGGCAAGATAAGGCTCACCCCGTTGTAGCCCACCAACCACGCGCTTGCAGTTTGAAACCATAAAGCCACTGGAGGTTTATCTATAGTTATGAAGCCGCCGGGATCGTAGGCATTGAAGAAGAAATTATGCCAGTTTTGTAACATGCTACGTACTGCCGCCGAGTAATATTCATTGGTATAATAATCGGCTTTTAGCAAGGCAAGGTTTAAGATTGCGGAAAGAAATAAGATTCCCCCAAGGCTAACCCACCGCCAAGGTATTGCGTTATTACGTGCAGTTCTTTGTTTAACCTGATTTTCGATTTTTGTTTCTTGCTTTGTTTCTTGTAAAATGCTCATGTTTTTTCTCTGTGTATATAGGCAAGGAGCAACTCTCCCTGCCGGAAGAATTGCCCCTTGATAATTGCTATAGCTCGCTTTTAGCTGCCGCAAACATAGAGTTGCTCGCTGCCGCCCATTATCTTAATACCGTCAAAACTTATACCGCCGCCTGAACTCTGGCTGGTGTTGCTACCAGAACCTGAGTATTGGCTACTGCTTACAACAGTACATTTTTGCTGCACATACTGAGTGACTTGAGTATTTCCACCTCTACCACCATTGCCGCCTAATAGGAAGTAACGGACGGTATGGTTTGCTATCATCTGCTCTAGTTGGGTAGCACTGGTTACAATATTGTCGCTACCACTAAACCCACCCAAAGACATCACCGGCTTACCAGTTTCGATGATATAGGATGACGCTGAATTCGAGTCTGCTACTGCTACCAAATATTTGTAATCACCTTGATTCGCTACCAGATATTGAACCAACACGCTATTCGCTTGACCCTGACCGGGAGCACCGCCACCGAATGGCATGCCTTGCCCTGAGAAAGCGGAGGTATTTGTAGTGGTTTGTGCCTGCGCTGCATTAATCCACCACCCGGTACTACCTAGCAAGAGCATAACCAGTAACACACCGCTTATTACAGGTCGATTGAACCAACGCTGCTGCCTTAAAAGGTTGCGCAACCCGAACACCACTAAAAGTGCGCCGACTACTATCGCCAGAAGTATAAGCTGTCCGCTCAGGTTTTTCCCCACGAAAGTTAACCATGCTTGCGGAATAGCGCCGCTGCTAGAACTAGTGCTTAAACCGGGCAGTACCTGTACACCGCTTGGTGTTGCCGAAGGAAGCGACCCGGTGATAGAGGTAAATACTGCCCTGATTGATAAGACCGCCGGAGTGACTATTAAACAAGCCATGCTTACCCACATCACTATCAGTTGGAAGATATTTCCAAATCGTTCGGATTTCATGACTTTGCCAAGTACCAAGCCTAGCAAGGAGATAACTCCAACCGCTACCAATGCCGGACTAAGCCACCAATTCCAATCGGTGTAATCGGTCAAAAGGTAAGCCTGATAGAAAGCGGTGGCACCAATACCAAGCGGGAGTAGATAAGCCATCCAGCCACCTTTACGATACTGTTTCCACAACATTACAGTTGCAATACCGGCTAGGGCAGCTTCTGCCGGAGCCATAATATTCAAATAGTAGTTGTGGAAAACGCCTTTCGAGAAGCTGAACACAACCCCAAAAGTAAGCAACCACCCACCCCATAGCAATATTGATCGCAGTCGGCGAGAGCGTTCTTCGCCCTTACCCATCCCAAAGAAGGAGTAAATTCCACCATAAGCTATACCTAGCATTGCCAAAGGGAAGAACCAGTTAAACTCTGCCCCATTTTGAGGAGTTATTAACCGAGTCGCGCCCGCTTGTCCACCAAAGCCCGCGCCACCGGGTGCGCCGCCAGCCTGACCATTAGGACTAAATCCAGTCGGTGGGGTAATATCTACACCAGCCGGAAGGGGAGGCAGAGTTATACTATCAAAAGTAGGTGCTCCTTGAGCTTGCCCATCCGCATTATTATTTACCGGATTGATACTATTACTTCCTCCCATTTCATTACCGCTGATACGACCTAAACCGTTGTAATTTAGAATCAAATCTATTTCGCTATTGACTGAACTGCTATCTACATAAGGGCGTTGGTTTGTTGGGGTTAGGTCAACTGCAACTGCCCATGACAGCGATATAACCGCTATAACCACGCTCACTATCGCAAGGTGAATAATTCTTTTTAGCCAAGTTGTGCGAGCGAGTAGGAAGTACATCGCGTAGAATGCTGGCAATACCACATAAGCTTCTAGCATCTTGACGTTAAAAGCTACCCCGACCAGTGCGCCCGCCAGCAATAGACAGCGGAAACTCCCTTTATCGGCAGCCCGAAACATTGCCCAAGCAGCGAGCATTAGTGTAAATACCAGAATGCTATCGGGATTATTGTGCCGACTCATTACTACAAAGATTGGAGTAATAGCCAGCATTAGCGCCGATACCAACCCAGTGGCAGTTCCAAATGAACGCTTTACCATAATATAGAGCAGGAAAACACTGCCTACCCCGGCTAACGCTTCCGGCAAAAGAATGCTGAACCCGCTAAAACCTAGTACCTTTGCAAAAATAGCTTGCACCCAGAAAGCAACGGGCGGTTTATCAACAGTTACAAAACCGCCGGGGTCGAACGATACAAAGAAAAAATTACTCCAACTCTGGATCATGCTTTTAACGGCGGCGGCATAATAGTTGTTGGAATAGCCGTTAATACTCAAATTCCATATACCCAGAAAGCTAGATAGTAAAAGAATTGCTCCAAGCGGTAAAGATTGCCAACTCCAGCGAATTTTACCAAGCGGTTTTTGTATTATCTTGCTTTTGATCTCACTGATTGGTTCTAACATTGTACTCATAATTTGTAATTAACCTTTCTAACACTTCCAGGTCTTTGTGAACTACTACCAGCTTAATCAAATAGCATTAGGGTTTTATTGAAACTGTATGAGAAATTTCCAATAATTCCTCAATGTTTCTTTAATATTGATATACTAAGCTTAGAATAATTACTGATAAATATAAGGAAGCTGGCTTATTATGCATGTTCTAGTGGTTGAAGACGAACAAAAAATAGCAAGGTTATTGCGCCGGGTACTTACCGAAGAGCGCCATAATGTAGATATGGCTTTCGATGGAATATCCGGGCTGGAACTGGCAGAAACAGGCAACTACGATCTGATTATTCTTGATTTGATGCTTCCCGGTATGGATGGAGTTGAGATTTGCCGCCGTATTAGGAGCGAGAAAATCGACTCAATTCTCCTAATGCTCACCGCGCGTGGCGCTGTTGAGGATAGGGTGATGGGACTCAATGCGGGTGCAGATGACTATTTGACCAAGCCGTTTGCCATTTCCGAATTGATGGCAAGAGTAAATGCGCTACTTAGACGACGTGACCGCACTCCCGATATAAGCAATGCTATCCTAAAAGTAGGCGATCTCACGCTGGATTTGATTCGGCACGAAGTAACCAGAGGGGGTAGGCATATTGAACTGACTGCCAAAGAATTTTCTTTGCTGGAATATCTTATGCGCCATCCCGGTCAGGTGCTTACCCGCACCCAGATTACCGATCAAATATGGCGTTATGATATGGAAGCGCTCTCTAATGTGGTTGATACCTATATCCATTACCTGCGCGACAAAATAGACAAAGGTTTTTCTTCCCCTTTACTTAAAACCATCCGGGGCATCGGTTATAAACTCGAAGCATAACTAAGAATCATTCTAAACAAGCGTGTGAAATTTGATCACTTTATCCAGAAAAAATAAAACGACTAAATCATTAAGAGCTGAAAATTCTCAGGCGGGCAAGCACCTGTTTCGACAGGTAAGAGTTCGCATGACTCTTTGGTATGGTGGCGTGCTGACAATTGCTTTGCTGCTTTTCGGCGTGGCGCTTTTCTTCAGCGTACAACAAAATCTCTTGCAACCCGTTTTAAGTGAAATGAAGGCGCAAACTACACAGGTAGAGCAGCAATGGTTACGCCAAACCCCGCAAAGTTGCCCCTTGATTTCAACCGGGAATACCCCTGATAGACCATTTTCAGTGCCTGAACCCCCTCCGGATGGAAATAGGTTCAGAGCGCCCTTCTACTTTGCCTGTTATGATAGTACAGGAGTTATTTTAAGCCTCGACCCACGCACAACCGGAACAGGGTCTCTAAGCAACCCTGATAAATATCTTAACTCGGCGCTTGCCTTGAAAGCGTTGTCGATATGGAAGCAGAATGGGCAAACTGAAGTTACCGACACGGTGGATGGTGGTCAAAATGTTGGTCAAATATATCGCTATGCCAGCGTAGTAACTGATATATCCGGTCAAAAGGTATTGGGTGTGGTGCAAGTAGGCAGAGCAGTAGAGGATTTGCAGTCAGCGTTACAGGTATTGCGCGATTTACTGCTGGTACTTGGCTTTATTACATTACTGGTAGCGACTGCGGGCGGTTTGTTTCTGGCGGGGCGTGCCCTCCAACCTACCCGTCAGGCTTTTACACGCCAACAGGTTTTTATTGCCGATGCTTCTCATGAGTTGCGAACCCCGCTCACCTTGCTAAAAGCCGATGCTGAGCTATTACTACGCGGTTCAGAAACGCTTGACCCAGATGATGCTGAATTGGTAGTGGATATTATGACAGAAGCGGAACATCTAAATAATATCGCTAACAATCTTTTACAACTGGCGCGTCTTGACGCGGGTAAACAACACCTCGAACAGGATGTGGTTGACCTGAGTGAAATAGGCGCTGGCGTTCTGAAGCGCGTTAAGACTTACGCTACCGAAAAACGACTTGAATTGAAGGTTAACACTTCTGCGCCCGTGCTTGTTATCGGGGATAAGCAACTGTTGGAACAGGCAATCCTAATTTTACTGGATAATGCAGTCAAATATACCCCTGAAGGTGGCACAATAACTTTGAGAACCGATTCGGATGCAAAATGGGCATGGCTGGAAGTGGTTGATACCGGAATCGGAATTCCTCCAGAGCATCTTGCTCATTTAGGCGAACGCTTTTACCGGGTTGATAAGGCGCGTTCTCGTGAAGAGGGTGGCACCGGGCTTGGCTTAGCGCTGGCAAAAAGTATTGCCGGTTTGCATAAAGGTCGTTTACACATTGAAAGTGAACTTAATGGCGGTACCACTGCAAAGATTATTATGGCAGTGGTACGAGCGAGAGAGGTTAGTTCTATTTGAAAAATACCTACAATATATAGTAAATCATCTCAATTCCCTCGATAGGTACAGCATTGCTTATAGCATGTTACTGCGCTTTATTTTTTTCAGCAGAAATTTTGTAGGATATTATAATAGAGCATATTGCAGAAAGAATATTTTGCTATGCAAGAAACTTAGGTTTTTCGCATTTGGGAAGGTTGGAATATTTAAACCGGGAGCTTTATTTTGTCTAAATACAACGAGGGTAAACCTGAGAACCCCGCTACCCGTACCAGCATTTCAGAATCAGAGTCCTTAAAGGATAAGGCATTTAACACTCCGCTACAGAGAGCCGAATTAAAACGTACCTTTCGCCTCGATGTTATAGCTGCTATTCTATTTAGCACCTATGGAGTGGCAATTATTTCGTTTCCGGCGGTTCTTGCCCGTAAAGAAGGCGGCTCGGATTTTATAATCTCGTTGGTAATATCCGCTCCGGCAATCGGTCAGTTAAGTACCATATTATGGGCACACTATACACAGCAATTTCCCAAAATGAAAGTCATGGTTTTTCTGGGTAGCGCGGCGCGACTCTCGCTTGCCTTAGTATTTTTTGCCTTTCAGCCCTGGCTATTTGCAGTAATAATGATGATTTGCCTTACCCTAGAATTATCAATTTCTCCGGCATATGAAGGGATTATGCAAGGGGTGTACCCCGATAGTCAGCGTGGCATATATATGGGGATGGTGCGGGTTATCTCAAGCATTGCCACCGTGATTTGCGCCTTTTTACTGGGCGTTATTCTGGAAAATAGCTCATTTCGGGAAGTTTATCCCTTCGTTGCGCTATTGGGCTTTGGTTCAATACTTGTCTTTTCCCGGATTCATTATAAAGAGGTAAAATCAACGCGCCCACCCGTTACGTTGAAGGCAATTATTATGCTTGCCGGAAGGGATAAAAAATACGGTCTTTTTTTAAGAACAGTATTTATTATGGTCTTTTTCAACTTGTTGGCGGCGGCTGTTTATCCCTTAATCATGGTAGATGATTTGCATGTCAGCAACAGCTTTGTGGGAATTATGAATGCGCTTCAAAGTTTGGTTGCAATTTTATCCTATTATTTCTGGGGTAGATTTATAGATCGTCACCATCCGGCATTGATACTTTATATAACATTTATATTAGGCGCATTAGTTATTTTTATCTATATGGTTGCGTGGAACTACTTATTGCTACTGCCGGTGGCGCTTCTAACCGGAATAATCACAGCAGGCGCTGACCTTGCCAATATCAACAACGCGATTCGCTTTGCTGAAGATAAACAAGATGTGCCTCAATATATTGCATTGTATTCTTCATTGGTGGGAGTTCGCGGGGTAATAGCGCCTTTTCTGGCAACCTTTCTGCTTTTTTTTATGAATGCAAGAATGGTGCTTTTGATAGCTTTTATAGGCATTACTTTAGGGTGTATTAACTTTTATAGGGTTAGGAAAAAACTGTTGGACCCTACTGAATAAGAAACGAGCTTTAATTCAGAGGGCTACCGGTGAACTTGGGGTAAGCCCAGTTCACCGGATAATCCTCTTATTGTTTATTTTGAATGTTTCGATCTGTTTAAGCCGATTTGGCGAAGAAACACCCGTTTGCTATCTTGTACCAAATTATTTAAATCCTTGAAAGGATTTACAGTATCCAAACCTGCTTTGCCCGATGCTATTCCTTTAATTACGTAGGGATACATGGTGATGTAATCCTTTGAGGCTTGCTTGACACTGCCTAACAAAGCCCCCAAATTATCATTTTTATCCTGTATAGTAGGCGCTTTGAAAATACCAATGAATTGTTGCTTTACTTCTTCAGAGCGGGAAGTTACTCTAACTGTCCCTTTCTTCGCCTTAAAGACTGCCCGGCATGACAGCCGTGAGCCGTTTTCTAGGCGTTCGGCAGAAAGCCGGGATTTTTCATTGCCGGTTATTGGATTTAATAACTCTGCGCCTTCTTCAACTTTACACTCGCAAAAGGTACAAATCCCTCTGCGGCTGCAAGTAAAACCGATATGCGCGCCATTACGGCGGGCAACATCCATTATAGTTTCGCCCACTTCGGCTTCAAACACCTCATTATTAATAATTAGATCGGGCATTCTTGTCTCCTTTTTTCATCCAATGTGCAACCTTTGACGACTTCCTTTTACTTGTACTTTAGATCCGACAATACCACTCCTGCGGTATTGTAACCTGCTGCGCCGCTTACTCCTCCACCGGGATGTGTGCTGGCTCCGGTCAGGTACAAACCCCCTACTGGAGTATGATAATTGGAGAGTTCGCCTAAAGGACGTAAATGGAACATCTGTTTGAGGCTCATATCAACATGCATAAGGTTGCCGCGCACCATTCCGCCAATCCGTTCAATGTCCAACGGACTCTTGATATATTCGCCTACGATTTTAGCTTTAATTCCCGGCGCGTAATCTTCCACTACCTGAAGACATTTATCGGCTTCCCGTTTCTTGATTTCATCCCAGTTTTCCCCATTGGAAAGTTGGTAAGGGTGCGTTTGCGCCCAAAGATAAAGCACATTCTTACCGGCTGGCGCGAGAGTATCATCAATAGCGGATGGTGTCATAGCAATAACAGCCGGGCGAGTTGGAGGCAATCCCTTTTCCGCATCGCGGTACGCCTGTGCCAGATACTCGGTGGAAGGGCAAAGTAATTGCATCCCGTTGTGGGGTATTCCCGCTTGCACCTTGCCGTTTGCCTCTGGGGTTGGTAGTGCCGTGTAATTGGGAAGGCTGTCCGTGGCATATCTTACGGTCATTCCGAACCCATTTTGCACCTTGATATTTTCCACTTTCCGGCGGAAGTTAGGTTGCAGGGCTTCTTCTGGGGTAAGTTTTAAGAGAGTGGTTTGGACATGCGCATTTGAAATGACCGTAGAGCTAAAGAATTTCTCACCACCGTTTATTTCAACCCCTTTAACCTTGCCGTTCTCAATCAGGATTTGTGATACCTCGGCATTTACCTTGATTTCGCCACCGTAATGTTCAAGGCAACGCGCCATAGCTTGGGTTAACATACCGCTACCCCCGCGCGGTCTGCGCACGCCCAAAAGGTGGTAAAGTGATTGCTGCATTGCAAAGAGTTCGCCGCTGAACGGTTCATCGGGACCGGGACCACTTTGCGCACCGAGCCAAGTAAGCGCTGCCTGTACTTCGAGCGATTTGAAGTTGTCCTTTATGAGTTTCCCGTATGATGTAATGATTTCACGTAAACTGCCTAATAACGCACGTGGTGACGAGTTTTTGATTGCTGAGACAGTTTTATTCCAAACCGCATTAGTTAAGCCTTTGGTAGCAAGGTCGCCGATGCCAAGCATCAGTTTTTCGGTTTCCTTGATTGTAGCTCTTAATGTCATAGTTGAAAGGGAAGGCGGATAGCAAAAAATATCCATCATCGTTTCGTTAAAGCGCATCCAAAACTGCATAAAGCGGCGATAAGATTCGGCATCTTCCGGTGAAAACTTTGCAATAGTTTGGGCGGTTTTATCCACATCTCGATAAAAAATAATGTGATTTCCGTTCGGGAAGGGTGCAAAACCCCAAGGATCTACCTCAATATAGTCTAGCCCGAATTTCTCCAAATTAAGGTCTTGTACGACCGGAGTTCCGTTTATTACAACATGAAAACTGCTACAGGTATCGAGGCGATAACCGGGGAAAATGTCAGTTTCGGTAATAACAGCACCCCCAACTAAGCCTCTTCGTTCCAGCACCAGTACTTTATAGCCTGCTTTTGCCAGATAACATGCACTTGTAAGCCCATTATGCCCTGCTCCGATTACTATCACATCATAAGTTTGTGCAGTATTCACGGTTTAACCCTTCCTTTATATTTGTTTTTGACTTTCGATTATCCGCTTGTACTACAATCTGGAGTGACTAATATTTGGCATTTTGGCTATACCCACCAGTAAAAAAACCGATTCGCTAATTTAAAGCAAGGTGGTGAGCAGGAATCCTATTAAGGGGTTAGAGCTTTCAGTGCCTAAATTAGAAGTGAGGGGAAATTACCTATAATAATAATATTTTAGGCTAGTGTAAGAAGTTAGTCAAATTTCTTAATCTTAAAATAACTGTTTAGTCTTGTAGTAGAACAACTTGGTATCAGAATATTAACCAAGTAAATTAGCGAAAATAGCGAAAAAAACTAAAAGACCTGCTAATTTCACAGGTCTTTCTGGTTTTTTCTGCTTAGCACTTTTCCGGTTAACGGCGAAGCCCTAATTTACCGATAACAACACGGTAGCGCTCAATGTCTTTCTGGCTTAGATATACCAGCAAGCGACGACGACGACCTACCAATTTTAGCAACCCACGCCGTGAATGATTATCATGCTTGTGCGTGTTAAGGTGCTGTGTTAGCTGTAAAATGCGCTCTGTCAATAAGGCTATCTGCACTTCGGGTGAACCGGTGTCGCCGTTATGTACGGCATATTTCTCAATGATGCCGTCTTTTTCGGCTTTTTGCAGCGACATTCAAAAACCCCCTTTCGGTAGTTTTGTCCTCAAATCTATTTACCAAAATTAACGGGCTTTTGTGCCTGCCAACATAAATGTTTTGACACGCAACCCTAACGTTAAATACAGTGCTTTTTTGTTGCTCTTTGTTAACTGTACGCTGGGCGTTTCCCGCGTTACAGGGTAGTATATGAGCTACTATACCTGTTGCACTTGCTGAGTTAGTATAACATATCACACTCAACCATGCAATTTTTACCCAGTCCAGAAATTATAACTAGTTTATTCCACTACCGAGTGTAAAACTCGCCTCATAAATTTGGATTGTAAAGCTTATTTGTATTATGCTGCAAAGCTTTACAATTATGTTATTATTTTCCAAAGGCTAGAACTTCTATCCGTTCATCCTGCAAGGATCAATCTATGGCGAATAAACGCATATCAATATTTTCTCTACATAGTCTGAGTGGTAGGATTTATTTTACCCTTTTCTTCATTATCGTACTTGTTACAGTGAATGGGTTGGCTTCTTTCTATCTCTTAGGGCATATTACTACTACTCGAGATTTGGAAGAACAAAGTAGGGAACGGGTGAACTACGCTAAAGATTTAGAGTACTTATTGGATGAGCAAACAGAATTCTATCAGCTTTATGCTGATAATTTTAACAGTAATCTGCAACAGGAAACCTTGAAACAGGATTTGCGGGTTGAAGAGCAATTTCGCGAAATAACCCCTGCTTTTAGCGATCCGAAAATTAATTCAGGTTTTCAGAAAATAGTCCAAAACTATCAAGCGGTAGCCCAAATTTACAATATGTTGCAGAACCTTAACCTCAAACCTGAAAATGCAAAACAATTATTTTTCGATTCGCAGGCTAACCGCAGAAAACTTTTTGATGAACTCAAAAGTTATACCGCTGAATTAACTAAAATATACGTAGGTTTTGAACAAGAAGGTCGCGACAATGTAAGCTTAACACTCTGGATAGCCGGGCTTGCATTAATAGGAAGCATTACATTAGTATTATTACTGACATTTAGCATACCACGTCTATTATCACGCCCTTTGAGCGCATTAAATGATAAGCTGAAGCTTACTGCCGAAGGCGACTTAACTCCTAAATTTCTAGTAAAAGGCGCACAAGAAATAATGGAGTTAAGCGAGAACCTTAATAAAGCGCTGGCACGCTTGCGAATAGTTATTACCCGGATTCAATTACAGGCTAATACTGTTTCTATAACCAGTCATCACCTCGAAGAAGCCAGCACTAGGCAAGCAAGTAGCCTATCAGAACAAGCGGTGGCTGTTTCTCAGGTTTCAACTACCGTTAATGAATTGAGCGGAACAAGCCAGCAAATTGCAGAGAGCGCCAGTATGGTAGCACAAAGCGCAAATGAGTCATTGAATAGCGCAGAAATTGGCTATAACACAATGCATGCGCTCTCACAAAAGATGGCAGATATTACGCAGCGCGTAAACCTAATCGCAGATCGCATAATCGCTTTAAACTCTGTTTCACAACGAATTCGTGAAGCCACCAGCCTGATTAGCACACTTTCCGATGATACCCATCTGCTTGCATTAAATGCAGCTATCGAGAGCGCCGGAGCAGGAGAAGAAGGGGAACGCTTTTCGGTAGTGGCTTCACAGGTGCGAAAGTTGTCGCAACGCTCACGGCAAGCGGCGGTGGAAATCCAACAACTGATTAGCCAAATCCAACAGGCTACTACTGCCAGTGTAATGGCAACCGAAGATGGCATTAAGGTAGTAGCTTTGGGTCGTCAAATGGTCGAAGAAGCGTTGGAAGCCAATAAAGAAATAATTGAAGCGGCAAAGCACACCAGTCAGCTTTCATATGCAATTTCACTTGCCACCGACCAGCAAAGAGTTGCCAACACACAGGTTGCGGGTACAATGCAACAAATGTCGCATATGATAGCGAACATCAGCGAAGGTAGTAAGAGTTATCTTTCAAGCTCAAACGCACTAATTGAAATTGCACGACAACTAAACACGCTTATAGGCACAATTAAACTACGTGATGACCTCAAAATAAAAAAACCCGGCGCTACTCCTACATTCAAAATGAAACGGGTGAAAACCAAAAAGAATCTTGCTGAGTCGAAAAATGGCACACCATCTCAGCAAGTTAGTGGGGTTACCACTGAAACGACTGTCGGTCGCGAATAATAGGCAGGCTAGTTACCCGGCAAATAGCTGAGTTGAAAGTTGCTGAAAATTGCCTGAGCACCTGTATTATTGTAACTCCCCGTGGCAAGGCCTAACCCACCTGAGCCGATGGCTTTTACTGGTTGATTATTTACTGCCCGGTTGTTAACGAAAACTTGCAACCCTTTGCTATTTGCCACTATCCGCAACAGATTTGAAGCGCTTTTTTGCCAGTTATATGCGCTATTCCAAGGCATAATTTCAACCCATGACCCACCAGTATAATGGCTGATTTGCGTCATGCCGTCGCCTGAAACGGACAGCAGATAATAGTCATCCGGGCTTTGCAACCAGAAAACCAGCCCATAGATATTTTTGCTCTCCACTAACCCTTCCGCATTCACCTCCGCCGCAAAATTCCCAACTCGGATTTTTTCAAGCGGATACGCGCTCCAACTTAGCTGGTTGGGTGCTGCTGCCATTTGATATTGTCCATCTACATAGCGTCCCAAAGCTTGATTGGTCAACCCGGTTTGGACGCTTTTGAAATCGTCCCGAAAATCGGCTACCAAGGGGGCAGGGGTAGGTTGGGGCGTAGGACTGGCAATAGTAGTTGGAGAAATAACAACCGTTGGAGTTATTGAAGGGCGCGCTACCGTAATTTTAGCGGCAGTAGTAACCGTTAAGCCCGGAGGAGTAGGATAGCTATAATTGATCACAATACGAGTATCGGGGCTAAGATTGGGCGTGGGGGAAGGGGCAAGCGGGGCGCGACTGGTGGCGGCTGCACCGGGAATCTCTCCGGCAGTGGCACGTCCATAGCCGTAAATCAAGTCTGGTCCAGCCGGACCGAGGTCTTTAGCACGTTGTAACAAGAAAGTCGTAAGCTGGTCGGGAGTAAATGTTGGGTTTGCGCCTTTAATAACGACAGCGAGTCCCGATACTTCAGGACATGAGGCACTTGTACCGCCGAAGGTAGCAACCCCCTCTTGCTGGTAAGCCGCGCTACTAACATTGGTAGGTCCTGAAATCTCAGGCTTAAACACCCCCGTTACCAATGGTCCTTGGCTACTGTAAGAGGCTACTGTGTCTGTGCTAAATTCAACTGCGCCAACTGCCAGCGCACCTCTACTTGAAGCTGGGTCGCCGACTGACAGCGCCTGAACATAGAATTGGAATTGAAGTCGGTAAGTGAACAAATGCAGACGAAAAGGTTTGGCTGAAGCTTGTGTTCCCGGTTTCAAGCGTATTTTCAGATAGATAACTTGCCCCGGATTAAACTTAGCAGGAACCCATTCCAATGGCTCACGAGTTCGTTGGTCGTTCTGGCTACTGTATAAAGGCTTGCCATCTTCGGATTCGGCATACAGATCAAGGTCTGTTTTGTTTTTCTCGTACCATTGTTCCCAATTCAATACAATCGGGGTGCTGTAGGGAGCGGAATATTTCGGAAGACTGACAGCAATGCGAGTTACACCCGGCAAAAATTGGTGGAAACCGTTGGAATCAGGGTTAAAATTAGCAGCGTAATGGGCTTGGGCTTCGTTTCCGGCTGAGGCAATGAACATAATCCCTTTTTCAGCGCGCAAGCGTTCAATTTTGCGATCAATAGGGCCATTACCATCGCCCGCGGTAATATTGCGCCGCACCGACATTGAAATGATTTGTACCTTTTGCTCAACCATATAATCTATAGCTCTTGAAAGCTCTAAATCATTGCCATCCATTGCCGCAGCTATCATAGTTGCTTCAGGGGCGAGCGAATAGATTATTTCGGCAGTCCCGGTGCCATGCACGTCATATTCGATTAAAGGGGTATTTCCCATTTCATCAGCAATATCCACAGGCTGAAAATCCGGCGGTAGGTAAGTGCCGCGCAAGTCTTTGTAATATTTAAAACCCGCGTCTATCACTCCAATACGCACGCCTTTCCCCTTAAAACCGGCGGTATGCCATTTATCAACCCCCATAACTTTGACACCTTCGTTTTTCGCATTAAAGCCTACCTGCTGTAAAGCTTCTAACGTTTGCGGCAAGGTCTCCAGTCCGGAGGGTTGTGCTTGAAAGAGCAATTTGATTGCCGTTACACCATTAAATTGGGCTAGGTCGCGCAAAAAATCATCTTTGGTAGCGCTATTAACATAGGTGACCAGTGTTTTAACCGGAACTCTGACCAATAATTTAATCGTACCCTCAATATTATCGGCGTAAGCCACCTTACCACCCATCGCGCTAATTTTAGTAGTTACCGGTTCTTGCGCCTCTATTTTGTCCAATTCCAGTTCAAATGCGATTTCATCCCGGGCATTAATTAAGCCCAGACCACGCGCATATTCAATTGAAGCCTGTAATTTTTGGTCACCTGTACCTTCGGTAGTGGCATACCTGACTACTATTCCCAGCAATACCGTATCTATTTTCGACTCACTGGCGGGAGGAGTTGGAGAAGGTGTCGGTGAATTATCTGCGCCACAAGCTACCAGCAACAAGGATAACAAGATAGAAACAATAGTAATAATACTCAGAGTATTTTTGTGATCAGGCATAATCACCTCAGTTTTTTGGAGATTGGCGAAATTTTAATTTCTGCACTACCTTAGCACTTTCAATATAGCAGTATGGCTTTGACGTTTGAATATACCATTTATTGTAGTGGTATACTCCAAAACCATTTCAATATGCCAAAAGTGCAAAGATAGTGTTTTAGTTTTATAACTTCTCAGCTATGATTTTACATCAACAAGGTTAGTCTAGGTTCACTCCGGTTTGTAAGCATAATGCCGCTGCCCCAATTACTCCGGCTTTTTCACCCAGAGCGGCACGCCTTACTTCTAGCTTCTCCAAAAAGCTAAGTCGGGTTCTTCGTTCCAATTCGATTATAAGCGGTTCGAATAGCAAATCTCCCATCAGCGTAAGACCACCACCCAACACTACGCGGTCTAGGTCTAAGATAACCGCGGCGCTTGAAATTCCTCTGGCAAGGGCAAAAGCAGTGTCACGAATTAATTTCAGTGATAAGGTATCACCGCGCAAAGCTGCCTCATTAATTCGTGCACCAGTAATTTCAAGTAAGGGTAATTGCGACAGGCTGCTCTTTAACCCTCGCCGTATCGCTCTTCTTGCTCTTTCTGCCAAAGCAGTTCCAGAAGCGTAAGCGGTTAGGCAACCTCTCGAACCACAGTGACAGCGGGGACCTTTGGTAAAGACAGGAGTATGCCCGATATGACCACCGTTCCGGTTTGCGCCATCAAAAAGCCGCCCATTTACTACCAATCCGCCTCCAATTCCGGTAGAGACAACCATTCCTAGAACGCAATTCCCGCCCCGTCCTGCCCCGAATAAAGTCTCGCCCAACGCAAAGGCTTTAGCATCGTTGTCAACCTGCACCCTCATTCCGAAGCTCTCTTTTAAACGAGCTAGAAGTGGGAAATCTCGCCATGCCGGAATCAGGAAAGGAGAAAAAAGCCCTTTCTCAAAAAGCATCGGACCACCACAACCTGCGCCCACCGCCATAATTGGCTGGGTAAGTTGGGCATTTACTATGGCGTTGTTCGCCAACGCCACAATTGCTTCATAGAGTTGTTCACTGTTGTGTACAGTAGGGGTAGGCTGGTTAAGAAAAGATAAAAGCTCTCCTGAAGAGGATACTACACCAGCGGCTATTTTTGTACCTCCAATATCAATACCGAGAACATGCATGCTCAAAGTATTACCCCCCAAATAAGTATGACGATTATTTTTGCATTTTTCCACATAATAACAGAAAATCTTAGGGTGCTTTCTATAACATTTTTTCAATTTCTTTATAAAATTACAAGGCAACCTATTGACTTAGTCAGTCAAATTGACTTATAATAACGTCAATTATTACAACAATTCTCCCAACAATTCACTAAAAATACTTTTCGCTAAAGCACAAAATTTTTGAGTCTTCAAAATTCATGGAGGAATTCTTTGGAGAACAACGCAGGTAAATTACAAGTATTTATTTTATTACCCTGCGCTTTTTTGTAAGCATTTTTACTTGAATCTGCCGATTTTATTTCAATTAATGGCAGGTTCGATGGTTTTTTGCTGTCTTTTGTTCTAGTGTATCAAATCTATGCACTTGCATAATTGTCTGTATTATTCCTGTTCGAGGTACTGACTACTTTTAAGAACAGGAACAAAGCTCAAATTAAGGAGGAGCGAAGCATGAGTAAACGTGAACCAGGCAAAAAGTTTTCTCGTCGCTATTTTCTGAGAGGCGCTGCCGGCGTGGCGGGCGCAGCTTTCCTTGCAGCTTGTGGTGATAACACTGCTACTCCAGTACCCGCAACTACTGCGGCAGCAGCAACTACCGCAGCGGCGGCTACTACTAAGGCAGCAGCAACCACGGCGGCGGGAGCTACTACGGCGGCGGCTGGCAAGAAGTACACTATTGCTCTTGTGCAAGGTGTTAAAGGCGATCCTTTCTATGTTACTATGGAAAAAGGTGCGCGTGCGAAAGCTCAGGAATTAGGGGTAGATTTGCTGGTTGATGGTCCTGCTCAGTTCGATGCAGTGTTGCAAACTCCAATCGTTGATGCTCTAATTGCCAAAGGCATCAATGCCCTAATCATTGCTGCTTGCGACAAACAAGCCATGATTGCACCTTTGAAACGCGCAAGCGATGCCGGTATCAAGGTTATTTCCGTTGATACCTTCATCGGCGATGGCGACTATGAGAAGGGTTCGGTTACTTTCCCCATTTCTTACATCGGTTCGGATAACGTGCAAGGTGGAAAGATTGCCGGTGATGCGCTGATCAAATCAATCGGTGGCAAAGGCAAAATCTACATCCAGAACGTCAAGCCGGGTATCAGCACTACCGACCAGCGTGAACAGGGTTGCAAGCAAGCGATTGATGCTACCAGCGGTGCAGTAACTTTAGTAGGGGTGGACTATAACGGTGATAGCGCCGCTAAATCTGCCGAGCAAACCTCCGCGTTGCTACAACGCACTCCTGACTTGGGTGGTATCTTTGGCTGCAACCTGTTCAGCGCAGAAGGCGCAGCTCAAGCAGTCAAAAACGCCAACAAGAGCGGGCAGATCAAAATCGCTAACTTCGATGCGCCCGAACAAGCGATTGCCGACCTTCGCAGCGGCGTACTTGACTTGGTTATTGCCCAAAAACCGGGTGAAATGGGCAGTACCGCAGTAGATTATGCCGTTAAAGCTCTCAATGGCGCTACGACAGGGCTGTTGAAGCGCGTTCCTACCGGCTACGTGGTAATCGACAAGACCAATGTTGATACCCCGGAAGCCCAAGCCGCAATTTACAAGAGTAACTAAATTTTTTAACATGGGTCATTTTGCTTCGTATACAAGGAGCAGGATGACCCATTGAAATATAGGGCTGAAATGAAAGTAGATCAAATAAAGCCGGCGCAAGCCACCTCCCCACAAGCGCGCAATGCTTTCCAACTGATCGGGCAGTTATGGGCATGGATATTTTTGCTAATACTGGTGGTCATTTTCTCAGTTTTTGGTCAAGGCTTTTTCAGCCTGCTGAACTTTCAAAATATCGGCGCCAATATGGCTATCGTCTTGATAATGGCGCTCGGACAAACCTTCGTTATTATTTCAGGTGGAATTGACCTCTCAACCGGCTATGTTATGGGTCTTGCTACAGTGGTAGCCGCCGAAGCTATAAATAAGATGGGTAATAATTCCCCGTTTTGGTTGGTGGTATTGGTGGGACTTGTTGCTGGCAGCATTGCCGGACTCATTCCCGGCTTCATCAACGGCGTAATAATCGCGCGTCTGAATGTGCCGCCATTTATAGTTACACTTGGTATGATGGGTATTGCGCGTGGTGCGGGCTTTATTATTTCCGAAGGCATGCCTGTAAGCGTTCAATATCCCAACCTTGGACAGGTCGGAAACGGTTACTTGTTTTATGTAAGCCCCGATGCCGGTATCAGTTTCTTTAATCTACATGTCGGCTTATTGGATGAGCAACGCCGCCAAGTTGTCAGCGTTCTGCCGCACCCGCTGACTTTTATGCTTATTCTTGTGTTGGCGTGCCACTGGGTATTGAGCCAAACCAAATTCGGACAACATACCTATGCAGTAGGCGGCAACAAAGAAGCCTCTCTACGTGCTGGTATTCCGGTTATGTCTCATACCATCAAAGTTTATATGGTTTCGGCTTTTCTGGCAGCTTTGGCAGGGGTGCTTTACACCTTCCGCTTTACCAATGGCGCGGCTAATGCCGGTGACTCGCTACTGTTGGATTCGATTGCCGCAGTCGTAATCGGAGGGGCGAGCTTATTCGGTGGAGAAGGTACAATTATCGGCACGCTCATTGGAGCGTTGATCATTTCCGTCATACAGAACGGCTTAATCATACTTGGCATTAACCCATTCTGGCAGTTTGTAGCCATCGGCGTAGTGATTATTCTGGCAGTGCTGGTTGATCAAGCGCGGGCGAAATTAATGACCAGTAAATAGGACAGAGGGATTATTTATGACAGCCGAGGCACAACCAATTTTAAAGTTAGTAAACGTATCCAAGCGCTTTGGGGGCTTGACCGCAGTAGATCAGGTCAGCTTAGAAATATTCCCCGGTGAAGTGGTAGGTTTATTAGGCGATAATGGCGCGGGTAAATCCACTCTGATTAAAATGATTTCAGGGGTGTATCGCCCAGATGGTGGGCAGATAATATATCAAGGCAAGGAAGTGCATTTTTCCACCCCACTGGAAGCACGGAGGCAAGGTATTGAAACGATTTACCAAGATTTGGCGCTTTGCGAAAACCTAGATGCTACTGACAATATTTTTCTTGGGCGTGAGCCTATCAAACATACGCTTGGCATCTTTAATCGGGTAGATCGCAATTACATGTTGCGGGAGTCAAAGCAAGTGCTTGACCAACTCGACATCATAATTCCAAACCTAAAGCGTCCTATTCGGCAAATGTCCGGTGGGCAACGTCAGGCAGTATCTATTGCGCGGGCGGTTTATTGGAACGCTAAATTAATGATTATGGACGAACCAACCGCCGCGCTCGGTGTGCCGGAGCAGCGCAAAGTGCTGGAATTGGTACATACTTTGCGACAACGGGGTGTTCCGGTAATCGTAATCAGTCATAATATGCAGGATGTTTTTGCGGTAGCCGATCGGATGGTGGTTATGCGGCGTGGTACGAAAGCCGGAGAGCGCAGTGTTACCAACACTAACCCCAACGAAATAGTCAGCCTGATGGTGGGGGCAGAGTAGAATGTATGAGCAAGTCCGGTTGTAGGGTAACTGAACTGCTTCTCGCCGATTCGATGCGCTCAATACAACTTGAAAATGAATACCTATCCACTACCATACTGGTTGATAAAGGCGCTGACATATATCGACTGGAATACAAGCCGCAGGGTATTGATGTACTGTGGAAAAGCCCATGGGGATTAACACCCCCGAAGGGTTATTTTTCTAACTTTCGCTCAATGGATAATTGGCTAGAATTGTACGAAGGGGGTTGGCAGGTTATCTTCCCGAATGGCGGTGAAGCCTGTGACTACAAAGGTGTGGAGCTAAACTTTCATGGTGAGGCTTCGCTAGTGGCTTGGAATTATGAGATAATAGAAGCAAGCAAAGATAGAGTAGAAGTTTATCTCTCAACTCGTCTGCGCCGTAGCCCTTTTCGGTTGGAACGCACGCTACTGCTTGAAGCGGCTAGTCCAATCTTGACCATTCGGGAGAAAATTACCAACGAAAGCGGCGAAACCCTAGAAGCTATGTGGGGGCATCATCCTGCTTACGGTGCGCCTTTTCTAGGGTCTGACTGTCGGCTCGACATCGGGGCAGTTTATCTGAAAGCGGATGACCGAGACGACACTTTTCCCAATCCCCTAACGCCCGGTGAGCGGTATCGCTGGTCTTTGGGTGAGCGCGAAGGACGCTCAACCGATTTGTCGTTAGTTCCGGGAGAACAAACGCCCCGGCACTTGTTGGCATATTTTGATGAGTTTGATTCGGGTTGGTACGGGCTTACCAATACCCGTCTCGGCTTTGGAGTCGGGTTGGTGTGGGACAGCAAGGTGTTTCCTTATGCGTGGTTTTGGCAGGAAATGCATGCTTCGAGTGGGTTCCCATGGTACAAAGAAGCTTATGTAATGGCGGTTGAGCCGTTCAGTAGCTATCCAAGCCAAGGTTTGGCAAATGTTATAAACAAAACCGGCACGCAGCAAATCTGGCAACCGCGCTCTTCGCGAGAAACCGAATTGAAAGTTCTATTTTACGAATCGACAACCGGCATAGAACGGATTGAACCGGATGGAAAAGTTTGGAAGCGCACAGGCTAAAAGACCTGCTACCGGGCAACCCGTTATCATTATTGTATCGGGACCACCAGCCAGCGGTAAAACTAATCTGGCATTAAAAATTGCTGAGCATTTTACCTTGCCTTATTTTAACAAGGATAGTATTAAAGAAATTCTGTTTGATAAGTTGGGTTGGAGCGATATTGCTTGGTCTCGAAAACTGAATCTTGCCAGTATGGAAATACTATATCAGATAGCCGGGGCGCAACTCGTTGCTAAATGCAATCATATTCTCGAATGCAATTTCAAACCGGAATTTGATACATCCCGATTTCTAGATTTGCAAAAGCAATATGACTGTAAATATATTCAGATACAATGTATTGCAGATGGGGTTGTATTGTTGGAACGATTCAGGCAACGCGCGCAAGCGGGTATCCGCCATCCCGGACATGTAGATCACGAAATTGAAAGCTACCTTGAGCCGCTTCTACTAAGGGGACGGCAGGGCAATCTGGAAATTGGCGGTAGCTTGCTTGAAGTGGATACAACAGACTTTTCCAAGATAAATTATCAAGCTCTGTTCGATTTTATTTCTTCTCAGCTTGCGATAGCGTGAAAATCAAATGCGCAGCGGAACTAATCTACCCAGAGTAAAAGATTATAATCAAGGGGTAATCCTCGAAGCAATCCGGTCTGATGAAGGTATTAGCCGAACCGAACTTGCCACCAAAACCGGACTGACCAAACAAACGGTTTCGGTTATAGTAAAACGGTTGCTTGATCAGCAATTGGTGCGAGAAGATGGTATTCGAGCATCCAGCGGCGGCAAACGTGCCACCAACCTCCGCTTAGAACGAACTGCGCGCTATACCATTGGAGTCCAGCTTGATGTGGACTATACCAATTTGGTAGTAATGGCGCTAGATGGCAAAGTAGTCGCAGAATCTTACCACAATATTTCGACTATCCTCACCCCCTATGAGGTAATTTCCAAACTGGCGGAATGGATCAAGGAACTGGTAATTGAATCTGCTCTAAATAATGATAAAATTATTGGAGTTGGGGTCTGTGCACCCGGCCCTCTCAATTACTTTAAGGGAATTATTCATAATCCACCTGCCCTTAAGGTTTGGATTGATATACCACTCAAGCAACTTCTGGAAGTTCAGACTGGTTATCATGTGATAGTCGATAATGATGCTACCGCTGCCGCAATCGGAGAACGTTGGTCAGGGGGAGCGCAAGGGGTTAACAACTTCGCTTTCATTTACATGGGAACGGGTATCGGGGGCGGGTTATTTATTGAGAATCAGGTTTATCGTGGCAGCACCACTTATGCGGGAGAGTTTGGACATATGAGTCTCAACCCATATGGTGCGCCTTGTTTTTGCGGGAATCGGGGTTGCATTGAAGTTTGTTGCGCTCCACCAGCGATTGTTGACGTGATACATGCCCGGCTTGCAAACGGCGAACCGAGCATACTCACCGAGCTTTATAACACCGATCCCGTTAAAGTCGATTTTGAGGAGATTGGCGAAGCCGCTCTTTCGGGAGACCCGCTGGCTTTGCAAGAGATCGAACGTGTTGCTTGGCTCTTGGGTAACGGGGTGGTAAACTTAGTTAATCTTCTGGACGTTTCGCTGGTTGTGCTGGGAGGTAAAGGGTTTCGCAAACTTGGCACACTTTATCAACGCATAATTCAGGAAGTGCTAGACCAACGGGTAATTGCCCGCTCTCGACGTGATATTCGGGTGGAATTATCGGCGGCTGGTGAAAATGCCGGAGCAGTTGGCGCAGCCTCCTTGATACTACACGAATTCTTTGCTCCGCGTCTGGCAAGCCTGAATCCGACCTAACATACTTAACATAGCAAGGTAAAATATGGCAAAACCCGAAGTAATCGCTCTGGGTGAGGCTTTAATAGATATTACACCCAGACTGCCGGGCGGCAATATTGTTGCCACCGGGGAAATGTACATGTCTGCCAGCGGCGCACCGGCGATTGTTGCGGCGGCTCTGGCAAAACTGGGAACTGCTACCGGCTTTATCGGCAAGGTAGGCGCTGATTTCTTCGGCTATCACCTTAAGGATGCGCTTGATGTGCTTGGCGTGGATACTGCCGGATTAGCCTTTGACAAGGATCATAATACCGGACTGGCTTTTGTAAACTGGGACGAGCGCGGCAATGCCCAGTATCTCTTCTACCGCAAACCCTCCGCCGATACTATGCTGGCAACCACCGATATCAACCCGGAATATATTGCACAGGCGAAAGTGCTTCATTTTGGCTCACTCATGCTGGCTACCGAACCTTCCGGTGAAGCTACCCGATTCGCCTTGCAAGTCGCCAGAGAAAATAAACTGATTCTTTCTTACGACATTAATCTGCGCCTTGCCGGTTGGCGAGATGAAGCTACTGCTAGAGCAGGTGTTTCTTATCCGCTCGACTTCGCTACTATCGTAAAAGTTAATCGCCAAGAATTGGCTTTCCTAACCGGAGTGGATGACCCGGCAGAGGGCACTGCAAAATTATGGCGCGAGAACTATGGGCTGGTAATTGTAACTCTTGATAAGGACGGTTGTTATTATCGCACCGCCAATGCCAATGGAAAGGTAGCCGGTTTTGAGGCAAAGTCGGTGGATACGGTAGGCGCGGGTGATGGCTTTATCGCCGGAGTGTTGGATATGTTAAACCGGGGCAGGTTTGCTTTTGGGGATGAAGCTTTGATTAGAAAAGCTTGTTTGCAGGGCAATGCGGTCGGCTCGTTGGCAGTTTCCCGGCAGGGCGCTATACCATCGCTGCCCGCACGCCCAAAAGTTGAGCGTTTATTTCGAACAAGAATCATATGATACTTAATCTGCTGCCGAATCCCGCGCTAGATAAAACTGTGGTGGTGGAGGGTTTTGAAACCGGAAAGATTCATCGTCCGGGCGAAGTGCTAATTCTGGCAGGCGGAAAAGGCTTCAATTTTGCCCGCTCCTTAAAAAATCTGGGGGTGGATTCGCTGGTAGTTGCGCCACTGGGCGGACTTCTAGGCAATTATTTGCTGGAATTGGCGAAAACCGATAGCCTCGCTTGTGACCCACAACCTGTAAAAGCCGAATTACGAACTTGCCTGACAATAATCGACCCCGCAGCACAATATCGCTTGACCGAGCTTTACGAGAAGGGAAAACCGCTTGAGGAAACGGAATGGGCGAATTTAATCTCTCGCACTATCTCCCATTTTCCCGAAGCACAATTCCTGACCATTTCCGGTAGTTTTCCGCCCGGTGTGCCGGAAAGTGGCTTGGTAGCGCTGCTGCAAGAAGCGAACCGGATAAACCTGCTGGTATTAATCGACTCATACGGTGCACAAGTAAAACGAGTTTTTAACCTAGCCCCGGCTCTTCTGAAGATTAATCAGCATGAGGCAGCAGAGCTTACAGGCTTGCGCGTTAACAATCCATCTGAAGCGATTCAAGCCGCCAGAAAGCTGCAAAGGCAGGGTATAGCGCAAGTGGTGATTACTTTGGGGAAATTTGGGGCAATGGGATTGACGGCGCAAGGTGAGAGTTTTAGCTGGGCTTCTCCCCCTGTCACTCCGGTGGTTAGTGCAGTGGGCAGCGGCGATGCGCTTTTTGCCGGAATCGCTATGGGGCTGGCAAAAGGTTGGTCTTTACCAGAAGCTCTACGGTGGGGAGTAGCGGCAGGAGCGGCTAATACCCTTCAAATTGGGGCTGGTCGCTTTGAATTGCAACAAGTAGAGCAACTATTACCCTCAAACCCCATCGAAGGCGCTTAATAATATTAGCCTATTTTCCACGCTGAAATAAATTCCCCTACACCTCCAGATTTCCGAACAAAATCTCAAGAAAGCAGTAATTAAGTATTAATCAAAGTTGATTTGCTATTTGTAGGGCTGTTGCAAGTTCAGAAAGGGAGTGCAGGTGGAACGCCTGCCGGGGTCGCAAGGGGTGTCCCCTTGAACCCACCCTCTCTTCTACTTTCCGCCGGGAACAGCAGGTTATTGCCCTAATAACGTTTCTTGCAACTGCCCTGCTGCTATTTGAGCAGGTTTATTCTTTTTAAAGCTCTGATATAGAGCAAAACCTATTGGGAAGCAAAATAGCAGACAATAATTAATAAAATTAAATACCGTTGTAAGGCGATTCGTAACAATAATGCTGTAACTTTTAATTGATATATTAATTATAAAAATTTTCTTTTTAACAGCGAAGTAAAACAAATGAAGCAAATATTTGTACTGGGTGCTTACGGGCAGAACAATATCGGAGATGATGCGCTACTTGAAGTATTCAAGGAGCAACTCAAGGACTATAATCTCATATTCAATTCTGCCCGCCCTGCCGATACCGAAAAACGGTTTGGAGTAAAAGCCGTTCCAACCTATTTATCAATACCTCGCTTTGCTCGTCCCACGGCTTTTGCCCGCTCACAAGCAATAGTTTTCGGCGGGGGCAGTTTGCTAAAGGAAATCGAAGGCAGTACTCCCCGTAAAATCGCCTACTTGATTCGTATAATTTTGCTATTGTTAGCCGCCCGCATATTCGGTAAAAAAACCTTTATGCTAGGGGTGGGCATGGGACCATTACATGGCAAAATCTACAAAAAACTATCCTTATTTGCCGCAAATATGACCGACCTAATCTGTGTACGCGATACCGCTTCGGCTAAACTACTACAAGAGTTAGGCGTAAAAAGCAAGGTGTTGGTAACAGCCGATCCGGTATTTTTAATGCAACCGGGCGAACTAAAACCAGAAAATGCCTTTCCATTTGAAGATGCCAAAACGCCGCTCGTAATCGCAATTCCCAGATACTCACTTGAAAAAGAAGAAAAGCGTGCCTTTGCAGAAGCCTGTGACCTTATGGTCGAACGCTATTCCGCCCGAATTTTATTAATTCCATTTCAAGTAGGGTTTTCCAAAAAATTTGATGATGTAACGGCTTCAGAAGAAATCAAAAACATGATGCGATACGGGCAAGAAGCCCGAATCTGGACGGTATCAGAACCACGTGTAGCTTTGGCTGCCTTTGCCCGTGCAAATCTGATTTTGAGCGCAAGGCTTCATGGCTTAATCTTTGGCGCAATACAAAATGTCCCACTTGTAGCAATAAACTATGAAGTGAAAGTGGGTAATTTTATGTCCGAGCTTGGGCTGAGTCGACTTTCACTTACTTCTCAGGAGCTAAAAGAAGGTAAATTAAAAGAGGTAATGGAAACAGCATGGCAAATGCGCCAGAATATTTCTTACCAAATTTCAAATCGAGTCACGAAAATAAAAAGAATAGCTGCTTCAAACTTTGAAGCGGCACGCAAGGAATCTAAAGCGGCAAAGAGCAACAACATTATTAAAAGCGGCTCAATCCTTCTGGTAAGCACCACCATTGTAAATGCCGGAAACTATATTTCAAATCTGATACTCGGTAGGTGGCTAGGTCCGGCAGGGTTTGCTGATTTCAGCTTGATGGTAACTCTCTTACTGGTAGTAGCTTTTATCAGTTCTACCTTACAAATGGTTTCTGCTAAATTTACTGCAATGTATGCGGCTGAACGCGAACCCGCTAAAATTTTTGCGGTGCGTGCCTTGATAGGAAAATGGGCGTGGGGCTTAGGTATATTGCTAGGCTTAATACTGGGCTTGGGCGCACCGCTATGGTCTAGTTTCTTCTCTACTGCCTCGCCTCTACCCTTTGTGCTCTTGAGTATCGGCTTACCTATATATTTGGGTTTAGGCGTTGACCGGGGTGTTTTGCAAGGGCGTATTCAATTCGGAATACTCTCTCTGAGTTACCAGAGTGAGATGTGGACTCGTTTAATCGGAATCATCGTACTGGTAGCCCTCGGCTTTGCTGTAAACGGAGCAGTTGGGGCTATAACCTTATCGCTTGCTGTTTCATGGGTGGTATCAAGGAAAGCACGCAGCGGTTTGGCAAAAGGTGAGAAACTAACCCGCAAAGAAAAACTCCAAATATTGAGCTATTCTGGACCTGTTTGTGCCGCATTAATCGGACAGGTAATTATAAACAATAGTGACATATTAATGGTTAAGCACTTTTTTAGCTCGGAAGAAGCCGGACATTATGCCGCAGTTGCCTTAATCGGGCGAATTGTATTTTTCGCCACTTGGTCAATTGTAACCATCCTTTTCCCTATAGTGGCGCAAGCTCACCAGAAAGGGCAGCCTCACCGACATTATCTCTGGATTGGGTTAGGTATAGTGGGCATGATTTCAAGCATTATTGTGCTGGCTACAATTGTTATACCAAATCAAATCATACTGTTGCTTTTTGGGGAAACGTATTTGCACGATGCAGGGTTGCTGTGGCTCTATGCCCTTCTAACCGCTGTTTACGCAATGGCAAATGTGGTTATCAATTATCGCCTTTCGTTGGGCAATGGCGCTGGAAGCTTCTTTGCGGTTTTGGCAGGAATTTGCCAAGTTAGTGGCATATGGCTTTTGCATAGCAACTTAACGCAAATAATTCTAGTGCAATTAGTGGTTATGAGTGGATTATTGTTAATATTACTGGTTTGGAATTTTTTAGTGACACGCCGTTCAAAAAGTATAGTGGCGCTGGGATAGCGATATGGACAAACAAAAATTTCGAAAAATATTCTTGAATAAATGGATGGCGCTGGTATTCGGTTTGTTAATGGTAATAACAGTGATGTGGCGCATGGCAGATGCTGACGCGCCTACAATGAGTCATCCTGCGCAGAAACAGGTAAAAGACATCTTATATTCTTTACAAGATAGCGAAGCAGAACGCGCTAGCGGGGCTTACTTCCCCAGTCAGGGAGTTTTTATTTCGCTTGATTTGATTCGCGGACCAAATTCAGTAAAAGGTAGGCAATCCTTTGAAGGTGTACGGGATTGGGGCATCTATCTGATGCAAACCTTCGGGGGTAAGTTAACAGCCGTACCGAAAGAGGAAAACATCGCTATTTCGGTTGATTTCTATGATTTTCCTATGTTCGTTTACCGACAAGTCGTGTTTATCAGTAAAGCTGCGGATATTAAAGACCCCTCCAAATATACAATATATCTGGACGGCAAGCCATACGGTCAGGCAGCCGGACAAAGCACACAGTCCGCACAGGTTACTACTACCGCTGCGACTAAAAGCACAACACCGGTTGCCACTACAACTTCCGCGGCAAACAACACTGCTGCCAAAGCAACCACTCAAGCCTCTGCTACTACCGCTGCGACACCTGCTAAAACCGGTCCGGTTAAAGTCCAAGTAGATTTCACCGACCCACAGGCAGCCGCGCAACAATGGAAAGTAATCAACGGGCAGTGGGCATTTAACAGCGGCAGTTATGTGCAAAGTGAGCTAGGAAAATTCGACCTTGTCAGTATGTTTACTACTCCATTGGCAGGAGATATAAAGCTCCAGGCTGATATTAAGTATGTACAAGGCGATATGGGAGGAGGCTTGATCTTTAATGCGCCAAAAATGGACACAAAAAGCGGGGCATATATGGTCAGCTATACCGGTAAAGGTACATACTTGCAATGGGGTTATTACGATAGTACTGGGATATTCCAATATCAGGGTGGCGTATCCGTACAAAACAGCCAAGATGGCAAAGCGCATACCCTTGCAGTTAAAACCACCGGCAATCTCTATGAGGTGAGTGTGAACGGGGTAGTGCTAGGAAGCAAAATACCGATAAATGGCACATTGGGTGGTTATGCCGGGCTGCTGGTTTCAACTTCTCAAATTAATTTCGATAATGTTAAGGTGGAGAGTACACAGTGATTACCGATGTTCGCAACTTTAATACAAAAGTTGAGAAACCACGCCGTACACATCTGAAAGTGCTGGGGCTTAGTATAGAGCTTAAAACTCTAAAAGTTGTTTTACTCACTTTTGTAGTAACCCGCTTGATGATTTTCTTTATAATTTTGTTATCATCAACTACTTTCCCGATGAGACTAGGCGCATACTTATACTCAAACCCCGACAACCTACTTTTGGACGGTTTGGTACGAGATGATAGCTGGTGGTATCATAATATTGCTACGCGCGGCTACAATATGGGCAATATTCAGACTGGCGCACAAGGCAATACAGCCTTCTTCCCGGTTTATCCCTTGCTGGTAAAGACCGTTAGCGGGTTGGTAGGTGATGTCTTTTTTGCAGGAATACTCGTTTCCAATATTGCTTTTCTGTTTTCATTAGTTTACATGTACCGATTGGCGCGGCGCGAATTTGATGATGATACCGCCGGGCGTGCTATTTTTTACTTTGCTGCTGCGCCCACCGCTGTTTTCTTCTCCGCGATGTACACCGAAAGCGTTTTTATGCTAGCCATACTCGCTACCTTCTATTATGCGCGTGAAGGTCAATGGGATAAGGCAGCAATAGCGGGAGCAGTGGCTTCCGGCACACGCAATACGGGGGTAATAATAGCGCTCTCGGTGGCGTTGGAGGGGTTGTATCAAGCCGGATTCCGCTTTAAACCGCCGCGTTGGAAACGTGCAGCTTTAAAAAGACACTTTTTTGCTCAAGTGAAAATAGTTCCAAAAGCATGGCGGAGCTTTGTGGCAGCCGCGTTTGTACCTGCCGGATTGATTGGCTACATGGCTTATCTGGCAAATGCCTTTGGCGATCCACTAGGCTTCATACACGTTCAAGCTACTTGGGGTCGTGAGGTTACAGGAGCAGGTTTTACCAAGATTTTCAGCGATACCGCAACTCACCTGAATATCGGCAAAAACTTTATGGCAGGGCAATTTGATACCGGAACTCTGCTTAACCTGCTTTCAGCGGTGGGCTTTGGGGTTTTAGTAATTATTACACTTTTCAAACTACGCCCAACCTTTTCGATCTATGCGCTGCTTACTTTCCTCGTACCTCTCAGCACCGGGTCGGTTGGTAGCATGACCCGCTATATTCTGATGTTGGTTCCATGTTTCTTGCTACTGGCGAAATGGGGCAAGAATCCGATGGTGGACAAAGTAATTGTCGGGATTTTCGTACCAATGATGGGCTATATGTCCATAGTAATGTCTCATTGGTATTTTGCAGGTTAGGGAAAACGAGAGTGGGTGCTTGCCCACTCTTATAACCAATCTCAAATTTCCCCTTTTCCACTAGAATAGTTATCACCCCCATACTTCTAGACCTCGATCAAGTATATTGGGCTATTCCATGTGCGTTCCACAGTTCCAATACTTTTAGCAATAAACTTGCCTCTGAACCAATTTTTCTACCCATTATAAGTTCTGAAGTGAAAGAAGGAAGTATGGAACAGCCCCGTTTAGAGTCTACATGGAGTATATATATTATAATAGAATAAGCAGCAAAGAGATGTGTTTATTGGCAGAAAAGAGTAGAGAATACCTAACACCAAGCTAAATGAATTGGTTTCACTCAGCTAGAATCTTCTCAAAAAAGGCGTTTATATTTTCCGCGATAGCTATGGAAATGACATCTCAAAATTGAAAAGGTATGGTATCCATGAGCGGTGAATTGGTATTAGGAATAGATATAGGTACTTATAGCTCCAAAGGGGTCTTATGCGATGCCAGTGGTAAAGTGCTGGCTACAAGGGCAGTTGAGCATGGCTTGTCACTGCCAAAACCCGGTTGGGCGGAACAAGATGGCGAGACAATTTGGTGGTCGGATTTCATAAAACTATGTCGCAGCCTTCCCTCTGAGGCGGGTTGTTCGCCTGAAGAAATTGCAGCGGTGGCGGTATCCGGGCTAGGTCCAGACCTCTTACCACTAGATGAAAAAAGTCGTCCGCTACGTCCTGCAATTCTGTATGGAATTGATACCCGTGCCTATAATGAAATCGAGCAACTCAATCGCCAGTTTGGTGAGCAAGAATTATACGAATTGAGCGGGATGGCGCTCACTTCACAGGCAATCGGACCAAAATTATTATGGCTGAAGAATAATGAGCCAGAAATTTACCGTCAAACGCGCTATATAACTTCATGTAGTAGTTATCTGGTGCAACGCCTGACCGGAGAGTATGTGCTGGATTATCATACCGCTTCTCACTTCAACCCGCTTTTCGACATTCGTAACCTAAAGTGGACTGACCGTTTCGCAGAGCCAATCTGGGATGTAGAGAAATTGCCGCGCTTAGCATGGGCTACTGAAATTGGCGGGCAGGTAACGACGCAAGCCTCCAAAGAGACGGGGTTAAAAAGTGGTACGCCCGTAACCACCGGCACAATAGACGCTGTAGCCGAAGCGTTAAGTGTTGGCGTTGTAGAACCCGGCGATATGATGTTAATGTACGGCACTACCTTTTTCTTTATTCTGGTAGCAGAAAAGCCCGTGACAGACCCACGCATGTGGCTTACTGCTTACGCCAATTCAGGAAATTATGCGGTAGCGGGTGGAATGTCCACTACCGGCGCGCTGACCAGATGGTTTCGAGACCAACTCGCCCCGGATTTACTGGCAGCCGAGCAAAAAGGCGGCGCGCCCGCCTACGCCATTCTCAGCGAGGAAGCGGGGCATGTTCCTCCGGGCGCACGCGGTTTGCTGGTTTTGCCCCACTTTCAGGGAGAACGCACGCCCATTCATGACCCACACGCCAGAGGGTTATTCGCAGGACTAACCCTAACACATACTCGCACCGAGATGTATCGGGCTGTGTTGGAAGCCACCGCCTACGGCGTAAACCAAAACCTACAAGTAATGCAAGAGATGGGCGCAAAGCCAAAACGATTGGTAGCGGTAGGTGGTGGCGCAAAAAGCAAAACATGGCTGCAAATAGTCAGTGATGTGACCGGAACGAGTCAGGATGTGCCACAGCAAATCATCGGTGCATCTTACGGAGATGCCTTTCTAGCAGCTTATGCCTCTGGTTTAGTCAAAGATTTCGATACCCTATCAAAAGTTTGGGTGGGAACGCCTGCTAGAATCGAGCCGGATGCTAAAAATCACGCCCTTTATAACGAATATTACGACCTGTTCCTACAAATGTACCGACAAACCAGCGAAATATCTCATCGGTTGGCACGATTAGGCGCGCAGGATTTTTAACAAGTTTACCATAAGGAGAATTATGTCAACTAACCTCAACGGTTACGGAATAATCTGGGATATGGATGGCACTATGGTTGATACTATGCCAATTCATCTTGAGGTGCTGACAGATTTTATGACTTCGCAAGGCTTACAATTTACCGAAGAAGATTTTATCCGAACCAGTGGTATGCCCACTATCGAAATATTTAAGCCATACTTTCCCAAAGCCAGTTATGAGGAGTTGCATAACCTTAGCCTTTTAAAGGATGCTGCCTTCAGAGAAAAAGCCGAAAAAGTCGGGATTCCATTTCTACCCGGGGTAGCGCGTTTATTACAACAACTGAAAGAAGCAGGCTTTAAACAAGGGATAGCCACAGGCTCACCCGCTAAAAACCTAGAATTGGTATTTAACAGCAACCCGGGCAGTCAAAACTATTTTTCAGGAACAGTGGTAGCAGAGGATACCAAACGAGGTAAGCCCAATCCAGAAGTGTTTTTGAAAGCCGCCGAAAAATTGGAAATTGCTCCTGAGAAGTGTCTGGTGATTGAAGACGGAACTATGGGGATTGAAGGAGCGCACCGCGCGGGGATGCGTACCATCGCTTATGACCCCGATTTAAGCAGAGTAGAGCTTTTTAAGCGAACGGGCGCAACCGTTGTGATACAAACGCTTGAAGCATTAAGCGTGGATTTTATCTGGAAATTGCTGTTGAGTTAGTAACCAAAAGCCATCCCTGTGAGGTTCGGGAGCAGTGTACTCGGCAAGTGAGTACAGGTCGGATAATGCTGCCTGAGTATTCCTCTAAATCTGAGGGTAGTACACCAACGGTATCCCCTGCTCTGCTAATTACAGTATGATGATTGACATGAAATTGGCAAGCATATATGATTAAAAGGTTGAAAGCTTATGTATTAATATCTTTATAATTCCATACACCGGAGTTTGTAATAAATGCTTCAAAAGTTACTAATGTACACAAAGGCATTGAGGTCTTGTGTTCACTTAAGATATAGCTTGGCTAACTTTATATGTTTTTTCCTACCAAAATTCTTTAGTGGATTAATCAGAGCCAAAATTTATCGAGTTGCCGGTTTTGATATTGGAAAAGGTTCTTTTATTATGGGCAATGTTGAGTTGCTAAGTGGAAATCCTGATTTCTACAAGAACCTTAAAATTGGCTCCAGTACTCTGATTAGCACCAATGTAACCATTAATCTGGACGATAAGGTAGTTATAGAAGATTATGTTACTTTGAGTCCGTTTGTTCGTATTTATACCGGAACTCATACTATAGGTAATTCGGGACATCGGTGCAATAAGCCGCTCTATAAGCCGGTTACTATTGGACGGGGTAGCTGGATTGCCTTAGGAGCGATTATACTGCCCGGTGTTACAATTGGACGAGGTTGCGTTGTGGCTGCCGGTTCTGTAGTTACGAAAGATGTTCCACCTGACAGCTTTGTAGCGGGAGTACCGGCTGAAGTAAAAAAGGTTCTTACGAATAGTTTGCCTGTCTCTATTTAAAAGAAAAAGAAGCTGTAGATCACTGCTTTGAAAGAAAACCAGTATTTGTACCAGACGTTTCCGCTAACGAAACGTCTGGTTGGATAGCTCCAGAAACACCGTGTAAAGTTAAAATTAGGCGGTTGCACGTCGGAAAACGTTGGCAGCCCAATAAACACACAAGCCTGCTAGAATTATAACTAAGCTGTAACCAATCCACACTGAACTATCACCATAATCTCCGACGAAGAGTGAACGGGTAGCATTGACCACATAGTAAAAAGGGCTGATTTTTGCAGCGCCTTGTAACCAATCAGGTGCAAAGGTCAGCGGCAATAAAATGCCTGAGAGTAGTAATAAGGGCGTAGTCAGAAAGTTTAGAAGAGGGGCAATTGCATCCTCACTTTTAAGTAGCAAACCAAGTGCGTAGGAGAACGAAGCCAACGCGATGCCCATCGGGATTACCAGAATCAGGCTCAATAGCACGCCCCCAAAATCAGCCTTCAAGCCCATCAGATAAGCTACTGCTATCAGCAAGACACACTGTACCAGCAAAATCAAGGCATCTCGCAATGCTCGTGCCAGCAAAGGGGCGAGGCGGTTTACGGGCGTAACTCGAAGACGTTCAACCACTCCTGCGCGCAAATCGGCGATTATACTAAAACCCACAAACATAGACCCGAACATACCGAGCATCACCAGCATTCCAGGGGTAAAAATAGTCAAGGCGTTAGTGCCGGGCGCACCGCCGATAAGCATCTTTTCCAGCAACGGCCCGAACAAAAGTAAGTAGCAGATTGGGGTAAAAAGGGCTACGATAATCCAGACTGGCTGCCGCAGTGTATTTATCAAGTAATTTTTAAAGAGCAACCACGTATCGCTTATAAGTTTCATCTATTCTCTCCTGTAATCGGTTTATCCGGCTAAACTATTCTTCCACTTCTCGTAAGGAGCGTCCGGTTTTATGCAAAAACACATCGTCTAACGAGGGACGGTGTAGCGAGATCGAAGATAGTGCTAATTGTGCGCCATCCAGTGTGCGCAAAATGTTGGGTAATGCTTGTTCGCCACTTTCCACATATAACCGCAAGCCATTCTCAATCGGCATTACCTCGCGCACAAAGGGTTGCTGTTCCAGCAAGCTATGCGCTTTTTTACGTGCTCCGTTGTGTGCATCCAGACCCAGTACAACCGCATCCCCGGCAATCTCGCGCTTGAGTTCGTTTGGTGTACCGTTCGCTACAATACGTCCTCCATCGATAATTGCTAACCGATCACAAAGTGCATCCGCTTCTTCCAGATAGTGAGTGGTTAGGAACACAGTAGTACCGACTTCCCGCATCTTACGCACTTCATCCCACATTCGCGCTCGGCTCTGTGGGTCAAGTCCGGTAGTTGGTTCATCTAGAAATAAAAGGGCTGGCGTATGTACCATACCCAAGGCAATATCCAGCCGACGCTTCTGCCCGCCCGAATATCCCGAGGCGGGACGATCAGCAAATGCCTCAAGTTCTAAGTCTTTTATCAATAAGGTGGCTCTTTGTTGAGCATCATGTTTGTGCATGCCATAAAGCCGTCCTTGCAATATAAGATTCTCACGCGCAGTTGCTGCCACTTCCACACCACCACTCTGGCTCACATATCCAATGCGTTCTCGTACTTTCTTGGGTTGTTTAAGTAGGTCATAGCCTGCCACTTTTGCACTTCCTGAGGTAGGGTCTAACAAAGTTGCCAATATTCGAAGTGTGGTAGTTTTTCCCGCGCCATTTGGACCAAGAAAACCGAATATTTCACCCTGCTCAACACTCAAATTGACGCCTCGTACCGCCTCAACCGGTCCACGCCGGGATTTGAAAACTTTCCTAAGCTCATGTGTTTCTATAATTGACATTCTTTTACACTCCATTATTAATCTATATATACAAACTTGTATATTCAAGTTATATTAGCCGCAACTTTATTGCAATAGGTCTTTAGACCAGTTATTTAATTTCTAACAAAATAGTGCCTAGAAGTATCAAGGTAATTCGTCTCGTTCCACTTTTCCTATTGCTCTTTCAATCCAACGAATTTCTGTTTCCATATGGTCGGCAGCCAATCGTAGGTTTTCTAAAATATGGCGGGGAGTACCGGGATCAAGCAATTTGTTGGAATTCTCATCACATAACAACTCGACAATTCCGTTTAATGCATTTATCCGATGCTTAAAATATCCGAGAATTTCATCTTTTGGGAGGGCATTTATAAAAGTCAGGGCAACTTGAAAAGGATCAATTACCGGTTTTACGTCCTTCCAATATTCCCTTAACAGTCGATAAAATTCCTCTATACCCTTTTCGGTTATACGATATACGGTGCGCGCAGGGCGGTTATTGATTTGGTCAATCGCAACAACCTCTACCAATCCTTCCTGTGTCATTTTATTGAGCGAAAAGTAGATTGAGCCATATGCGATATTAGCCCATTGTTCGGCATTCCATGTTTCTAGTTCACGTCGCAATTCGTAACCATGTATCGTATCGCGTTGTTTCAAAACACCAAGAATTAAGACTCGGATTGATGACATTGCTATAGTCCTTATTCAAGTTTGAATATTTAATTTTTAGTAGTATAAAAATTTGGTGAAAAGATGTCAATACCACATCTTTCTGCGGCTAATGTCAGAACTGCTGCGAAATATTAAAGTAACATTAATACTCAAAAAAGAGCCTTATTCCAATAATTCTCCAATCTTTTAAATCTATGATATAACCAAGATAGTGAAATAATTATTTAT
The DNA here is from genome assembly GCF_030389965.1 of Candidatus Chlorohelix allophototropha. Classification (NCBI taxonomy): domain Bacteria; kingdom Bacillati; phylum Chloroflexota; class Chloroflexia; order Candidatus Chloroheliales; family Candidatus Chloroheliaceae; genus Candidatus Chlorohelix; species Candidatus Chlorohelix allophototropha. Next base: position 2,254,507 of record NZ_CP128399.1, read on the forward strand.
CAATCAAAGGAGTTTTATTACTATTATGATTAGAAATTACCCCGGAATTGCTAAAAATCCTCAAACTGCTAAAAAAGGCTTGAGTATGTTCAAAATGAATTTGATAATGTTCACGGCAGTTTCTATACTGTGCGCTCTGTTGGTTTTCCAGATTGGACTTCAAGTAGGTAATTCAATAGCGCCTTCCAATTATACTGCGGTTGATGCAGTGCAAACCACTTCCTCCTCTGCGGGCGGCCCGCCGGACCCGATAGTAACAGTCGCTCCAGTACAAACTACTGCGGCGGCTCAAAGCGCACCCACTACTGCGGCAGCTACCGCTAAAGCAGCCACACAAACTACTGCGGCGGCTCAAAGCGCACCCACTACTGCGGCTACCGTTAAACCGGTGACTACTGCTAAAGTAATTGTTACCCAAGCTCCCAAGCCTGTCACAAAACACTCATAAAATATAAAGAAAATATATTGCAGGGGCAAACTTGATTGTTTGCCCCTTTGCAACTCGCAAGCAATAAATCGGAGGTAAGCTAGGAATGGGTCATAATAAAATAATACACGAAAATCCTCTTTTCAAAAACCGCAAACGAGTGTTGGTAGTACCCGAAGCGCGCAGAAGTCCTGCTACACGTAATTTCCGGCTTTGGATGTTAAATTTAACCTTAGCAATAATAATACTGTTTGCGTTTGTATTTGGCATTAACGCAGGTACCCAATCCAATATAATGAGTAATTTCATTGGGCAACGCTGGTCAGAACTCATGCAAGAACAATTCAATACACAGGGCGCAGTTCTGGCAGAAAAAACCCCCTGGATAATGGCACGTGTAACCGGCATAGTAGATTATATTTTGGTATTTGCCAGCGTCGCTCTTGGCTTGATGGTTTCGATGCGACTTACAGATCGCTTTATTCATCGCTCTAATCTAACATACGTACATAAAATAATTTCTTTACTGGTTCTAGTATTTACGGTATTGCATGTGGTTGGTCTGATGTTTGACAATTATATGAATATCAGCTTGCTCCAGAGTTTAACGCCATTTTCGACCGAATACCGTCCCATCTGGACTGGCTTAGGTACAATTAGCCTTTATATGATGATTTCATTGGTATTCAGCTTTTATCTGGTTAATAGAATCGGCTTTAAAGCGTGGCGAATTATTCATTACATCAGCTTTGCCGCTTTCGTACTTACGCTGGTTCACGGTATAACAGCCGGAAGCGATACCAATACCCCCTGGATGCAAGCAATATATCTGGCAACCGGCTTTATCGTAGCCACCCTGACAGGTACGCGGTTTATGGCACACCCTAATAAATTACCCGCTCGCAATTAGCTTGTGGGTATGAACACTTCATTAGCTATAGTGTAAAATGCTATAAGGGAGGATAAGTGAAGTGTATATATTAGTTGTTGAAGACGAAGAAAAGCTAGTAAAGCTAATAAAAAGGGTGCTGGAAGAAGAGCGCTATCAGGTAGATACTGCCCTTGATGGCGCGCAAGGTCTTGAAATGGCGCTGATCGGAAGTTACGACCTAATTATCCTCGATGTAATGATGCCGCATGTGACTGGGCTTGAAATATGCAAATCCTTGCGCGATGAAAAAAGCACAGTGCCAATACTAATGTTGACTGCCCTTGATGCTATTCAAGACCGGGTGCAGGGTCTCGATGTTGGCGCAGATGACTATTTAACCAAACCTTTTGCTTTTGATGAATTGCTGGCGCGTATTCGAGCCTTATTGCGACGACGTATTAATCCCGAAGACCCGGTCAACACAATATTGAAGGTAGAAGACCTTGAGCTTGACCTATCAAAGCATGAAGCCAGAAGGCATGGCAAGCATATTGAGTTAACCTCCAAAGAGTTTGCTTTACTGGAATATCTGATGCACAACAAAGGGCAAGTCCTTAGCCGCGATCAGATTATAAATCACGTCTGGGAATATGATTTTGATGCGACTTCAAATGTCGTAGATATATATATACACTACTTGAGAAATAAAATTGACGGGCATTTCTCGCGTAAATTAATTAAAACAGTGCGTGGGCTTGGCTACAGTATCAGAGTGGATTAGGGCTAGTAAGCTTAAATGTTTGAAAAAGCGCGACGGACATTAATTTTTTGGAATATTGGGGTGGCAATATCGCTGATCGCAATAGTAGTATTTACTATGTATATTACGATCTTTTTGAATTTGCAACAAGAAGTCAACGATAATTTACGCTACAATGCCGATAATATAATTCGCTCCATCCGCTATGTGCCGCCCACGCAAGCACAAACAACTCCTCCTACCAGAGAATCTGATGGCGATGATAACCACTCTGCGCCCACCTATAAAGGCGACGACGGTAGGCTGGTTCGCGAGAACAATCGCTTTATCGTCTCGAATGCTTTTTATATTTTAATAGATACTAAAGGGGTTGTTACCGAAAGTTCACTTGTTTACTCCAATACAAACCTACCAGACCTTTCAGTTCTTAAGCCGGTGCTTGAAGGTCAGACTTTATACAAAGACCTCAAGGTTGATGATACTGCGATGCGGATTTATTCTGCGCCGGTGCGCCTAGAAGGTGGACGTATCCTAGGCATGGTACAGGTAGGTGAAAATCTTGAACCGCATAAACAGCAGCTTAATACTATTCTCTTAATAGCTGGTTCTGTATCTTTGGTGGGACTTGCGCTTGCGGTAGCTGCTGCCATGATTCTTACTCGCCGCGCTTTGATACCGGTAAAACTGTCGATGGAGCGTCAGCGTGAATTTGTTGCCGATGCCTCACATGAATTGCGTACCCCTCTTGCCTTAATAAGGGCTAATGCTGAGGTTGCCTTACGTAGTAAAAATAAAAATTCAGAGCAGAATGTCGAACTGCTTGAAGATATACGCAAGGAAACCGATTACTTGAGTAGGTTGGTAACAGATTTATTAACGTTGGCACGCTCTGACATGGAAAAAGCGGAGTTAAAGCCGGAACCGGTTGAGCTGGTTCGCTTGGGGCGTTCGCTTACACGTGAAATGCAGCCCTTAGCAGAGGCTCGCAAACTTGAGCTTGAATTTGATAGTGGCGATAAATCGGAAATTTGGGTTATGGGCGAATCGGTACGTTTGCGTCAATTGTTGCTAATTCTGCTGGATAACGCCATCAAATATACCCCTTCTGGTAGGGTTGATTTATCGGTTACTCTCGATAAAAGTCATCATGCTATTATAAAGGTGACTGATACAGGCGTGGGAATTCCCGAAGATAAAGTGGATAAGATCTTCGAACGTTTCTACAGAGTGGATAAATCCAGAACCCGCCGTGAGGGTGGGTTTGGGCTAGGCTTGTCCATCGCCCGCTGGATAGTACAAATCCATAATGGTTCGATTCATGCAACCTCTAAAGTTGGGCAAGGAAGCGTATTTTCTGTATCTTTGCCAACCCGTATGCCTCATAAAATTTAACCTGCTTTGCGATACCCCTCAGCTACACTTATATGCAATTACCACCCTTAACAAGATTGTGATAAAATAGACGCGGTGTACATTTCTTAGTAATGAAGAGTTGGCGTTGGATATATTAAGCAAAGGAAATTAACTATGGCTAAAGTAGCAATTCACGGATTTGGGCGCATTGGTCGCTCACTTATGAAAGTAGCTCTTCGCGAAAATCTTTTCACTCCGGTTTCTATCTCTGATATTAAAGATCTTCCTACCCTTGCCGCTTTGTTTGAAGTGGACTCAAACTATGGACGCTGGCACGAAGCAGTAGCCACCAAAGGCGATACCCTGTTTGTAGGCGGTCGTGAAATCGCTTTCTTTGACTCAATGAAAGAATTGCCGGATTGGAAGGCATTGGGCGTGGATTTAGTGATTGATTGTACCGGACGCGCTACCACCCGCGCCGGAGCACAAGCTCACCTCGATCGAGGCGCAAAGCGCGTATTGGTTAGCGCACCCAGCAAAACCTTCCAAGATTGCGACGCAGTATTATTGAAGGGTATCAACCTCGACACCTTCGACCCTGAAGCTCATAAAATCGTGAGTATGGCTAGCTGCACTACCAACGCGCTTGCCCCGGTAGTCAAAGTGGTGCTGGAAAACTTCGGCATTAAGTACGGCTTGTTCTCCACCATTCACGCTTACACCAATACTCAATCTCTGACCGATCAGCCAATGAAAGACCGTCGCGATTCATGGGCGGCTGCCGAGAATATTATTCCTTCGTCTTCCGGTGCAGCTCGTGCTCTCCAGTTTATCTGGAAAGACCTGAAAATTACCGGCAAAGCCTATCGCGTGCCTACCCGCACCGGAAGCATCGCCGAACTTAACCTGATTACCGATCGCAACGTAACGGCTCAGGAAGTAAACGACGCTTTCCGCGCTGCCGCTAAGACTGACGCTCTGAAAGGCGTTTTTGGGGTGCTAGAAGACGAATGGGCTTCGTCCCGCATTCTGGGCGACTCACATTCTTCGATTGTTGACCTGCCGCTTACCTCGGTTCAGGAAGGCAATTTGCTTTCGGTAGCAGCTTGGTACGATAACGAGTGGGGTTATTCCTCCCGCCTCGCCGAAACTGCGGCGTTCCTTACCAGCAAGTAATTTAGAGTGAGAGCAGGGGTTTAAACCCCTTGTCTGAAGTAAAAGAATTTGAAATAAAAACCGCCTCCTTCACTTCCGAAGGGGGCGATTTTTTATTGAAACCCTTGAATGTTACACTTGAAGCAGGGGAAGAAGGAAGAATGGAACCTCGCCATTTAGAGCCTCTGTGGAGTATATATATTATAATGGAATAGGCATCAAAGATATATATATGGGCAGAAAAAAGAGGTGAGCATATCTAGTAATAAGCTAAGTGAATTTAAATCCATTCACTCAGCTTGAAAGTCCCTCACAAGAGGCGTTTATATTTTCCGCGATAACGATGGAAATGACACGCCTGAACTGTTACTAAAAATGAAACAAATGTAATTTAATCTGTAATGTAATTAGGTTATAACTGTTTTAGTATTAAGTCTATATTTAGATTTATCAGTGGGGAGGCATACAAATTGGATAGTAAGAGCCAACCCGGTCAATATGGCAAGCATAATTATTCCAGCGCACTTTCCGGTGGTAGTAAGGATGAACCTCTCTATCGAATAGCGCGCACCGCAGCTGAGACGTTGGCTGTGCCGTTTGCCTTTATTACCCGCGATAATCTTACTTTAAGGGCATCCTATTGTAATCCTGTGATTGAAACCTTGCCTGACCTCTTTTATTGTCAGCAGGTAATTAACACTAAAAAGCCCCTATATATAAGTGATACACATAAAGATCAAAGGTTTCCCCAAAATCCGCCACCCACATTTCGGTTTTTTGCGGGTATTCCTCTCTTCAGCCACGATTATAATGTGCTTGGTACTTTATGTTTGATTGACCACAAGCCACGACAGCTAAGTAATGCCAAACGCCAAATGCTGGAAGATCTTGCAGTGTGGGCGGAGAATGAAATTAACCTCCCTAAAATTAAAAAAGCCAGTGCAATGGCACGTGAAAGTGACACCCGTTTCTCTAAGGTGTTCAGAGCTGCACCCATTCCAATTGCGATTAATTTTCTGGAATCTGGAGAATTTATTGAAGCGAATGATAGTTTTCTGAAGCTTACCGGCTATAGTCGCGCCGAATTAATGAAATATTCTATTGTAAAACTGCTGGGTAATTCTTCTAGAGAACATTTAGCTCAACTGAAAAAGTTGATTCTGGACAGTGCTTTTTATAACCATGAAGTAACTTTCAAGAACAAAAATGGCGAGTTACGTGAGGTGGTTCTATCATGCGAAGCGATAGAGATAGACGGTGAACCTAGCTTCTTGACAATGGGTCGTGACATTACCGACGACCGTTTGTCGAGAGAAGCTTTACGACGCAGCGTAGCCACTAATCGGGCTTTGTTCGATGTAATACCCGATTTGATGCTTAGGATTAACCAAGACGGCTTAATTTTAAATTATAAACCGTCAAAAGAATCTCTGCTTCCGGTAACCCTTGAAAACCTAATTGGTCGCACATTGGTTGATATTTTTGAGCCGGGTCTTGCTTCCGTTTATCTTTCAAATGTTCGAGAGGCGTTGAATAATCTGGAAACCCGCGTTTTTGAATATCAACTTTTAATTGATAATAGTATTCGCGATTTTGAGGCGCGCATTGTAGTTAGTGGCGAAAATGAGACTCTGGCAATTTTGCGCGATATTACCGAGAGAAAAACCGTTGAGCGTATGAAGAATGAATTTATTTCAATCGTCAGCCATGAACTACGTACACCGCTTACCTCTATCCGAGGGTCACTGGGCTTACTGGTTGGCGGTGTGGTGGGAGAGTTGCCCGACCAAGCTAAAATGATGCTCGATATTGCGCACAAGAATAGTGAGCGTTTGGTGCGCCTGATTAATGATATTCTCGATATTGAGAAAATCGAGAGTGGCAAATCTAGCTTTAACATGAAACCGCTTGAAATTCAGCTGCTGGTAGAACAAGCGCTAGAAGCAAACCGGGGTTATGGTGAGTTGTATAACGTTAGCTTTAAACTGACAAAGAGCTTACCGGGTGTAATGGTGTATGCCGACCAAGATAGATTAATGCAGGTACTAGCAAATCTGATCTCCAACGCCACCAAATTCTCACCCAAAGATGGTGTAGTTGAAATAGCGCTAACCAGCACGCCACATAGCGTCCGAGTGGATGTAACCGACCATGGCAACGGCATCCCTAAAGAATTCCGAAATCGCATCTTCCAGAAGTTTGCACAAGCAGACTCTTCCGATACCCGCTCAAAAGGCGGAACCGGATTGGGCTTGAGTATTGCAAAAGCTATTGTTGAGAAACTAGGCGGGATTATTAACTTTGAAACCGAAGAAGACAAGGGCACTACTTTCTACTTTGTTATTCCGGTATGGAATGAAACGCCCGTAAACAAAGAACAACCTCAGAAAAATACTGCTGTGCTAATTGTTGAAGACGATGCCGAAATAGGTTTGCTGCTAAGCATTATGCTTAAACAAGCCGGGTTTGAAACGGATATTGCCTACTCAGCGCTGCAAGCTAGGCATTTGCTACAAAGCAAACCTTATTCCGCCATTACACTGGATGTAATGCTACCCGATCAGAATGGGCTTTCCTTGCTGCATGATTTTAAGAGCAGCGAGGCTACCATGAATATCCCAGTGGTTATGGTTTCGGCTAAAACAAAATCAAATCAGGATCCAACCCAAAATGCGACATTACAAATTGTTGACTGGATTGATAAGCCGATTGATCAGGAGAGGTTGGTAGAGGCAGTACAACTTGCCACCAATATTTTTTATGGTCATAAACCTAGTGTGCTACATGTTGAGGATGATGCTGATGTTTCAAGTGTGGTATCTGCCATTCTCAGCAATATTGCCCAAATTACAATTGCGGCAACCTTGAAGCAAGCCCGACGGTTGCTCCGAAATCAGGTATTTGATTTGGTGATACTAGACCTAGATATGCCTGATGGCTCAGGATTGAGCTTGTTACCTTATTTAAGTAAAGCGCCCGATCACAAAATTCCGGTGGTGGTTTTCTCTGTTTCTGATTTAGAAGAAGCGGTGGTAAACAAGGTTGATGCAATTTTAATTAAATCTCGCACCAGCAATGCAGAATTAATAGACACAATTAAAGCAATTATTCGAAGGACTAGGTTCAAACACTTGGAACATAGTGTAAAATAAATAATAATCGCAGCAACTAAATCATTAATGTGGTGAGAGCTTGTTGAAAGGATTATTTGCTTGAATGTCAGAAAAAATGCTAGAAAAAATCTTGTTGGTCGAGGATGAAGTAGATATTCAGGTTATAGCACAAATTGCCCTTGAAAGAATCGGCGGTTTCAAATTAAAAGTCTGTAAATCGGGTAAAGAGGCGCTTCAAGTTATTCCAGATTTTATGCCTGACCTCGTTTTACTGGACGTTATGATGCCCGAAATGGACGGTCCCACCACCTTAAAGCACATGAGAGCTAATCCTCTCATAGCGGGTATTCCTGTAATTTTTATGACCGCAAAGGTTCAACCTCAAGAGATTTCGCAATATACCCAAATAGGCGCAATAGGCGTTATCAGCAAGCCGTTTGACCCTATGATGATTGCCTCCAATATCAAAGACCTTTGGAGGGTGAGTAATGGCGGATGATAGTGAGTTGGAGATTGCGGCAGAATTAAAGTTATTGCGCAAAGCCTATGCCGGAAGATTGCCCAGTCGAATGGATGAAATCACCAATTGTTGGCTTGAGGCGCGTCGCAATAATTGGCGAATGGATTATTTTGAGAACCTCCATATGTTGGCACATAAGCTGGCAGGTTCGGGCGCTACTTATGGTTATAGTCAGATAGGTGATTCGGCTAGAACGCTGGAACAGAAATTAAAAAACCTTTTATCTTCCGGTATAACACCCGATAATTCACAAATTCATGAGCTTGATCGAAATCTACAGAATCTGTATCAGATTATTCAAAATACTTACCGTGCTAGCCAGTTTGACGATACAATACTAAATTCAATTGAAAAGCCTTATCTGAGTTTAGATACCCAATTCAGGACAATTATAATTATTGAACCTGATCCAGATGAAGCTCTAGCGCTTGCTCAACAAATCGGTTATTTCGGCTATGACGTACATATCTTTAAGGATATAGATGAAGCTTCCTTTATGCTAGAGCAAAGCCGCCCCGTAGCTATAATTACCGATATAATATTTGCTGATGATAATTTGTCAGGAACGCAAATGGCGGCACAGGTAATTAAAAATAAAGCTCAGAACTCAAGGCTTATTTTCCTTTCGTCACGCTCGGATATTGCGGCGCGTTTACATGCAGTGCGTGCAGAGGGATATGCCTTTCTAACCAAACCGGTTGATATTACCAGCCTAATTGATCGCCTCGACCAATTGACCGGCACGCGCTACAAGGAACCCTATCGGGTGATGATTATTGATGATGATGCGGAAGTGGCTAGTGCTATCGCGGCAACTCTTAGAAGTGCGCCGAACGACCTTTTTGAAACCCTCATTCTTACCAATCCTTTGAAGGTTCTCGCACCACTTACAGAGTTTAACCCCGATTTGATTTTGCTTGATATGTATATGCCCAGAGCAAAAGGGCAAGAGATTGCTATGATTATCCGACAACTCGATGCCTTTTTAACAGTTCCAATTGTGTTTCTTTCAGGGGAAAGTAGCGAAGAACACGAACTTGAAGCGATTACCTCCGGCGGAGATGATTTCTTAAGCAAGCAAGTTCTGGCTAACCACCTGATTTACTCTATTAAAGCCAGAATCGAGCGTTCCCGTTCTTTACGTTCCATAGTGGTGCGCGATGGTCTGACCGGCTTGCTGAATCACACCAAAACTAAAGAACAGCTTGATATTGAGGTTTCGCGCACCCGCCGCCGTAACGGTAAGCTGTCTATGGCAATGATTGATATTGATCACTTCAAGTTGGTAAATGATACTTATGGGCATCCCACCGGCGACCGAGTTCTGAAAAGCCTTTCTCGTTTATTGCAACAACGGTTACGCCGCACTGATATTATTGGGCGTTTTGGTGGTGAAGAATTCGCAATAATTCTACTTGATACCGATGCGCAAGCCGCCTTCAAAGTAATTAATGAAATTCGTGAGGGTTTTGCTCAGATTCGCCATCAATCTCAAGACCACGAATTCTCGGTTACTTTTAGCTGTGGCATCGCCTCTTTTCCTGAATTCGGAGACGCTTCCAGCCTAAACGATGCGGCTGATAAAGCCTTGTACGAGGCAAAAGATGCCGGACGAAACAGGGTGAATATAGCAGAGCAATATCTTTTCTAAATATAGAACTCGTATGCGCTACCTGCTATCGGTCAAATGCTCGCAAACTTATAATTATCCCACCAACGTGGAATTGACAATCAGGCGATTGTTATAGCTTCGACTAGAGGGGTCAAAATCCCCTGTACAGGTAATCAGGTTCAGATTGGAGGTTATGGACGGACCAAAAACGGATTCGCTTGCGCCGCCATATGCCGAAACACTAGAGACTCCGGTAACTACAAAGGTTTGCCTCTTATCTAGGCTACTTTGTACATAAATCAGATCGCCCGGTGACAGGCTATCCAGATTATAAAATACGACCTTGCCAATATTATACCAATCCCGATGCCCTGCAATAACGGCATTTCCGACTTCACCGGGACGCGCTCCATATTTGTACCAGCCTACATTATTGGGGTTGGAAGGAACATCCATATTTCCGTTCGGTAAAACACCCACATATTCGATAGCCGTATCAATACCGAGTTTAGGTATAATCAAACGGGTGCTAGGCTGGGTATAGGCTGGCGCAATACCATAAGTCGAAGAATATCGCCAATTGTAATAATGTCTACCCACATTGCCCATTTCGACCTGAAAACCGGGCGGGTTGGAAGGGGTATAGGTCAGGGCGCGACGCTCGAACAATTGCACCAGTACATCCTTTTCGACTCCACCCACCCGGGAGCGAGTCCAGTAAGCTTCGGTAATGGGATAGCCAAATGCGAAAACCCAGTTTTCTATGGTTTGAGAGCGCAAGTTTCGGTCAATCATCACCGGACCGTTCAGGTTCATAAAACTCCATAACACCCCCGGAATGTTATGTCCTAGTGTAGGTTCGTAGTAAGCAACGGCAGTTTCAGGATATTGGGTTATAAGGCTGTAGTCGGTGCTGACTACGCCATCTTTAGCGAGTATGGAAGTTATCGGCTTGCTACTTTGTGCAACGCGATTATCCATTGCAAGGCTGGCAAGGTCTTTAAAACTGGCGTAGGTAGGGCTGTCGGCGTTATACTCGGCAGGATCACCACTGACCGGAATATTGGCAGGAGAGTTTCTATAACTTTCTTCGGGGTTATCGCCCGTCTGCATTATACCGGATACCATTTCACGCACCAACAAACCATTGGTGACATACCATTTGCTATTGCGGTCACTGGCAGGTTGGGTTATTTCCATGCGACTCTTATCCCAATATTGCACGCGCCTGACCCCGTTTGGCGATTGGGCATAGACTTCACTGGTTACCGCAAAAGGCGCAGGTCCCCAGTACCATGAGCGAGAAGTAGCCCCTAATCCCACGGGCCAGTCGGTTCGCTCCCATACTTTCAAATAGTACCAGTCATCGTTTATGGCAAGTTCGGCTTTTGCCGGAGTAGGGATTAGCAGCAAAAGAGCGAGGATTTGCACGCTCAATATCATGAAGATAAATCGTTTAAAATGGAAATTCATAACAACTGTACTTAATCTCACTTCTTTATTATATTAATGCTAATTCTCAGGGTTTAAACCCCATTTTATGATAGTAGCCCCCCAACTAAAACCACCACCAAAACCTGCAACTGCCAGATACATTCCCTGTTTGAGCCTGCCTTCCTGCATAGCATCGTAGAGCGCAAGCGGAATTGAGGCAGAACTGGTATTGCCATACCGCTCTAGGTTCTGATAAGAAATGCCATCCGGCAACTCAAGGCGTTTTTGTACCGCATCTATTATACGGCTATTTGCTTGATGAGCAATCATTAGATTCAAATCACTCAACTGTAAATCAGAGTGTTTCAGGGCTTCAAGCGTAGTATCCGCCATCGCCCGCACTGCTGCTTTAAACACTTCCGCTCCGTTCATACGCAAAAAGTGGAGTTTGTCGCGGACAGTGTTTTCGGTGGTCGGGTAGCGGCTACCACCTGCCGGAATAATTAAGCAATCGGCTTTAGAGCCGTCACTTTTCAGCGCAACTTCCAGAATAGCGCCTGCTTTTTCATCGAAGCTAGCTTGCACTATTGCTGCGCCTGCCCCATCGCCGAAAAGAACACAGGTGCTGCGATCTTCCCAATCTACCACACGAGACATAGTTTCTGAGCCGATAACCAGCACTACCCTAGCCATTCCGCTGTGGATGAAAGCACGCGCCACGCCTAACGCATACACAAAACCGGCACAAGCGGCTTCAAGATCGAAAGCGCCCGCTTTGGTGGCGCCTAGCGCAGCTTGTACCAACGAAGCGGTACTGGGGAAGGGGTGTTCAGGAATGAGGGTGGCGCAAATAACTAGGTCTATTTCTTCTGGGCGAAGTTTTGCCATTTTTAGCGCATTTTTGCCGGCTTCATACGCCATTGTGAAAGTGGTTTCATGGCTCTCAGCAATGCGCCGCTGACTAATTCCGGTGCGTTGCTTAATCCATTCATCGCTAGTATCGACCATTTTTTCAAGATCATGATTGGAAAGAATTTTCGCAGGTAAATATATTCCTAGCCCGGTAATCGCAGCTGCGGGATGCCCCTTGTTCAAGCTGATTATCCTCCAGAACGAACATTATAGGTGGAGATAGCTATAAACCGATTAACCACGCTGTTAATATACTTTGGAATTAGGCTATTATACGTTCTGGGGGGTGTACTTACAAGGCATTTTCACGTATTGAGCAAAACCTCGACAGTTGCATGGTCGCGCAGGGTTTTAATATAAGCGCTAAAAGCCTCTTGGCGGCGCTGCTCTAATAAATCGAGAGGAAGTTGCCGTACTTCCCGCCCTTCTACTTTGATAATATGCCAACCAAGTGAGGTTTTGATTGGTCCGCTAAAAGTTCCAATTTTAAGGGAAAACGCGGCTTGCTCGAAGGACGGTTCGGTTTGCCCTTTGAAAACCCAATCTAGGTCTCCGCCCTTTTTGGCGCTGGCGACATCAAGGGAAAACTGGGTTGCCAGTGCGGCAAAATCTGCGCCCTGTTGCAAACGCACAAAAATATCCTTAGCCTCTTTTTCAGTGCCTAGCAAGATATGGCGAACTTTTACCTGTTCTTCTTTATCCTGAACGGTGGCGTGCTGTTCTAGCATTTTACTGAAAAGCAAACCCTGTTCAAGGGCGCGGCGGTTATCGGTATCGCTCATAAAGCGGCGAGATAGCCAGATTTTGTAGGTATCCTCACCACCAATTTGCTGCTTGAAATTTTCAAGTTGGTTGGTAACATCTTGGGCAGAAACGGTCACATTTTCTTTGCGCGCTTCACTTTCAATCACGGCGTAGTTAATTAATCCCTGCAATACCTGATCGCGTAATTCTTTCAAGCGTGTTTTATTGGTTTCGGTGTTCCAATCAATTGTGCCACCATTTTGTTCCTCGCTGGTTACACGGGTCTGGTCTAACGCTTGGTTAAACTCGTTCGCGCTGATTTCTGTCCCGTTCACCTTTGCAACGGCACCAGTAGCATAACCGATTCTAGGGTTTGAGGAGGGAGTGGGAAATGGTAACAAACCACCACCGCTAGGGGTAATTTGCGGAGTCGCGGCGGCTTCATCGCCACAGGCTGTCAATAGCAGCAATAGAATAATTAAAGACAATAGTTTTTTCATGCGCCTTATTTTAGCACAGATGCTTATTGTTGTTGAGCTTGAAGAATAAATAAAGGTCTCTCATATTTTGATAGTCCCACCGAATTTAGTTAAGCCTAATCAGCATATAAAGAAAATCCCCTACAATTTATTAGCAAAATTGTCTTAATATACACTTATATTTACCAGAACTTTTACATATCTGAAGTATTCTAAATGCGGTGAGATTGTGATATTTATAACAAACATTCATATGTGAAAGGCTACTTCTGTGACAAAACTCACACGGGGCAAACCCAAACTGGCAGTTTGGAAATTTACCTCCTGCGATGGTTGCCAGCTTACATTACTTAATCATGAAGATGAACTACTTAAATTACTGGGCGATGCCGACTTGGCTTATTTCCCCGAAGCTACCAGTTCTCACTTGAAAGGTCCCTATCAGCTATCGCTGGTGGAAGGCTCAATTTCAACTGCTCACGAAGCTGAAAAAATACAAGAGGTTCGCGCTGCCTCCAAATATTTGGTGACTATGGGTGCTTGCGCAATGGCTGGTGGTTTGCAGGCTCTTCGAAACTTTAAGGATGCTGGTGAATTTACGAGTGTGGTTTACCCAATGCCAGACTACGTTGAAACCCTACATAAATCTACTCCTATATCAGAGCATGTAACGGTGGATTATGAGGCGCGGGGTTGCCCGGTCAATACCGATACATTAATTCAGGTTGTCAGAGCTTTCCTATTCGGCGAACCCTTGCCTGAAACAAATAATCGCAGCGTGTGTGTGGACTGTAAAAAACTTGGGTTATCATGCATAATGCTGGATCAAGGTATTACATGTATGGGTCCCCTTACTCAATCAGGCTGTGGCGCGTTATGCCCTTCCTTTAACCGCGCTTGCGCTGGTTGCTACGGTCCCCGCAAATTTGCCCACCCGGAAGCCTTAGAACGACACTGGCGGCAATTGGGTATTCCCGAAGGTGAAATTGCGCGCGCCTTTAGAGGAATACATTCCTACTCAGAAACGTACCGGAATCATACTCTAAAAGAGGAGGCGAAGGTCGGTGAATCAAACTAGAACTATTAAGGTTGAAAATATAGCGCGAATTGAGGGTGAAGGTAAGCTGCTGATTAAAGTGAGGCATGGCGAAGTGGAAGCGGTTCATTTGGATATATTTGAACCGCCGCGCTTTTTTGAAGCATTCCTGAAGGGTCGGCACTATAAAGAAGTGCCGGATATGGTTTCGCGAATCTGCGGTATTTGCCCGGTTGCACATCAGATGAGTTCGATACACGCGCTTGAGCAAATTCTGGGAGTAACTATTGACCCGCAAGTAAGGGCGTTACGCCGGGTATTATATTTGGGCGAATGGCTCGAAAGCCACGCCCTTCATGTGCATATGCTGCATGCGCCCGATTTTGTAGGTACTACCGACGTAATTCAGATGACCAAAACCTACCCTGAAGAAGTACAGCGCGGTATCAAGCTGAAAAAACTCGGTCATGAAATTATGACTGTGCTTGGTGGCAGGGCTGTTCACCCTATTAACGTGAGAGTAGGCGGTTTTTACAAGAGTCCTAAAAAGGCTGATCTGGCAGACCTTATTGAACGGCTGAAATGGGGTAGAGAAGCCGCGCTGGATACAATACGTTGGGTTTCGACCTTGCCTTTCCCTGAATATGAGCAGGACTACGAATTTGTATCGTTGCGACATCCTGACGAATATCCGGTAAATGAAGGCAGACTAATTTCCAGTCGAGGCTTGGACATCCCGGTGAGCGATTACGAAAAGCATTTTGTGGAAGAGCAGGTTGCCAATTCTAATGCGCTACATTCGAGAGTTAAAGAGCGGGGTGCCTATCTAGTTGGACCGCTGGCACGCTTTAACCTTAACTTTGATAAACTTGCCCCAATAGCGCAGCAAGCCGCACAGGAAGCTGGTTTGAACGGAACTTGCAATAATCCCTTCAAAAGTATTATTGTACGCAGTATTGAATCGTTACACATCTGTGAGGAGTCGCTTAGTTTGCTGGGAAATTACGAAGAACCTGACAAAGCAGCGGTTGCTACCGAACCTCGCGCGGGCAAGGGTTATAGTTGTACCGAAGCGCCCCGTGGTTTGTTGTATCATTACTACGAGTTGGACGAGCAGGGGTTGGTAAAAGAAGCGCAGATTATTCCACCTACCGCCCAAAATCAGAATAAAATTGAAGAAGATTTGTTTCGCTTTGTAAGTGATAATCTTGAGATGCCCAAGGCTCAAATGACAGCCAAGTGTGAGCAAACCATTCGGAATTACGACCCTTGCCTGTCGTGTGCCACTCACTTTCTCAAGCTTGAGTTCGATGAGGAATAAACTTTGGTAACTGATAGTGTTATAAAATTGCCCATCCTAATTATAGGGGTGGGCAATTATTACAGAGGAGATGATTCAGCCGGGCTACTTCTGGCGCAAACTTTGGCAAGTAAAAATGTGCCGGGGGTTCAGGTAGAAGAATTTGATAGTGATGGTTCAGGCTTGCTCAGTTTGTGGGAAGATGTTGACGGTGTGATTGTCATTGATGCCGTATCTTCCGGTAACAAAGTAGGTCGAATCTATCGCTTTGAGCCACTTGCCAAGCCTTTGCCTTCCAGTTTTTTTAGCACTTCAACCCACAATTTTGGAGTAGCGGAAGCCATAGAATTGGCACGCGCTTTAGATTGCCTTCCATCCCGTTTAGTAGTGTTCGGAGTTGAAGGCACAAACTTCAAAATGGGCGACCCGCTCTCTCCAGAGGTTGAAGCTGCACTTCCTACTTTGCTACAGCAAATTCTAGATGAGGTAGATAAACTTAAGCTATCTTAATACCACCTGTTGCTATTTCACAAAAAGCCGTTGAATGGGTAAGGTATTTTAGCGGGATAAAACCAAAGTATCAGCAAATCATCTATAATAAGCTGTGAAAGTATCTGAGTATCTCAAAGGGAATTTGTATGTAAAGGTATAATGGAGCTTAACAGGCACATTGATTATTTTAGCTTCACAATCTGACTATCAAATACCCTGATAAACTTGAATTTTTACGAGAGTATGTTAATAATTTTGCAGTCTATTTTTTTACCAATCGTTGTTTATATTCCGCTTGTTACTGTGGAGGTTCAGTAATGGTAACCGCTCAACAGGCATATAACTATGTGTTGCAGCAAGAACGCCTGGGCAACTACCAGTCTGCTTATGAGACTCTTGTAGATTTACAGCATAACTATCCTAATTATTTGGATGTTCCGGTACGGCTCTACCAACTACAACAACGGGGGCTCACCTATACCGGGATGCAAAGCTTTTTCTATCAAAAGCCATTTGAATATAATAAGAATTCCGCGAAAAAAGGTTCTAGCAAAAGCAAACCATGGTTAGTAGTGGGTTTGGTGGTTTCAACCCTTGTGCTTATTGCGGCTGTGGTCGCGATTGTGTTAGTAGTAACGGGTAAAAAGGCAGATGACTCTACCAAGACTGCTAGCGCTGCCTCGGCTACTCCTGCGCCAAATGTAGAAAAAACCGGGATTATTCTACCTCCCAGAACGACTACGGTTACCACTACTCGGCAAACTACCGCCAGCACTACTGTGGCTGTTACAACGCCTGAGCCTACTACTAATGTTGCGCCTGATACAACTGCCAGCGATACAACTGATACTGTCGCTACCGCTACGCCAGAACCCACTTCTACACCTGAGCCGACTCCGAGCGCAACTCAAGACCCCGATGAGCTAAATAACCTCGATCGCATATTTGGTAATTTACCTAAAGGCGCAAATGCTATAGTAATATTGCCTACCGGGGATTTTGTAGCAGTAAACGAGAATGTCAAGATTCCGGCTGCCAGTCTTATCAAATTGTGGATTGCCGCCACAGTGCTCGATGAAGCGGAGAAGGGCAACATTAGCCTATCGGATACCTACGTTCTGAAAAAAGACGCCCAAGTATCCGGCACGGGGATAATGAATCAACTCGCTTTGGTTGGTACTAAGTTCACCTACGAAGATATACTGTATAACATGCTCGTCCATAGCGATAATACGGCGGCTAATCTCCTGATTGATAAACTGGGTGGATTCCAAAAAGTTAACGACTATTCCAAAAATAACGGTTACAAAGACACCCTTTTGCAACGCAAACTGGGACTTCCCGATGCTAATCACGAAAATTATACTTCGGCACAAGACCTTGGACAGTTTCTCTATGATCTAGTAGATGGTTATGTGGTTAGTGAAAAAGCTTCGGCTCAACTAATGCAAATTTTAAAGGCGCGGGCTACCAGCGGAGATAACAATGAAGACCATGCCCTTAATATGTTCGCTACAGACTTACCCAAAGGTGTAAACTATGGACATTTGAGTGGGCAAAACACCAATTTTCGAGGGGAAAGCGGCTTTTTCTTTAAAACAAATGGAAAGCCGGTTGTAGTCGTAGTTATAATCATCGGGAACGAATTGCAGGCTGAACAAGCAATAAACCGTTTCATTGGGGAAGCCTGGGTGGTTACATCAGGACGACCATAAATTTAGTTTACGCTCAAGTTTGTACTATAGCAGGCTAAAAACAAGCGGCAAAAACCAGCCTGTCGAGTACAGACTTGGGAATTAAATAAACATTCGGACTGGAAGCTTATATAAAAGTTTTGGAGAAAGTAGAGCTTAGACCCTAAGTTACAAGTTAAGGTAGTAAGGGAATGTCAAAACAAACGAGGACTCTTGGAAGGTCGTTTGACAATCCCTAATGTCATTTTGCGCTAGATATAAGGCTCAGAGTTTCTCCCCGCTTTAAAGTTTGACTGTAATGGTACAACCTTCGATAGACCATTTCTACCGAAATGGTCTAAATGGTTGCTTCAATTCTTCCGCTACGGTGTCAGTCAAATCCATTAAGACGCTGCCGGTTAAACAACGCTGTTCCAATACATTCGTCAGATAAATGTACCACTTTCCTTCATAAACTACTTCCACCAACCGCAGGATTTTGCTCATTGCTCGCTTCTTTGAAGCCTACCCGCACTAATTGCTCCACCACCCGGTAGTTCATATTGCTTTTGACCCATGTTACAAAATATTGGTGCCCCGGGGTCATTTTACGCTTTCGCCGCTTGCTATTAACTTGGTAATGTACAAATTGGGTAAATTCGAGTTTAAATACCCCGATATAATCAAGGTTACCTACTCAATTGTCATGCTGCTTTATGTTTATAAACTCGCATTGCGAAACCATACGCAACAACTAGAATACCTAAGCACCATGCAAGAGCGACCCATATATTATTGCCCACTGGCTGGTCTGACAATAACGCGCGGAGAGCTTCTACTATCGAAGTTACCGGTTGGTTTTCAGCAAAGGCGCGAACGACCGACGGCATAGTTTTGGTGGGTACGAACGCCGAACTGATAAATGGAAGGTAGATAAGCGGGTAGGAAAAAGCGCCTACACCGTCCACCGATTTTGCAGACAGTCCGGCAATCGCCGCAATCCAGGTCAAAGCCAGCGTAAACAACGTTAGTATCCCGGCGATGGCAAGCCATGAGAGTACCCCCGCCGACGAGCGGAAGCCCATAATGAGCGCTACGAGAATGATTACGACAACCGAAATCGCATTGGATACCAGCGAGGTCAGCACATGCCCCCACAACACAGCCGAACGCGCAATCGGCATGGAATGGAACCGTTCGAAGAGGCCTCTTTGCATATCAATAAATAAGCGGTAAGCCGTATAAGATATGCCACTTGCAATCGCAATCAGCAGGATACCGGGCAGCAGGTAATTCACATAGTTGTCCGTGCCGCTTTGAATCGCACCACCGAACACATAGACGAACAGAAGCATAAACGCAATCGGCATAATGGTGACCGTGATGATGGTGTCCATGCTGCGAAGAATATGGCGCATGGAACGCCCAAGCATAACGCCTATATCGCTGAAAAAGTGCTTCTTTATTATTTCCATATACTTTCCCTCTTTTTTAACCGATGATGGCGAGGAATATCTCCTCCAATGTCGGCTGTTTTTCAACATACTCCACCTTTGCAGGCGGAAACAGACTTTTAAGCTCAGCGAGCGTGCCGTTGGCAATAATCTTACCCTTATGCAGAATAGCAATTCGGTCGGCAAGTTGTTCAGCCTCCTCCAAATACTGGGTGGTCAGGAATACCGTCGTGCCATTGTCTGAAAGCTCTTTGACAATCTTCCAAACCTCAAGGCGCGCCTCTGGGTCAAGCCCAGTAGTCGGCTCATCGAGGAAAATAAGCGGCGGTTTTCCTACAAGACTCATGGTGATGTCGAGCCGGCGGCGCATACCACCCGAATAAGTGGACACCCTCCGCTCGGCGATGGCGGTTAAGCCGAGGCGTTTCAGCAGTTCGTCCGCAATCTGACGAGGCTGATTAAGGTGCCGCAGCTTGGCAATCATGATAAGATTTTCCCGTCCGGTCAAAATCTCGTCAACGGCGGCAAATTGCCCTGTCAGGCTAATCGACTGCCGCACATTGTCTGCCTTTGACACAACATCGAATCCGTTTACGATAGCAGTACCGCTGTCCGGTTTCAGCAGTGTGGTAAGGATTTTGATAATCGTGGTCTTGCCTGCGCCGTTGGAGCCGAGTAGGGCGAAAATAGTGCCAGCTTTTACTTGAAAATTAACTCCTGTCAACACAGATACGTTTTTATAGGATTTTTTCAACCCTTGCACCGAGATGGCGCTTCCATTTTGTGACATATTCATTACCTCTTTATGATGTTAACAAGGTGATATCGGTTATATCCGCTTTTCCGCTTTTCAAAAAAGCATAGGTCAACTTATCCGCTTTGCAGTTAATAAATCGAATCCGCTTCATGCTCTTATTTTTGAAGAAAGTGTTGGTAAGGGTGGCGTTCTGGAATATCACCTTGGAAAATTCACAGTTTTCAAAAGAGCAGTCGTTAAATGTGCCATCGAAAACGATAGCGGTAATTTGTGTGGCGTAAAAGGTGGTGCGATTCCAAATTGCACCGGACATTTTAGTTTTCAGCACGGCACTGACTTTAAAGACCGCTCCGGTAAAATCGGCGCCGGAAAAATCGCAATTTTTTATCTGATTTGATGAGAACTCAGCTTCTTTCAGAGAACAGTCTCTGAATGAACTATTAACTAAATTAGAAGTTTGAATGTGGCTGTTGCTGATGTCGGAATTGGAGAAGTCACAGCTATCTACATTGTTGCTTTCTAGCAGAAGCCCTGACATTTCTGAACCGATAAAAAGGCATCTTTGCATGTTGGAAGCGCTGAACTTTTCACCCAGATTCTTTAAACCGGAAAAGTCCGCGTCCACCCAATTCCCCTGTGACAAATCCCAACTAGGCTTTTTCTCCTGTATTTCGGACGGCGATTCAGTCGAAGGCTCGGCGGACGCTTTTTCCATGTTTGCCGCTTGAAAGCCTTCTGAAAAATAATTCAGATCTACCCCCAAGACTTCCGCGAGCCGATTAAAAGTAATGATGTCCGGCATTGACTCGCCGCGTTCCCATTTTCCAACTGCTTGTGAACTAATGGATAGCTGTTGAGCAAGTTGGGACTGAGATAAATTTTTCTCTTTACGTGCTTCCGAAATTTTATTTCCTAACATTATTGTTGTTAACATAGCGGGTACCCTCTCCTTATGTGATTTCGTCGACGCTATTATTTTAACCAAATTCGTAGTGCATCACAATGAAAAACATGAAACTAATAGTTGTTTTTAAGACACTAGAAGTTGTATTGTAAGCTAAATGTCAGTTGTTTTTAGGCAGAGTGAGTGGATGTTCTACATTTGAATAAAAGAATTTTATCTTGGTTAACGCTAATTCAGGAGTTTTGGTGAAATGAAACGGTTTACAGAAGGCACTTTATTTAGATTTAGACCCTGTGCACACATTGGGCGTTGGTAGCCAATTCAAGGGTAGTCAGGTTTTGCCTTATCTTTCAATCTAAATCTGTTCCTTAACAAACCATAATGGATTTGGGGCGGCTAATTTTGAGATAGATTGGCAAGACTGCCAAATGAAGTGACCAATGGGAAAGACAAGCAGTGATTGGAAAGAAGGCAAAAACTATCGTGACAAACTGTCTGGACTATTGCAAAACCCCAACGCTACGAACCAAATCTCATGAGAAGGGGAATTTATTTCCGGCGGCGTTCTCGGTCGAGGTAAGTTTGTAAAATCAGGGCAGCAGCAGTGGCGTCAATATTATCTCTTATCTTCTGCCCTCGCTTACCCGAATCAATCAAACGGCGTTCCGCTTCAACACTGCTCAAGCGTTCGTCCATAAAATCTACGGGTACCGAAATGCGTCCCCCCAGTTCGGCGGCAAACACACGGGCGCGTTCGGCTTCTATTCCTTCGCGCCCATTTAACTGAATGGGCAAGCCTATAATAAGCTTGCCCACCTCATTTTGTTTCACCAATGATTCGATTTCTGTAAATACCTGTTCAGAATGTCTAACCTGAATTACACCCGCAGGGGATGAAATCAAACCAGTTTCATCACTGAGCGCAAGCCCGATTCGCTTGCGACCCAGATCAAGAGCAAGGTATCTCATTTTGCCTCAATAAACATCAAGCCTTTGGCGTTGGTTGTGTTAACTGACCACTGGTAGAAACGGCTTGATAATCAAAAACCGGCTTCAGATCAAGCTTACTGGCATCAGGCAAAGTACCTGTAAAGCCGCTAAAATTCACATCAAACAGGTACTGGTTATATTTTTGCAATATTGCGGTGCGCGCTTCTTCTGGCGATTTACCAGCGCCAAGCGTTGCAATATCCTTCTTCATATCATCGGTCAAAGGGCTGTACAGGGTGGCAGTAACCGGCACAACATATATTAGTCTGCCGTTTTCTTGGTTGACCTGTCCATCCCCTACAAACTTCAAGCTGGTAGGGTCAATTTGCTGGCGAGGGTCTTTTACCAAGGCACTCCGAACCGCATCCGCTAAAGCAGTTTGATTATAGATATAAGCTTTTTGTGAGACAGAACAGGTCCCGCTGAATTCTGCGGCTTCATCTCCCACATTCTTGGAAAATTGGCATTGATTATCAGCAGCGTTCAAGAACTGGATACCTTGCGTATTCGGGTCATAGCGACCTTGCAACTCTTGTTTTGCCTGAGCGCGAGCATCTTCAACCAGCTTTTGCTCTAAAGCCGCTCTATCCTCTTTGGAAACCACCTGCACCTTGCGTTCGGTTCCACCTGTTACGGGTCCAATAGATGCGCCTAGCGAATCGGTCAAGAAAACGCGCGAAGCTCCTTCAAAATTACCGGATGAGCCGGCGGCACTCGCTTGAATTTGCCCAACAGCCCTACCAACTGCCCCGGTAAAGGGATCACCAGCCGGGATGGTCACAGCGCTTATTAAACGATACTGCACACCGCTGCGCTGATTGGTGTATATTACCGCCCCTGCCCCCAAAGAGCGAGGACTTGCGCCGCTATTCACAAAACTAGCTTGCCCTTGCGCTACGCCATCGGCTTTCAACAGCGAACCAAACGCCGGCCATGTACCGGTTTTAGTAATCTTTCCGGTGGTTACTTCCGTTACATTCAATCTACCGGGAGTCACACCTTGCGGCTGATCGGTCGGATTCGAAGTTGAGCTACTGCCACTAACTACTGTCGGGACGGCGCTAACACTGCTTGTATCTAGCAAAATCGGCACTGTATTGGTAACCTGTGAGGTAGCCAGTATCAGATTAACCCGTTGTAAATTTCCGGTTGAAGCATTGCCATTACCCTGATTCTGACCACCCCCTAGCGTTATTAATAACAAACCGATCAGAATTATAAATGCCCCCGCTACTCCCACCAAGGCGAACAACCCGAACCTATTTTTGTCACGGGCACGTTGGCTTTGAACATCAGGGGGTAACGGAGTACGTCCCATGGATACAGACGCAACAGCTTCTTTTGGGGCGCGGTTGCGAGGTAATAGACGACCAAAATTAGCAGTTAAGCCGGTAGCCATTGCCGCCAAGCCTGCCCCTTTAGGAGTGCGCTTACCTGTATCATCAAAAGTGTCGGCAGTTTTCTTCCGGCTGCGTCCAATATCGGCACTCCTACGAACCCCACTGCGCTGTTTGAAATCGGCGGCGGCATTATCCGAGGTAGTACCCAGTACCGAAGGAACATCATCATCCTGTTCATCGGTTAGGTCAAACGGGAATTGAGCAGTATTGCCTTCGTCACCAATCGGGGCTTCATCACCAAAATAGCCGAATTGTGCCGCTTCTTCATAGGTCATAGTTCTCGCGCCGCCGCTATCAAAGTCGGTTGAAGGAGCTGGTTTAGGAGGCGGAGAGTCTAATTCTAAGAACGAGCCCAATGTCTCACGGGGAGTGTCATTGATATCCTGTTGCAGAAAATTCACCGGAGGAGGTGGTGGAACAGGGCGTGACATCATATCCGGCACTTGTATATTGGGCATTTGGTTAAAAAATTCTTGGGTTGGGCGGCGTAACGGTTGCGTAGGTTCTAGCGGTGGAGGGGGTTGAGTCTGAGTTACAAAACCCTGCGGCACTCCATTAAATACACGGGTTGGTTGCTGAGAAGGAGTCTCACCGAAATTTGCAAACAAATTATCATCATCACTAGAATCGGCAGAAGGAATAGATTGGCTGGTTATACCATCACTCTTATCAGTCTGAAAACCCAACAATTTTGCAAGACCTTGCGCAGTTTTGCTGCCGCCCGAAAATGTTAGATTGATGCTTTCCTCGCGAACCACTCGCCGAAGCATATTGAACTGGTCGAGCGTTTCTAGCGCGCGGGTTTTACCGGGCAACATAACCAGCACATCTTTTGTGCGTGATTGCCGCAGCCGATTAATTACCGAATCTAAATCTTCTTCAACGCCGACCGTTATTGTTTCCTGGGCCATGGCTCAGAATCCTCCTGCCCCAATCTAAGAAGCCTTAAAACGAAAGCTATAGCTGATTATAATTCCGGGTGTTATCCGCTAAGGCTTCTGCCGACCCCAACAAAATCTTATTTAATAGTGCCCCGAACCAACCCTATCGTGAGGGATAGAGCTTCATCGAGTTTCTCCGGGTCGTTTCCGCCACCCTGCGCCATATTAGGGCGACCGCCAGCCCGACCACCAACCTTCTCTGCTATTGGCGCAATAATCTTTCCGGCGTTTAAACCTCGCTCTACGAGATCAGGCGTAACCATCACCAGCAAAGAGGGTTTTTCCTTGATAACCGCCCCAATAGCCACAACTCCGCTCTTGAGGCTATCGCGCAGTTTATCGCCGATGCTTCGCAGCACGTCAGCATTGGGCGCATTTACCTTAGCCGACAATACCCTGACACCTTCAACCTCAACCACACTCTTTAAAAGCTCACTGGACTCTGCCAGCGCCTGCTTTTGTTGGAGCAATGCCAGTTCGCGTTCGGTGTCACGTAATTTTCGTTTAAGTTCGATTGCTTCATCAACTAGTTGTTCAGGGCGAGCTTGCAATACACTCGCTAGCTTGTCTACCAGTTGCAACCGTTCTCCGATATATTTTTCCGCGCCTCTGCCGGTAACCGCTTCAATTCGCCGCAACCCGCTTCCAACGCTTCCTTCGTTAGAAATAAGCAGCAAGCCGATTTGACCGCTATTCTGGAGATGCGTTCCGCCACAAAATTCCTTGCTATAATCCCCAACGCTAAGAATGCGCACTACCTCACCGTACTTTTCACCGAACATCATTACGGCGCCGCTCTTTTTAGCTTCATCAATGGGCAGCACATTAACCGTTACGGGCAAACTGGCGCGGATTTTGTCATTTACAATTTGCTCAACCTGTACCAATTGCTCGGCAGTTACCTGATTTGGGAAGGTAAAGTCGAAGCGCAACCGCTCCGGTGAAACCAACGAACCGGCTTGCCCTACATTATTTCCAAGCACATCCTTCAAAGCCTGATGCAGAATATGCGTGCCGGTGTGGTTGCGAGCAGTATCTAGGCGGCGCACTTCATCCACTACGGCGCGAGCTTTTTGCCCCTCACCGATAAAGCCTTCCACTACCTTACCCTGATGTGCTACTACATCGCCAACCGGTTTGTAGGTATTTTCAATCTCTATCCGCCCAAACTCAGTTTCGATATAGCCCGTATCGCTTATCTGACCGCCGCTTTCTACATAAAAGGGCGTTTGCGCCAGCACAATTTCAGCGTCTTGCCCTGCATCGGCACTCTTGACACGCTTTCCATTGACCAGCACTGCCAGCACTTCAGTTTCCAAACTGGTAGTTTCATAGCCCTTGAAAGGAGTTTTCTGCAAACCTAGCGCTTTATAATCCTCTAGGTCAACCCGCGCTACCTTCCAGCGATCGGGATTAGTACTGGCTTCAGAATGCTTTTGCTTCGCCCGCTCAAAACCTTCCCAGTCAATTTCAAAACCGCGTTCCTCGGCAAGTTCGCGTGTTAGATCGGGCGGGAAGCCATGTGTAGCCAATAGGTCGAAAACATCCTCACCACTGACAATTTTGGTATCAAGCGGGTTATTTTCGATAAGTATCTCAAAACGGTTCAAGCCCATTTGTAAGGTATGCCCGAATTTCTCTTCCTCATCCGCCAATACCGCGAACACATGGTTCTTGCGCTCGATAATCTCAGGGTAAATATCGCCCAGCATATCCATTACAACTTGGCTGGTATGATGCATAAAGGGTTTATCCTGACCTAACAACCGTCCGTAGCGAATAGCACGGCGCAAAATCCGGCGCAAGATATAACCTCTGTCCACGTTACCGGGCAGCACTCCATCGGTAATCAGCATGGTGGCAGCGCGGCTATGATCGGCAATAACCCGTAGGCTTATATCATCTTTCTCATTCGCCCCATAACGTTTTCCGGTAATATCGGCGGCGCGTTGGATAATCGGCTGGAATAAATCGGTGCTATAAATTGAGCTAACACCTTGCAAAACCAGACTCAGGCGTTCCAGACCCATTCCGGTGTCAATATTCTTGCGCGGCAGCGGAGTATCCACCCCATGCGTATCGCGGTTGAACTGCATAAACACCAGATTCCAAATTTCAAGATAACGCGGCGAATCACCAACCCGCGCATCGGGGTCAGGGTCGAACTCAGGTCCTAAATCATAATAGATTTCGCTGTCAGGTCCGCACGGACCGGTTTTACCCACCGGACCCCACCAGTTATCTTCAATTCTGGTAATGCGGCTGGCAGGAAGACCGATCATTTTAGTCCATAACTCTAGCGCCTCTTCATCGGTAGGAAAAATTGAGGGGTAGAGTTTATCTTCCGGCAGTTTAAAAACTTGAGTCAGCAATTCCCACGCGAAGGAAACTGCCCCTTCTTTGAAATATTCGCCAACTGAAAAGTTTCCGAGCATTTCAAAAAATGTCAGATGGCTTGGGTCACCCACTTCATCAATGTCAACGGTGCGAAAACACTTCTGTACGGTCGTGAGACGGCGGTGAGGAGGCGTTTGGACACCCAGAAAGAAGGGAGTCATTTGTTGCATCCCGGCAGTCGTCAACAGAACCGTCTTGTCACCGGAAGGTGGGACAAGCGAAGAACTGGGCAAATGCAAATGCCCGTTTTTGACAAAGTAGTCTACATAAGTTTGTCGGATTTCTCGACTACGCATAAAGCCCCTATTCTAGTTAGCAAATCGCTTAGTTAATTTTATGCCAGTTATTATTTATTGTCAAGTTGTTTTCAGTGTGTTAAGCTCAAATTTAGGGATAAGTAATCTAAAAGCTGTCAATTCAGCATGAACTTTTAGAAAAATCTCTTTACTTGACCGTTCATGCTAAACTAAAGTTGTATTTTTCACTTTAGCAGAGTTCATCATTATAATGAGTAGGAGGTTTCAAAATGCCTTCAGACCCAAACACGCCAGATAATCAACCCACACAACCCAATTCTGATACACCTAGTATAGCAGACAATCAAACTCAACCAAACAACTCTTCTGCACCACTTTCCGATAGTGGCGCGGATCAGAGTAATAACAGCCCAACTTTTGGCGCTTATAGCGATGGCGTGGTTTTCCTTTTACCACCCGATAATGACCAAAATCTTCGCCCACGCATAGAACGCGATAAACAAGGTGAGCCGGATTCCGCAGAAGGCTTGCTGGCAGATGGCGTATTTCCAGAGGATGACGGCAGCACTTCTACCGATCCCAATAATCTGCAAGAAAGCTCAGAGGCTACCAGTGCGGAAAGCGGTTCGGTTGGCGCATTTTCGGCAGGCGGTTCGGCTTTCGATATAGTCTTTAAAAGTAGCCCTAACTGTTGGCAAGGTCGTAATGGGCTAACCGCCATCGCAATAGTTGACCATATTATGCAAGGCACCCTCGATGCTACTACGGGTTGGTTCATGAACCCAAGCGCAGAAGCCAGTACCCATTTTGGAGTTGGTAAAGACGGTCGAATTATCCAGTACGTGCGTCTTGAAAATAGCGCGTGGGGCAACGGTCCGATAAATAAACCAGACCCAAATATTGAGTGGTTAGCAGATGCAATAAGCAAAGGCATTAACCCTAACCGATTGACAGTTTCAATTGAGCATGAAGGCAAAACAGGGGAAGCCTTTACCGAAACAATGTATCAGGCAACTTTTTTCCTCCACAAACAAATCATTCGTCAGCTTAATATTCCGGTTGACCGCCACCATATAATCGGGCATTACCAAATTGATTCGGTAAATCGCCCGCTTTGTCCCGGCAAAGGCTTCCCGTGGGATAGATTAATGGCAGATTTGAAGGCAGAGTTTAACCAACCTGCCGCCAACCCCCAACCTGCTACACAACCCCAAGGTGACCCGCCCGGCTACACCGATCTCCCGTTTGGTCCCGGCGCAGTGGCATTTAACAACGCTTATGTTCGTGCCTATCCCTCTTTCGACCCCTCAATAGGCGCGGTTCAACGAAAACTCACAAAAGATACAATGCTCCACTTTGACGGCTATACCGATCAAGGACCTGCTTTTCAGGGCAGCACTCGCTGGTACAGAATCAACCAGCAAGACGGTGGCGGTTGGATTCACGCCCGCATGATAAGCTAATTAAGCTAATTAAAAGACCGGACTACGCCATTGTAGCCCGGTCAAAAATATTTGAAATCAGAATAAAGTCTTAGCTGGCTCTACGGGTTGACTTATCAAGTCTTATACCCATAAGTTTGGCTTGTTTCTCTATAGCTTTAATAATACGTTGATGTCTCGGTGTTAAAAGTTCCGCACGCACGGTTGGGTCTTCATGATAAATTTGCTCTGCCCAAACGTGGTTATAATCCGGCAGAACGCTTAGATGAAGGCTATTTGCGAACGGGTAAGTGATATAGATATACTTCCATAATTCACGGTCAGCACGCAGATTCAAGGGTAATGCCATATTTTCAAGCTCCTTTGCTTAAAAAAATTAATGTCGGCGCTAATTCTATAAGAAGAAATTTTCCAAACCTGACATCAATGCGCTACCAACCACATTGTTAGCGGCTACTATCCTACTATGATAGTAATACTGATGCCCATCCAGACCTCATATCTCTGGTCGACTCAATTGCACATATGTAACAATTGTTGAAGTGCGTTTGTGCAATTCATAACAATGTTACAACAATTATAGTAAAAAAATTATATACCTATCTCAACGCTTTTACAACAAAATTTTAATAAAAATGTCATTAATAAAAGCCAAGATGAATATACTCTAACCTTGCAACCACAAAAGCTGGTAAATATCCAAGCTAACCGCTTCGTTCGCCCGGTATTTAATCCCACTCAGCAAATCCAGATATTCTTGCCCATGATCAGCGCCTATAATGCTAGAAATAGAAGCAAGAGTTTGCACGCGGTCTGTCACATTCAGGAGGCACAGAATCCGCTCTGAACCATCCGGCGCAGTTCGCTGCAAGGCAAATATAGCGGGTGAAGTTTCCAAAAGCTCTTGCGCGGCATTGGGATGAAAGGTTTTATGCCTTGCCCTTAAGTGCAAAAGCTCTGTATATGCCTCGAAAATCCGCGCCTCTCTAGTTGACGAGTCTGCCAACGCCGCTTCCAGTTCGGGCAGTTTAAGCTTCTGACGATTAAGCGTGCGCGCGCGTCCGGTTTGCGCAAAACCCTCCTGCCAACTTGGCGAGCCGAACAAGCTGTGAAAATAAATTCCCGGCATCCCCTGAAAGGATAGCAATATCGCTTGTGATGCCATAAATCGCTTGATTTTAATTTCCTCGCCCTCGGTAGGGTTAGATAATGCATCAAAGTACGTTATGTTAAGTTCATAGGGGCTTTGGCTACCGTCAGGGTTGTTCTTATAACTTACCTGCCCGCCGTGCTGCAAAGTAGTCGCCACTAGATTCTCAATCTCAGCATCACTCAGGATGCCCTTTGCCGGAACTACTCCTATACCATCATGCGAAGCTAGAAAGTTAAAGAAAGTGGTTTGCGCAGAAGGGGCAGCCAAATCTCTCGCCCACAGCCTGAGTTTGCTCGAATCTCCCGTTAACAGGGTGTGCAGGGTCAGTGGTACAAGCGGGAACTGGTACACCATTTGCGCTTCATTATAACCATCGCCAAAATAGCTGATATTATCACGGTGCGGCACATTGGTTTCAGTCACCAGCAATGTAGCAGGCGCGAGTTCATCCAGTACGGCGCGCCACAGTTGCACTACCGCATGCGTTTGGGGCAAGTGAATACAGTTTGTGCCAACCTCCTTCCACAAATAACCAATGGCATCCAGCCGAATCAAACTTGCACCTTTGGAAACATAGAATAATAGCAACTCAGTTATGTCAAGTAACAATTGAGGATTCCTAAAATTCAAGTCAATCTGATCGACGCTAAAGGTTGTCCAAACATGTTGCCTACCTCCCGCAGTTTCAAAAGCGGTTAGCAAAGGCAAAGTGCGCGGGCGAGTTACGCCGGAGAGGTCAAGACGCGGGTCAGCAACAAGAAAATAATCTTGGTAAAGCGACTCCCCTTTCAGAAACCCTTGAAACCAAGCGCTACTGGCAGAAATATGATTAATCACCGCATCGAACATCAGCTTGAAATCGCCCTCTAGCACGGCAATATCGCCCCAGTCGCCTAGATTGGCATCAACCTGACGATAATCAACCACCGAAAAGCCATCATCGCTGGTATAGGGGTAAAAGGGCAGAATATGTACGCTATTGGTCAAACCCTTCAAATGGGAGGCGAGGAACTGATGTAGGGTGGCGAGGTGGGTTTGCCCCTCCTGCTGCACCTGATCACCATAGGTAATTAAGATTGCGTCTTTCTCGCTGAATCGCCCGGCTGGGTTTGGCGGACGTTCTTTTAGAAAGGCATATTTCAACAGAAGCTTTTCCAGCTTATCGAAAGTTTCTTGCCCTAATTGAGCGCCGTAAATAAACTCCAGTTTCTGCTTGATTTGACCGATTCCAACCATTTGTCGTTCTCTCTTGCTACTACTATCCTACATTAATAGTAGCAAAGTATAGAGCGCATAACAATGGGAATTTATGGTAGTTTCGAGTATAATTTCGGGCGTATTGGTTCATTTAATCATATGTGGGGAGTAAAATAAATGTGCTATGACGATAAAGCGCAACCGCCGATTCCACCGGGTGCGGGTGGTTCGGCACAGGGCGAAGAATTGATTCTGGAAGCCGCCGACGGCAACAAGTTTTTGGCATTTGCGGCGCATCCTGCCAAGCCAGGCAAAGCGGCAGTACTGATTTATCCCGATGTGCGAGGTCTGCACAACTTTTACAAAGAATTGGCGCTACGTTTCGGGGAAATTGGCATTACCGCGCTGGCAATAGATTATTTCGGGCGTACCGCCGGGCTAACCTCACGCGATGAATCCTTCGAATTTATGCCCCATGTCCAGCAATTACTAATAGACAACTTCTTTCAGGATGTAGCAGCGGGCTTGAGTTACTTACGTCAACAAGGTGAAGCTGGTTCAGCTATATTCGTGGTGGGTTTCTGTATGGGCGGTTCGCTTACGCTGGTTAGCGGCACAAATAAAGAGTTCGGTTTCGCGGGACTAATTCCATTTTACGCCGGGCTAACTCGAAATTTTGGAGGCAGAGGCACAGCCCTTGATCTAGCGGATAGGGTGAGTTATCCGGTGCTAGGTTTGTTTGGCGGTAACGACCCCGGAATCCCTGTAAATGACGTAAATGCGCTGGAAACAAAGTTACGCGCTACTGGGATTGAAACCAATATCAAAATCTACGAAGGTGCGACTCACAGCTTCTTCGACCGTCGCTACGAAGAATTCGCCGATGCTTCCGCCGATGCATGGAATCAGATATTGAGCTTTATTTCATCTCATTAATCTAAATGGCGCATCCTATCAAGATGCGCCATACTTTTACTTTCAGGGCTAATACCGATGACGCACTAGCGCATAATAGGAGGGCTACGAAGTGTCGAAGAATAGCAGGGCACCCTCCCTTCCTTACCTACTCGCCTGAACTTCTACTTCCGAGACACTTTATCTAGCCGCTGCTTCTCGTCCTCGGTGAGTCGCCAGCCCATTGCTCCGGCATTTTGTTCGGATTGACGCGGATTCTTTGCACCAGGAATCGCTACAATCAGTTCGTCCTTTGAGAGTAACCAGTTCAAGGCTACCTGTGATGGGGTTTTATCGCGTTCTAAAGCTATTGCCAGCACCTCGCGAACTACCGAATCAGCCTTTGCCAAACCAGACGCTCGAAAATCGGGCATGAAACGGCGTATTCCCGGTACGGCTTGTGCCGCTGTTCCACTATATTTGCCGCTCAACAAGCCTTTTGCCAATGGACTGTAGGCAATCAGTGTGATGTTCAAGCGGCGGCAAGTTTCCAGCACTCCGTTTGCTTCTGGCTTGCGATATAGCAAGTTATATTGCACCTGATTGGAAGCCAAAGGTACTCCCATTTGTTTGAGCAGCGAATAAGCCTGCTTCATTTGCGGGGCGTTATAATTGGAAATACCTACCGCGCGAACCTTACCCGCTTTGACCGCTTTTGCCAGCCCATTCATAAGATCGGACTGACTAATAAGGCTAAAAGGCCAGTGAATCTGATATAAGTCAACCGTTTCCAAACCGAGTCGCTTGAGGCTATTGTCCAACGCTTTTTCAAAAGCCGCTACGTTCAACCGTATCGGCAAAGGCGCGTACTTGGTGGCGACAATCGGCTTTTTTTCACTTTTCCTGACAGCTTTGCCTAGCAATGTTTCAGACAAGCCCTTGCCGTACACCTCGGCGGTGTCGAAGAAACTGATACCATTCTCCATGCTAGCTTTAAATGCGGCATTTACGTCAATGGCATTGAAATTCGCGCCGTATTGCCAGATGGTAGTATCGCCCCACTGCCATGTACCTGTGCCAATAGCAGAAACCTCGACTGTCGATCCACCTAATCGGCGCATATCAGTAGCAAGCAACATTTACTTTAACCCCCTATCTAATTCTTCCAGAAATAGCTTCTCTATTGTAACAGTTTGGTCAGCAATCTTAAAAATTAAGCCTCTATTTACGAATGTGCTAAACTTAATTGTAGAAAAGGAGGCTATTTCGAGCTATGAATTATCGTCAACCTTATAACGTTGTAAATAGCGGAATGCCCGGTAGAAACACTGTAGGATGTGCCCTTGGTCTTATCATGACTGTGTTGGGAGCAAGTGTTTCATTTGCCTTATTGAAATTCCCATTACCTGAAAAAATCGAGCCTTCGGTCTTTTTTCCGGCTATGATACCCTTGATAGTCGGTTTTATCATTGGCTACCTAATGTATCTTTCGCTGCGGGTAGCACGCCAATGGGAAAAAGCTATAGTCTTGCGGTTAGGGCGTTACAGCCATACTGCCGGACCCGGCATCTTTTTCCTTTTACCCATTGTGGACACCATAGCGGCAATGATTGATAGCCGGGTACAACTTACCCCCTTCAAAGCAGAACAAACCTTGAGCCGTGATACCGTTCCGGTTGATGTCGATGCAGTGCTGTTCTGGTTTGTGTGGGACGCGCAACGAGCTTCGTTAGCTGTCTCCGATTACGCACAGGCAGTAAGTTGGGCAGCCCAGACCGCGTTAAGGGATACTATCGGCAAAACTGAATTGTCGGCTTTGCTGGCAGGACGCAGCCAAATCGAATTTGAACTTAAGAAAATAATTGATGAGAGAACCGAACCATGGGGTATAACGGTGCAATCGGTGGAGATGCGCGATGTGCTGATTCCGGTTGCGCTCCAAGATGCCATGTCCAAAGAGGCACAGGCGCAACGAGAACGTCATGCTCGTGTTATTCTCAGCCAAGCCGAAGTGGAAGTGGCGCAAAAGTTTAATCAAGCAGCGGAGATTTACGCTTCCAGCCCTACCGCTTTGAGCCTGCGTTCGATGAATATGCTGGCAGATGCGATCAAAGAGCGGGGCGCGTTGGTAATCGTCCCCAATAATGCAGTTGAAACCCTCGGTTTAGGTACAATCAGCGGGTTTAGCGCCTTGGCACAAACTCAGCTAAAACAAAGCGGTATTACACCCCCTGAACCTATCTTGGATATGCGACCGCCCGAAGTACCGCCGCAAATGCCGCGTCAGATGCCGCCTCAACAACCGGGTAATCCTAGCCCCTACTCACCGTGGCCACCAAACCAGCCGCCCAAAATTTAAGGGATTTTCAGCTTGCCGCTCTTACTTTTGAATAAGAGCGTCTTTTCATTTGCTCAACCTAAAGCGCGTACCAATATTTCCAGCCCTTTGAAAAGCATTTCAGGTTCGGTAAGACACGACACCATAATATGCGCGCCCGCCCCTTCATAACCGTAATAATAACCGGGGTGTACCAGCACCCCTTGTTCGAGCAGGTAAAGCGCCAACGCCTCCTCATCACTCCAAGTTTCCACCTTTGGAAAAAGATAATAACCGCCGTCCGGTGGAATAACCTTTAGATAACGGCTATGCCCCATGATTTCTATTGCCCTAGCTAGGCTATCCCGCACCCGCTGCGTCATCGCTGTAACAAAGGGCATACCCTGTTCAAATAGCGTCGGAAGCATATATTGAACCAGTGAGCTTGCGCTTAAATAGGTATCATTCAATAGTTCCAACCTGTCGCGATATTCGAGCGCAGACCCAGAAAGAGCAATCCAGCCTAACTTCATATCAGGCAAAGCAAAAAGTTTGGAAATACCGTTTAGGTGAAATATGGGCAAAGTGGGATGAAGCGCACCGAGTGGGGGAGTATGGGTTGTTCGATAAGTAAATTCGGCAAATACCTCATCGCATATAATCGGCAAACCGATTTCTTCCAACACCGCTTGCGCCGATTGTATTATCATTCCGGTTGGGTTGTGCGGGGAAATCAATAATATTGCGCGGGTATGCTCATCAACCTGTTCTCTCAAACTGTCCGGTATTAGCGCCCAACGCGCCGCCTCATCCATACGATAAGAGCGCAATTCCACATGGTGTATTGCGGCAAGATACTCGAACAGGGGATATGTAACCTCTGGCATCAGCACATTATCGCCGGGTTGGCAGAGCAGCGCAAAAAGATGCGAGTAAGCTTCGCTGGTGCTGGCGGTAATAAAAATATTATCTACGGATAAGGATAAAGGAGGAGTGCGAGAAGCATAATAGTGTGCAATAGCTTCACGTGCAGGCAGCCAACCAAAGGGGTCGGGCTTGTAGAGTCGCGTTTTCCAATATCCGATTGAAGCAGTCTGTAATATTTCAGGGGGAAACAACAAGCCTTGCGAAGTCGGATTACTGCCGGTAAGGTCGAGGTAACCACCTTCTAACTGTTTGCGGCGGCGTGCTATTTCAAGACGGTTTGGGGTTAGATCGCCTTCCGCGAAAAAGCCGGTCATGCGCTAGTACTCATCATTTTAATTCAAGGATTGGTATAACTCTAGCGTGTCGGCAGCTGCCTTTTCCCAAGTATATTGGGCGGCACGTTCTAAGCCTTTGATCCGTAATTCATCTATCAACTTGTGATCTCCATCAAGACTGGTAAGAATCTGCCTAATTCCTTGAGCGATTGAATCAACCTGCAATGGGTTACACATCACCGCAGCGCCTTCAAAAACTTCGCTCAGCGCCGAATTGTCAGATACCAGCACCGGAGTGCCACAAGCGAGCGCTTCGAGTGGTGGAATACCAAAGCCTTCGTACAGGCTAGGAAAGACGAATAAATCAGCGAGATTGTACAAAGCAGGTAAATCTTTGTCAGATACAAAATCGAGCCAGACAATCTCATTCTGCATTTTTAGTTCGGTGATACGCCGAAAAATCGGCTCGTATTTCCAACCGCGCCGCCCTGCCAGCACCAGTTTTCGCCCTTTACCCTCCGGTGTATTTATAATATTGCGCCAAGCTTCCACTAAGCGCACCAGATTCTTGCGGGGTTCAATCGTACCAACGAAAAGAGCAAATCGGGGTGGTAAGCCCAATTTTGAGCGCACTTCTTCTAAAGCTTGCGTGTCGGTGAGAGAGTGAAATTTAGGGCTTACTCCATTATAGATAACCTTTATTTTATCAGGGGGTAATTTCAACCGTTCTACCAACTCACGTTTGATGCTTTCGGAAACCACAATAATTCGCTCGGCTTGCCTAGTAGCACGAGGCACTGCCTCAGTCAGATAGCGGCGCAACTTATCGTCTGCACACTCCGGCACCACAATGAAGCTCAGGTCATGAACCGTCACAATATCTTTGCCAGAGCGATGAGGAGCCATTACAAAATCGGGGAAATGTACTATATCAAGTTTCCCAAGTTGATTTGGAAAAGGAAAGGGATTTTCAAACCGGACAACCCACTCTAGAGGAAGGGGTACACGTGCCCTTTGCCACACCCGAGTCAGAAATGGCTCGGAGAAGGGCAGACGCGCAAATGAGACAACCGGACGATACTTTATTTCAAGGCTGCGGATATAATTTTCCTGCTGGTTGGTAAGTTTGCCACCAGCATAAAATAGGACAAATTCAAGACCATGAGGTTCATTTTCCAGCAACGTAGTAACCAAACTACGGGTGTGTCGTCCTACACCCGCCGCTTGTCGAATTGCTGCCGTAAAATCTATACCAATCCGTTTCACTTTTTCCTGCTGAAAATATAAACCAATCCGCCAATAAGTATGATACTCCAATAATTTACTACTCTATCCAAAATAGCTACTGAAGCTGCCATGTTCTTCTCGACGCTGAAAGCGGTCAGAACTCCCACCACCGCACCTTCAACTGCACCCAGACCGGCAGGAGTAAAGGGAAGTGTCGTCAAAAGCGAACTGGTTAAGGCAACAAAGATTGTTACCGACAGACCTAACCCTGTTATACCCAACGCTTGCATTACAAAGAAAAGCCGCATGCCTTCCAACATCCAAATTATACCAGTCAAAAAGTATAACTTAAACAGGGTTTTGCGATGAAAAGTGCTAACTGTCCCCTGCTGGAATTTGTGATAGATTCCGTGCAGGCGTTCTGGAATAAATTTCTCTATCTTGTGGCTGTAAAAACGCAAGGTCAACAAACCGACCGCCATCCCCAGCACCAACACGCCACCAAGCGCGAAAATCAAGGACAGATCGGTGAATTTGCTTTCTACCCGGCTAAAAGCTACTGCGCCGCCAAAGCAAAGCAGACTGAATAAAACCAATAGGTCAGCAACACGCTCTCCGAAGATAGTACCAAGCGTGCGACTAAAGCTGGCATTGGCGTTCTTCTTGAGAAGATAGCCTCGGTAAGCATCTCCCAATTTGGCAGGAACTATGCAATTGACAAACCAACTCAGGAAAATTATCTCAATCAAACCGGGTAAGGGTGGTAATGTAACCCCGTGTTCTTGGTCAAAGCGGGCATTGCGCAGCAACATACGCCAGCGTATTCCTCGGATTAAAAAGGTGGAATAATAAAGCGCAAAAGCTGCCAGTAGATAGAGTAAATTGGCTTTCAGGATGTTGTCGAAAGTAGTAGCAAAGTCAATTTTGACGGTAAGAATAAAGAAAACGATGATAGCCGCCGAGATACCAAAGCCTAAAAGGGTTTTGACATCCAGAAGGCGGTCTTTGAGTGAAATATATGATGCTTCGACTTCCTGCTCATCCTCAAGCTCATCATCAAACATTTCCACGGGCAATTTCTCTTCCAAAGTATTTTTTCTCAAAATCTCTGTCCTTAAATAATAACTGGCAAGAGTTAGCCTTCCCTACCTTCACTCTTGTACCAATCAAAAAATCGACTATAGCCCTCCTCAAATGTAGTAACAGGCTCGAAATCGAGCAAGCGACGGGCTTTTGAAATATCGGCAAAGGTAATAAGCGGTTCGCTGGCAGGGCGTTCTAGATAGTTAATTAGCGCGGGTTTACCCAAAGCTTTTTCTGCCGCACGGATAAAATCCATTTCGGTATGAGTGTTGCTATTGCCGAGATTGATTATTTCATAATTAAATGGGCGATCGAGCGACGCAATTACACCCCTGACCGTATCCAGCACAAAAGTCCAATCACGCCGAGCTGACCCATCTCCAAAAAGATTTATCGGTACATCCCGGTCTATGGCATTCGTAAATAGGTAAACAGCCATATCAGGGCGGTTGCGTGGACCATACACTGTGAAGAATCGAAGCGCCGTTACTTTTAGATCAAAAACGTGGCTGTAAGTATAGCCTAGCAATTCGGCGGCGCGTTTGGTGGCAGCATAGGGATGCGGCGGAAAATCCACCCGGTCTTCCTCATTAAAAGGTACATTGGTTCTACCACCATAGACCGAGCTACTACTTGCCATTACAAAATGGGGAATGCCGAATAGGCGCGCAAGTTCGAGCAGGTTTTGAGTGCCTTTTACGTTTACCTCTTCGTAAAGTAGTGGGTACTTAAGAGAGTAACGTACCCCTGCCATACCGGCTAAATGGCAAATTTTATCCGGTCGTTCGTGCTTGATTATAGTTTCAAGCGCCTCGTAATTGCGAAGGTCAGTTCTGTAAAGTGTAAAATTCTTATTTGTGCAAGCAACTCGCAGGTTTCGTTCTTTGCGCACCGGATTATAGTAATCGTTAAAATTATCCACACCAACAACTTCATCGCCCCTAGCCAGCAATGCTTCTGCTACGTGGCTGCCGATAAAGCCTGCCGATCCGGTCAATAAAACTTTCAAAACGATCTATTCCCCCTAAATGCAGATGAGCAATTCTTCAGTATGACAGTATATCATACTCGCTCTTTGTCTAATTTACCTACCAGATAAAATAGAGCCAGTACTCCACACCATTGGATTCCCAGATTTAAAACATGCAGATTCTCTACCAAATTATGGAACATTACAGCAGACACAATTCCCAATGCACCCCAAGCTACATAACGCAGCGATATGTCACAGGTTAAACGCGCTGTTTTCCAGCCGTTTACAAATACTGAGATTACCAGTAGCAGGTAAGCGGTCAAACCAACCAACCCGGTTTCTGCCGCTGCATGTATATAATAATTATGGGCATGACCACGCGAATAAATCCATTGTGGGGCATTGAACATATTGTAGGTAACATCGAAATTTCCGATTCCAACTCCAAAAAATGGATTGGAGAGGAACATATTTCCACCTGCCTGCCACATCGCCATGCGCTCAACCACTGCGTAATTATCGGGATTCGGCACTACATCCCTCACATCAAATGGGGTCAACAAATCTGCAATGCTGGTAATACGAGTGGCAATACTTGGTGATAAAGCTCCGGTTTGTAGCCCTAACCCCCCGAAAATAACTAAAGCCACCAATGCCAGCCATACCCAAAGGGACTTTTTCCCGCGTACTGCGATCATTACCAGCACGCCCACCAGCAAGCCAAGCCATGCCCCGCGTGAATAACTTGCCACCACCGCTACAATTACAATGGTTGCGGAAGGCAATGTTATCAGCAACAAAAGATAAGAACGGATAACAGCTTTTCGTTCTGTCTGGCGAGGTTGCCCTTCTTTGTACAGCCACGCACTCATCGACTGGTTTCTGAGTTTCCAAGCCAAGAAGATAAGCGCAACCACAATGGGCAGGCTCATTTCAAGATACCCGGCAAAAGGATTCGGAAAAGTAAATGTCCCAAACGCGCGAGAGAGGTCTTGACTGATAGCGAAACTCTCCGGTCCTAGATTCAATCCGGTTTGAAGAATACCTAAAGCTGCCTCAAAAATACCGCCAATTGCTAAAACTCCCACCAATTGCCAAAACTGGCGGCGCGTTTCAATAACACTAGTTGCCAGTAAGTAGGCAAAGAAGGTAATCAGCCACCGACTAATCGCGTTCAAGCCTTCACCGAGATTATATGCGGTAAGCAATGAGATAATCATTGCGCCAATATAAACAAGAAACCATTTTAGAAGGGGCGGCGTAGGCGTTTTTACAAAAGGCTTATGGAAGGTACAGCGATTCACGAAGTAGGCGGCAAGTGTTAGCAATACTACAACCTGTGTTACCGTCAGCGTTTGTCCACCACCTAACGGGAAGGTAACTACATCCTGCACCGGCACAGACAAAATCATTAAGTACAAACCGTACTGTGGATAACGCGCAATTACCAAAAAAGCGCAGATGCCAACTATTATCGCCGGAGCTATATAAAAGGGTTGGGTAATGAAAAGCCAGAGGAACAGTGGCACAAGCAGGGCTGTTACTAATTGTATAATGGTAAATTTAGCCGAAGCGAAACGGCGCACCCGATAGATTGTATTAAAAATAACCGTCACTTTTTATCAAACTCGCCGGCAAAAAACGCCCGTACAAAAAAAACAAAGGATGATAGGATGAAAAGTATACCCACCGATGATAGTATTGCGCCGCTGGCTGAAATCAGGCTATCCTCATTACTCTTGAGTAGCAGGCCTGCTAGACCCGCGCCAAGACCAATTATGAAGATGCGGATGCCAAAGGCAGTATTATGCGAAAGTGCGCGGGTTAAAAACCAGACCACCAGCACTACCACTAAATATATACCAATTATAATTAGAGGCATTTGTTTACCGCCCTTCGTAACATCTTACTATTTTCGGCTGGCGCTACGAAAATACTCAATTGTATGACGTAGCCCTTCTTCAAGGCTAACAACGGGTTCCCAATCAAGCAACCGCCGAGCTTTGCTAATATCAGGGCAACGTTTGTTGGGATCATCGGTGCGCCCATCAAAAAACTCTATTTTCGCTTCAGAGTTACAAACCTCTAATACTCTGTTGGCAAAATCGAGAATAGTACGTTCGTCCGGGTTGCCCAGATTAATAACCTCACCTTTGGTAGCGGGATGGAACATCGCCCGCATAATCCCTTCCACAATATCAGATATATAGCTGAAAGAGCGGGTTTGCATGCCGTTACCGTAAATTGTAAGCGGGCGATTCTCCAACGCTTGCATGATGAAATTTGGCACTACCCGTCCATCTTGGGGGTCATTGCGAGGACCGTAGGTGTTGAATAAGCGTACTATACGCGCATCTAGGTTAAACTGGCGCACATATTCGATGGTTAGGCTCTCCCCAAATCTTTTGCTCTCATCGTAGCAACTGCGTGGACCAACCGGATTCACATTTCCCCAGTAATCCTCACGCTGAGGATGTTCGAGGGGGTCTCCGTAGGCTTCGGACGTGCTGGTATAGAGCAATTTCGCTTCACTGGCAAGCGCCAATTTTAGCATGTTATGAGTTCCTACCGAGTTTACCAGATGTGTTTCAATCGGATTACGGGTATAGCCAACCGGGCTGGCAGGGCTTGCCAAGTGGAATATTGCGGATACAGGGTCTCCACTCGGTTGCCAAGGCTGAATTATGTCATGTTCATAAAATTCATATTCCGGATGTTCAATAAAACTCG
Source organism: Candidatus Chlorohelix allophototropha (assembly GCF_030389965.1). Lineage (NCBI taxonomy): Bacteria > Bacillati > Chloroflexota > Chloroflexia > Candidatus Chloroheliales > Candidatus Chloroheliaceae > Candidatus Chlorohelix > Candidatus Chlorohelix allophototropha. Next base: position 2,295,706 of record NZ_CP128399.1, read on the forward strand.
CAATATTTTCTCGCCGTCCGGTAATCAAATTATCCAGCGCAATAACATGATGCCCTTGTTCCAGTAAACGTTCGGTAAGATGTGAGCCGATAAACCCCGCACCCCCGCTAACCAGTATCTTCACTATTTTCCCCTCTGTATTTTTCTAGCTATATGCCTGTTCTAAAATATCCTGACGGATTAATTGTCGTTATCTTTCCTCAAACTTACCCTGCGCATAGCTTCAAGCAGACCAAAGGATAAACAGAAAATAGCGGCAAGGTCAACAAGGAAATATGAGTTATCCACCAAACCATGTGCGACAAAATCAACCATACTGCCAGAAAGCCCCAGCACTAATACTTGTCTTACTTTAGCGTCAGGGGTATTTAAGCTTTTAAAAATCGGTGACCACGCTGTCCTGAAAAATACAACTAGCAACCATATTATGAGCACTGGTCCTATTATACCCAATCTAAGCCAGTAATCCAACAAAATGTCATGGGGGTGACTGGTAAATCGTTCCAACCAAGCTTCCGGTCTTACATATTCAAGCTGATATTTGTACAAAAACTGATCCAACCCAATTCCGGTAAGTGGGTGGTCGCGTATCATATCCAACGAAGCCTGCCAGACATGCAAGCGCGTATTATTGCTGCCCGTCACGAAACTGAATAGAGAAGTGATTCTTTCCAGCTTGATAAAAGGTATGGAAGCTACCAGACCTAACGCCCCGATTCCGAAGATTATTAACCCGCGCCGGGAACGCACAATGATAATCATTACCAGCAAGGCAAGCGCAGATGCCAGCCACGCCCCTCGCGAAAAACTGAGAATTAATGTACCCAAAAGGGGCAACAACGCTAAGCCGTACACTACACGCCGCCGCGCCAACTCTTTAATTGCCCCACCGAAAAATGCAACGGCTGTAACTAGCGGTATTATGCGTCCGATGTACAAACCTAGATTATCCGGGTGAGAATATATCGAAATTACTCGGCTAACTCCCTCCGCTGATACGGTATTATCTTTGGATAAAAGAAATTGGTAAAATGCCCCTGCCGCAATTAATAAACTAGCCAACACCAACACATCGAAGATTCGAATGAACTGTTCACGCTTGCGGATAAAGCGAACGGTTAGCAGGTACAGAATGAGCGGTTCTACGATTACCACCCGGAAATCGCGCAAGGCTTCCCGCAAATGGCTAGGCTCAGGAGTTAATAGCGATATGGTCGCAGCAAGTCCGAACAACAGCAACGGCAAGGCAAAAGCGCCCTGTCTGCGCCACCATGTTAACCAATTAGTGGGGAAAGTAATTGTGCGAGTTCGCCATATTTGATATAGAGTGCTTGCAAGCCACGCAAACGCCGCAATAACAATGATTACTTCAAATAAGGAAAACTCCAGAGGGTTTTGAGGCAGATTATTGGGGTCGCGCGGCACTACCAGATTTTTAATTCTGGTAAAGGGGTCAAGGCTCTCTCTCAAATTGCGCGGATTTAGATATAGCGGGGCGGTGAAAATCGCCAGATATATCATCCAATCCGGGCGCACAAGAGCTAAGGGAAAGAGCAGCAGTGCGCCAAATATTGCCAAGGGCGCGGGGGGCGCAAAATAAAATAATAACAATGCGAAAATCATGCCATAGGGCGCAAGGCTGTAACGGTTTTGCCATATTCGGCGCAATTGGCGCAACACCCATAGCCAAAAGAGCGGCAAGCCCTTCTCCAACGCTCTAAAGGTGCGCCAACCCAGCACAGAACCACTACCAAGCGTAGTCAAACCACTGAGTAAATATAGCGGCAGAAATAGCCAACCCCATGCATTATCATTAGAAACATAGAAACCATATGAGGCAAGTTGCCCAACTGGTAAAGTCATTTCCAGCGTGTGTAGCCCGTAGCTCAATCCGTCCGCCAATTGCAAACGCTCTGTTTGAGGCGAAAGCTTGATAGTTGGGGAAGTTTTGCCATCAATGCTATAGCTTATTTCAGTTTCCTTCGATACCTTGAGTCCGGCGAGGTCAAGTTGCTGCCCTTGAAAGCGGAACTGCAAGCGTTGGTTTTCAAGCGTAATAGCCGGGCTATTCTGAGCATGAAAGCCAGTAGTCGCAATGCTATAGTTCGTTAAAGCATACTGCTGAAGCGCGGTATAAGCCGGACGCACCGACCAATCCGGGTTTATCAGCGCAAAATAACGCGCTTGTCCCCATAAATCGCTTCTATCTAGCAAGTATTTGTCCGCTTTAAGGAACCAAACGTTGACTACGCCAACCCAATCCCACTCCTTACGCGCCCGCTCGATACCCTTTACCAAATACTGCGCTTGGGTAGCCTCATCAATATTTTCACCCCAAGGCTTTAGCGGGTATTGCTGTACCACTTTATCCGGCATACTCAACCAACCGTACTCGGTAATCCACACCGGACGTTTGCCGTCATCATGTTTCAGCATCACCGCGCGCATATCAGCTAACCGCGAGAAATTAACCCGTTTCAAATCCTTTTCGCGAAAATCAGGCTCGGTAAAACGGTAATCCGGCGAATAACCCAAGCCGTATGCCTGTGCCGCCAAAATATCAAAATATTTCGCGCCGCCAGCCTCATAAAACTGGTCAAGATATTTCAGGTCATTCAGGCTGTTAAACTCGGCGCCATCCTGATTACTCGGAGCAAGCGCAGCCGTAATAATCACTACATCAGGGTTAGCGGCTTTGGCACGTTCATAAGCTACTTTGAGCAAATCCACATAACCCGCAGGGTTTACCCGTTTGGCATTCCATTCCACTTCCAGATTAGGCTCGTTCCATATCTGGAAATATTTTATTTTCCCCTTGTAGCGGGTAACTGCCGCTTCAACGAAATTGCCCCAATCGTTTAAATCATCCGGTGGCCCGGTTACATCTAAACTTGGTGGTATGGTTTTCAAGACTTGCTCTCGCGCCCACACCGGCGGCTGATCGAGACGCGCTATTATTTTTATGCCGCGTGAGCTCGCTTTTTCCACAATCGCATCATATTTAGCCCAACCGTTTTGACCATCGCGGTCATTATAACTGCCTTTTAACTCCTGAATATCCTTCCACGGAAAAAGCTGGCGAATATAACCATAGCCCCCCGCTTTTACCAAATCAAGAATTCGATCTATATTTGCAGTATCTTCTAGGTTTAGAAAGGTATTGACCCCTAACGGGTTAGCGCCTAAATCTCCCGCCTGTGTATAGGGTATAGCGGGGTGATTAGTGTCGTAGGTTACGCCTTTATTAAAGTAAAGATCGGCGAAAGCAGTGGCAGCAAGGGAAAAAAGACTGAGAATGAGTAATAAGAGTAAAAGGGTAACTTTTAGCAATGAACGCCCGGTTGTAACTTTTAGGGGAGTTGGCACTTTCAGTGGTTCTTCTTCTCTTTAATAATTCGCAAACGCAATGCCCCAACTTGAACTACCAGACCTATTAGAGTCACCCACATTCCCCAGCCATAGGTAGTTTCGTTAAATAGAGGGGTAGTGCTGCGTTGAGTTTGATTAAAGGGCAGCCATGCCAGCAAAGGTATGGCAACAATCAAGAACAAGAAAGCCCCCATCCATTTTAGAACTTCACGCAGCACGGTTTTACCTTGACGATAACATAATTCTAGGTAAGAAAAACAATTTGCCACTGAAAAAATAATGAACAGGTTCAAACCTAAGAAATTTAGTAACAACGCCCAGACGGGTTGCCAACCAAAATCCGGTGTTTTCCCCAATGGCCCGTATTGCCATGGTCCGGCAAACCCGGCAAGCAGCAATAAAAAAGAGAGCCATTGCAGAACGAGATAAAAACGGGCACTCTGCTTCATGTGCCTTGCCTCAAAACTGAGGTTACCAAGCGCTTGATTACCGTTTGCCATTCCGAGCTTGCCGGATCAGTTTCTTCAATCGGGAAGGGGTTGTAATTTACCTGTAAGCCACTGCGCGCTAACTCTTCCGCTACTGAACGGTTGCCTGCCATAATTCGCCATGATTCGGCAAGTCCGCGTCTCTCCGATTGCAAAAGTGAAGACACATTGCCATGCAAATCAAGATTTGCGCCCCCATTTGTATCTTTTGAGCGAGGAGGGTTTGCGCTACTACGGCGCGTTACAAAATTGGGTAAGTTAATCAGCCAACTTATTTTATGCGGGTGACTCAAAGACCATGCCGGGAAATCTAGACAAATCACTAGGTCAATGCTGCGCCCGTTGCTTTCCTTTAAATCCAGCAAGCGCCAGCCAAAAGCGGCTTTTGCAATGTCCCGTGGCTGAAAACTGCGCAAGGGCACTTTAACTATATCGCTATCAACTCCGGCGAGCTTTAAAGCAGCTACAAGCAAACGTGCTTTTTCTGGAACTAAATGTGCTTGGCGCGTGGCTTCATCTTCCTCAGTAGCAGGATTCTCCGGTTCAAGATTTTCAAAGCTTGCTTGCGTGTAGCAAACTAGCGCGGTTTCGAGTTTTTCCAGCATCATCTTATAGAAATAGCCGGAATGTGCTATTCCGGCATTTCCCAACGATCAGGGTATTTGTTGCAGGTAATCTTTGGCTGCCCAACCGGTGAATTCCTTGTATTTTATCTGCCACCATTCTTTACCTTCTGCAAACTGCGGCGCACCGATTATAACTACCTCAGAGCCTTCCGGGATACGAGTAATAATATTTTTATCGTCTTTTGTGCTGGTATCTTTTCTTAGATTTACACTTTTGGAAGTGCCTGTGTTGACCACCTTTGCTCTTTTTTCAGTTGAAACTACAGTAGTTTTAACTGGCAGAGGGGTTGCAGTAGGCAGCGCATTAGATAGGGTTGGGGTTGCAACCGCAATACTGTTACTCGAAGCCGTTGTAGTTGGCACAAGCACAACAGCCGAAGTAGTAGTAATCAAAGGCGTAACAATCGGCGCAGTGGTAGGATTAACTGCTTCCTGTTTCTTGCTTCCTCCAAAAATATTGGCAAAAATGATTAACAAAGCCAAAAATATAACCAGCCCTGGTAGCACAATAGTCCAAGGGACACGCGAGATAGGGCCGTCCACTTTATCGTAATAGGGGATATTTTCCAGCAACCAACGGCGCAATTGATTAGGATGCTGAACCATGCCCGGCAAAGCTTCTGTTTTCTCTCGTCCGGGCACTTCTCGTTGGATACGATTAATAACTGGACGAACAGGTGGTTTGGGACGTAATACGCCTTCGGAGGAAACACGAGGCTTCCCACCGGCATCGGCATTACCTTCGATGGGGTTTTCCGCAATTTGCCCTAAAAGGCTATGCTGAGGGATTAGTTCCGGTTCAGGAATCGGTTCCCAATAAATTCGAGCGCGAAATACCTGCTCACAGTCTATACTGGAAGCGTCAACCAGATGGTTAGCACGACGATCATACAGGCGGGGATTACGGCACCAGCCCTTACGCCAGAGGGGCGCAGGCTCGAAATAACGACAGTTGCCGCACTTGCGGTTGCGCGGCAGTGACTTTGTTTCCTGTCTTGGTTCCATTTAGTAGTTGTTAAATCCTTTTCAAAATCAAACAATAGCGCTTATCAGCTACTGCTAAAGGTTCTTCCAATTGAGCAGTTTAAACGATTTACACATGGAACGTCAAGTTTTAAGTGCATTTAATATTTATGCATTGTTTTTGTGTTGCTGTATCTGATTTTTACTACAAATTGACTTAACCTAACCACACCAAATTTCATCTAGGTAATGGGCAAAAGCTTGCTACATAGCAATTAATCCCTATAAGGTTCAAGGTTGTCCCAGATATATGCGACCTGCCGGGTAATCAATAGTCATCCAGCGGCGCGACTCAAAAAGGTTGAGGGATATAAAACCTACAGCATCTTTGTTAGCAAAAATACCCTGTTCCGGTTGGACTACCACACTAGGATAATCAAAGCGGAGTGATCCAATTTCAAGTGAACCAATTCGAGCAACGTTTAACTCTACCGGACCGCCCATGCCACCCGCATTTAATGTAGTATAAAAATAATACTCTGGATGTTTATCACATAGCTTCTTCCAGACCGCAACAGGCAAATTAAGGTAAGGTCCTGCTAAGGAAAGGGAAGCTGCGCCGCTATCCACGCGCAAATCAACCTCTAACCAGCCATCCAAACGACCTTGCACTCGCATAATATGGTGACCATCTAGCCAAATGTTAATAAAACGAGTTCCATCCACTCCGGGCGGCAAGTACCCTTGAGGACGGTAGATATGTAGCGCGGGTGGTAAAAATTCCAATTCCACAATAAAATGACGCAGAAAATTATTGCCAAGTAGCCCGGCTTCATGGGTAGCCGGATATGGAACTTTGAATTGTGACAAATCTTGGGTAGTGGCAATCAAGTCATATTGGGTGAGTTCTGTGACGGGCAACATCCGGCGGAGAGGGGCAAGAGTATCTATTTGTTTGATAGGTACATTTATCACCCCGGCAGTTCCCGCCAATTCGGCATAACCAATGGTTGTCAAATTTAGCGATTGCGCTAAACTTACATCAATGGCACTCATCCCTGCGCCGGTATCGAGAATAAAATAATGAGGGGGGAAGGTGCTACCATTAATTGCCAAAGGAAGAAAGAATTGCCCTAACTCCTGAATCGAATCTACCTGTGGCATGCTACCTACACCTCTATTTCCTTTTGATATAGGCTCAAATTGAATAAGCTTGATAATACACGTTTTATTCTACCACACGCCACAGATAGGCATTATTCTAGTAACAAAACCAGCGGGGATTGCTAGAAAAAATTGAACGCCCTCGCCTATGATTAACTGGTAAGTTACTAATATACCGGAAACTAGCAAGCGCTCAACTTCACTTGCCAAAATCAAATCCTACCATTATTTGCCGCTCTTCATCCCATAATCGCAAGAAAATGCTCTTTAACCCCTTACGAAGGGTTAGAATCTCGGTCTGGCGGAAAAGAGAATTTGAATCGTGGCATTTTTGCAAATTGTAGTTAGGAATGAGAGGACTGAGGTGATGAATATGATGAAAACCGATATTGCCGGTGAACCATTGAAGTAATATTGGAAGCTTATAGTACGAACTTCCTTTTAAAGCTGCGCGCATAAAGTTCCATTTGACCCCTTGCTCCCAATAGGTCGCTTCAAATTGGTGCTGGATATAAAATAACCAGACTCCCATAATTGATGCGCATAACATAAGCGGTAGCTCAATCAGAAGTAAAGGTAAAAATCCGATACTAAAGCCCAATAACAAGGTAATTCCCAATAGAGCTAAATTAGTCCAGTAAACGCTGTAACGCTCTCGCCTAGCTGCTCTGGGATTGGGGAAGCGATGCAGCACTACAAATAGTATCAGCGGCATTATAAGCAAAAGTAAAAATGGGTTGCGGTAGGTTCGGTAAATCAGTTGTTCTCTGCTAGACAATTGTATATATTCATTAACTGTCAGGGTTAAAA